>NZ_VOZS01000017.1:0-72642 GCF_013419675.1 Acinetobacter sp. YH12069 | reverse complement strand
TCAACCATCAAATAGAAAGTTGACCATGAGATGCCTGTGTATCGCTTGAACTGAGGATCAGAAAGCTTGTTTGAATCGATGTATTTCATCCGCAGATTATGCACGAATGCTAAGAAATCCGGAGTGCAAATATTAACCAAAAAGAAGATCGTTTTTTGATTTATGAAAGAGATCTAATATATTTCTTTAAGCGCAGTAAAGCCGGATTCCAGATCAATGCCTGCTTTTGCATGCCTGAATAGTGATACTCATAATGAGCATCTCCATACCAAACCACTTTTCGTTCCGTTTGAAAATACTGTCCATGCAAAATGACTTCATCATGCTGCCAAGCCAACTGCGTGAGGAAATAGCGTAAATATTTTTCACTGTCTTCAGCATTGAAGATCAATCCATAATCTTCAACTTCACCATCATAGGGCAACAGATTTGCATGCGGTTCAGGCGTAAATAATTCAAAATTCATCGGTTCAACTCAACACTGTTTGGCACAGCAGCGTGATGCTGATGTCGTGAGCACATTTAAAAAATATCTTAGCCGAAAAACTCTCGTCACAAATCAAAACATTGTCATTACTTGTCGCATAGAATTTTCAGTCTTAGACTAAAGCTCATATTCACAATAAAAATAATTGCTTATGAACCTGTGGCAGCTTTTCCAAAAATTACGTCCATTCGTACAGCCATACCGCTGGCTGGTGGTCGTGACGCTGATCTTGACCTTAATTGGCTCACTCACGGCACAGGTGAATGCCCTGACACTCAAATATGCCGTAGACAGCATCAATCAGCTTTTACAGCAAGGCCTCGGTCTAGCCAATGGTTGGCATATATTAATCACCATCACCGTAGTTTTACTGGGAAAAGAAGTCATCAATGCCATCGTGCAATTTGGACAAAAATCGTTTGGTGAAAAGTTACGTATTTTAATTTCTCAGGATTTGTCCCAAGGCATTATTGAAAAATTTATCACCTATCGATTGGCATTCTTCGATCAACAAGACAACCAAGCAGGTAAGCTCCAAACTCGAATTGATCGGGGTGTCAGCTCGCTCACACGACTAGTTCAAATCTTTTTTATTGATATTTTACCGCTTTTTACCAGTGCGATTATTGCACTGGGCTTAATGTATTATGCCAATGTTTGGGTTGGCGTGGTGGCCACAATTATCGTGCCGATTTATTTTTGGCTAACTTTCAAACAATCACAAAAACTGGCAGGCAAACGCCGTGCCCTACGCGATAATTTTGAAAAGAAAAATCAGGGTATTCTGAGTATTATCAATTCGATAACGGTCATTAAATCTTTTAACAAAGAAGCCGTCGAATCGAAAAAGCAATTAAATCTGCAAAAGTCACTGACTGAAAACCAGATGCAGACACGGCAAACCAGTTATATCTTTGACGGACTCAAAACCTTTATTGAACAGGTCGGTGTGGTACTGATCATCATTCTGACAGCCTATTTTGTTTTGGATGGGCAAATGAGTATCGGGATGATTATGTATCACGTGTTGTTATTTAATAATGTCTCTGCCCCGATTCGCTCGCTGCATCGTATCTATGATGAAATTAACTCTGCGATGATTTATTCGGAAAGCTTCTTTAACATCTTAGAAGCGGATCATGAAATTGAAACCAGTGGCACTGCCCAGCCTCCGATTCAAGGTCAATTTGAATTGAGCAATGTCGACTTTAGCTATCCCAATGGCTTTCAGGCATTGCACCGCATCAACATGACCATCCAACCGAACAAAATCACCGCCTTGGTTGGTTTATCTGGGGCTGGAAAATCGACATTAATTAGCTTACTGGATAAGTTTTATCATCCTCAAGCGGGCAATATCAAACTCGATGGCATCGATTTAGAACAGATTGATACACAGTATTTACGTGAAAATATTGGTTTGGTATTGCAAAAAAATCATATTTTCCCAGGTTCAATTTTTGAAAATATTCGCTATGGCAAAAGTACAGCTACAGAGCAAGAAGTCTTCGATGCAGCACGGAAAGCCTCGATCCATGATCAGATCTTAAAACTTCCGCATGCCTATGAAGCCGATGCTTTACTGCTCTCAGGTGGACAGCAACAGCGCATTGCCTTGGCACGCATGTTCTTGAAAAATCCGCCGATTATTTTCTTGGACGAACCGACGGCTAGTTTAGATGCGATCGCTGCTGAACAAATTAAAAATAGTCTGGATCAAATTAAGCAAGGGCGTACAGTCATCATGATTTCGCATAGTTTGTCGCAAATTATCGATGCTGATTACACCTATGTGATGAAAGACGGACAAATCGTAGAACACGGGGAGCATCATGATTTGTACCATCAAGAAGGTGCTTATAAGCAAATCTTCGATGCGATGGCGAAAAGTTTAAATATTGACAAAATTGCCCGTACTTTTGAAGAAGACGAAGAAACACATAGTTAATTTTAGACAAAAAAAAGCCCATCGTGTGATGGGCTTCGTTCATATTGGTTTTTATCAATTAACGCTGAACTTTTTGCTCAATTTCTTCAACACTGGTGTGACGGACATCTAGACCTTTCACCATATAAATCACTTGTTCAGAGATATTTCGAGCATGGTCACCAATACGTTCAAGTGAACGCAGCACCCAAAGTACATTCATGACCCGAGTAATGTGCCGTGGATCTTCTATCATATACGTCATGAGGGTACGGGTTGCCGATTGGTACTCGCGGTCAATATCAGCATCGGCCAAAAGAACACGTAAAGCCTGATCTACATCCAAACGTGCAAAGGCATCGAGCGCATCATGAATCATCACCCGGACTTGGTTGCCAATATGCCGTGTTTCCATATAACCACGCGGTGAACCACCCTCTTCACACAAGCTTTGTGCAATACGGGCAATTTTTGCCGCTTCATCACCAATCCGTTCTAAATCGGTGTTGGCTTTCGACATCGCAATCACCATGCGTAGATCAATCGCAGCAGGATGACGGCGCGCCAAAATCAGGGTAAGCGCTTCATCAATTTCAGTTTCCATACGGTTCACCGTATTGTCTTGAAATTGAACATCAATCGCCATTGTTGCATCCGTATCCAATAAGGCATGAATGGCATTTGCAACCTGTTGCTCCACCAAACCACCCATGGTCATAAATTTGGTATGCACATCCTGCAACTCTTCATTGAATTGCGAAGAAATGTGATGATTTAAAACAGGATTATTAGGCAAAGCGAGTCTCCACTACAACGTGAATCGGCAGATTTTAGTGCCATATTAAAGCATATTGATTGTGAAACTTTTATGACCATGGATTATTTCTTTAGTAGGATCGAAGGCTGATTTTTTTGATCGACCAACCACGCATTCATTTCCACTAAATCAGCTTCCGTTAATTTCCCAACGGAGGCTTTGAGTTGCAGTACATGTATTAAATAATCGTACTTGGAATTTAAATAATCTTGACGGGCTGAAAAGGCATTACGCTGTGCCAGTAGCACATCAACCATGGTTTTCAGACCTTCCTGATACTGGGCTTGTGAGGCCAACGACACTTGCGCGGAAGAATCCATCGCGGCTTTACGTGCCTGTAATTTACTTTGATCCGTTTCGACTTGCATATAAGATTTTTTTACATCGGTTTGTGCTTTTCGAATCGCTGCATCCACCTGTGCTTGGCTTTTTTCAACATTGATCGCTGCTTGCTTAATGGATTTCTGCGTCCGTCCGCCATTAAACACATTCCAGTTCATTTCAATCCCCACCTGATCAAATTGACCATCTTGTGACATGATGGATTGTGGACTTTGCTTGTTATAACCATAGGTCCCTACCGCTTCGATCTGAGGATATAAGGCGGCCTTTTCGACACGTTTACCATCTTCCGCATAACGTTGTTGCATACGCGCTTGTAAAATGCCTAGATTCTGTCCCTGAGCCAGCTCTTCCCACGCTTGTACATTGTTTGGAATCGGTTTTTCAAACTGAAAATCTTCACGTAACACCGCCAAATTTTCTCGATATGGTCCAATCAACTGTTGTAATTGTTCCTGCGCCAAAACCAATTGAACATTGGTCGCCATGCGGTTAGCCCGTGCATTTTGATATTGTGCATTGGCTTCACTAACATCACTTTTTGCCACCAAACCTTCTTTTAAGTTGCCATTCATCATACGCAGCTGTTCAGATAGCGCCTGTTCTTCTTGTAAGTTTGCAACCGTTAAAGCTTGCTGACGTAGGACATTAAAATAAGCTTCTGAGACATTTAAAATATGATCTTGTTTTTGAATCAGCAGATTAATTTCACTTAAATTAATCGAGGTCTTAACTTGCTTCAGCCCTTCCCATGCATCCCAACGAAAAATGGGCTGACGAGCAGTGAGCGCAATTTGTCTTGTTGTCGTGCTGTCTGGCATGATCAGCCCAGCTTGAGCACCGCTTTGGTTGGAATTTTGATTTTTTCGGGTCACATTTCCGGAGATTGTTACCGTCGGGAGTAAGTTCCCATTGGCAATCCCCAAATTCAACTTATCTGCTTCATATTGTAGTTTATTGGCTTGCCAATTGGGGTCTTCCTGTTTTGCACGTTCATAAGCTTGCACAAGGTCTAGCGCACACGCCCATTGACTCGTGAAAAGCAAACAAAGACCCACCACAACTTTTTTGTTCATTTTTTTTGTAAATTCCTAATATTCAAATACCCGAGATTGAATATTCAAGCCTAAAACTAAGCAGATACTAATCATATCCTTACAAATTTCCGTATGATTTTTATTAATTTTTTATATCAAATGCGACAAAATCAGATAATTTCAGTCGTTTTCGGACATTACTCACAACGCTATAACAAAGAACTGTACAATAGTACACATATTGCACGTGTTTCATCTATAGAATAGTCGACATTCCATCGGACAATACCACTTCTATAGCGCATCGAGTTCCTGTGTCAAATTTTTTTCAGCTGCCTGTAAAGTTTAGTGCAATGTTTTTATGTTTCAGTATGTTGAATGGATGCCAACAACAGCCTGAACCACAACCTGCACCAGAGTTTTCCAACAATAAGACTGTTCAAAAAGAAGCAGTCGATTTGTCTTTGCTGTGCAAAAAACTTGAAAAAAACATGCTGGAAATAGACGATCAACGAACAACTTTCGCTTTAGAACAAATCAACCAAGATCTCAAAGTCTGCTTGCCGCTGTTAAAAGCGGACGAACAAAAAAAATTACTGCGTTTGTCCAATCAAATGTATCGCAACTTTTTACATGTTGAACGTACGGCTCAACAGCAAATGGCGTTCGAACAATTTGCCTTTGATATGGCTCAGCATCCCACCATTCAACAAAATCATTATGAGCAGCTCACTGCCCGCGATCAGTATTTACTGAAACATAAAGGCCAAGCCTATGTGGAATTGTTCGATGCAGGTGAAGGACAGTTACGCTATCGCCGCAGTCCTGAATATTTAGCCAAAATTTTTGCGCCGTATATGGAAGAATCTGAGCAAGTCTTTATTGAAAAACTGGCTGAACAAAATGCACAACCTGCCTTGTTGCAACAAAGTTTAGCCATTGAGCCGCAAGAGATTGCTACACGTGCAATTTTTTGGGAAGACTATCTCAAACAATATCCAGATAGCCCCTACAAAAAAGATGCACAACAATTGCTATATCAATATAGCCAGTTGTTATTTATTGGTTCAGCACATAGTCCAGTTTCCAATGATTTTTCAGACCGCCTCAGTATTCAAGCCAGTTCTTTGGAAGAAATTGAACGCCTGGCTCAATTAAAAAACTCCACATTGGCAGATCAGGCGCGTTTATTTTTAAAATTATTAGATCAAAATACTGCTGCGTCTACTCAGCGATCAGAAGCGCAGCTGTTGAATTTAATTGGTGTCCGCAATCCTGATCCGCATTATAAGAAAGACTGTTTTAGTGACGCCATCTGTGTAAATCAGTCCTCTACTTAGCCAATGCAAGTTCAATTGCACACGGGCCTGCCTAAAATTCTGCACTGCAAAATCGATGAAAAATAACACTGTTTTAAAACAGCCTTCATGCTAATATCCGCACAAAGCTTGACGGAGCGCAGGTAATTTCCTGCTGAGATCATCTAAATTTAGTTCGCTAAATTTAAGGATGAGTACCGTTGAACCTGATCAGGTTAATACCTGCGTAGGAATCAAGCCATCTAAAAACTTAAGCCCTTCTTATCTCTTGGTTTTACGCCTTTATTTTCAGGTGAACCCATCAGATAAACTGCCACGTTTTTGGTCGTGCTTGATTCGTTGATGTCATTCATAAGGATCATTGCAATGAACCAATTAACGAATCTCACCGCTTCAGATCGCGCTGCTCAACATGAACAAGATGCTAAAGATCTCACCCGTATTCTCCCCGCGTCAAAAAAAGTCTATATCCAAGGCTCACGTCCTGATATTCGCGTACCAATGCGTGAAATTAGCCTTACAGATACGCCTACAGGTCTGGGTGGAGAAAAAAATCTGCCGATCATGGTCTATGACACCTCTGGTGCTTATACTGACCCCAATATTCAAATTGACCTAAATCAAGGTCTACCCAATGTCCGTGAATCTTGGATTGAGTCACGAAATGATACGGAAATACTCGATACCTTAACTTCAAAATTTGGACAAGAGCGTCTTCGAGATATTCGTACTGCAGAGATTCGTTTTGCGCATATTTCAAAACCCCGTCGCGCTCGTCGTGGACACAATGTGTCTCAAATGCACTATGCCAAACAAGGCATCATCACCCCTGAAATGGAATACATTGCGATTCGTGAAAATCAGCGCCAGCGTGAAGGTGTTGATATGCGCCAACATGCCGGTCAAAATTTTGGCGCACGCAATTTAACTGAAATCACCCCAGAATTTGTACGTCAAGAAGTGGCTGAAGGTCGTGCCATTATCCCTGCCAACATTAACCACCCTGAATGTGAACCGATGATTATTGGTCGTAACTTCTTGGTGAAAATCAATGCCAACATTGGTAACTCAGCACTTGGTTCAAGCATCGATGAAGAAGTGGCAAAAATGACTTGGGCAACTCGTTGGGGCGCTGACACCATCATGGATTTATCGACAGGTAAAAATATCCATGAAACCCGCGAATGGATTATTCGCAACTCCCCTGTACCGATTGGCACCGTGCCAATTTACCAAGCTTTAGAAAAAGTTGATGGTGTCGCAGAGGACTTAACCTGGGAAATTTTCAAAGACACACTGATTGAACAAGCCGAGCAAGGTGTCGATTACTTTACCATCCATGCAGGCGTACTGCTTCGTTATGTTCCACTCACCGCCAACCGTTTAACAGGTATTGTGTCACGTGGCGGATCCATCATGGCGCAGTGGTGCTTAGCGCATCATGAAGAAAACTTCCTGTATACGCATTTTGATGAAATCTGCGAAATCATGAAAGCCTATGATGTGTCATTCAGTTTAGGTGATGGTTTACGTCCAGGGTGTATTCAAGATGCCAACGATGAAGCTCAATTTAGTGAATTACGCACCTTAGGTGAATTGACTCACCGTGCATGGGAACATGATGTACAAGTCATGATTGAAGGCCCGGGCCATGTCCCAATGCATATGATCAAAGAAAATATGGATCTACAGCTCGAGGTATGCAAAGAAGCGCCTTTCTATACCCTTGGACCACTCACCACCGATATTGCCCCGGGCTATGACCACATTACCTCTGCGATAGGTGCAGCAATGATTGGTTGGTACGGCACCGCGATGCTGTGTTATGTGACCCCGAAAGAGCACCTTGGTCTACCAGATAAAAAAGACGTCAAAGATGGCATTATCACCTACAAAATTGCAGCCCATGCCGCAGACCTTGCCAAAGGTCATCCCGGTGCGCAGGCTCGTGATAATGCATTATCCAAAGCACGCTTTGAATTCCGCTGGGAAGACCAATTTAATCTGAGCTTAGACCCTGATACAGCGCGTAGCATGCATGATGAAACTATGCCGAAAGAAGCACATAAATCAGCCCATTTTTGTTCAATGTGTGGACCTAAATTTTGCTCGATGAAAATCACACAAAATGTGAGAGATTATGCAAAAAATCAGCAAGATATGCAGCTTTCTTCAGAATCTAATCCTGAAATTGAGACAGGTTTACAAAGCATGAAAGCGGCCTATCATGAACATGGTCAAAAGTTGTACCATAAAGTGTAAAGCTTAAAAAAAATCTTTTGTATTCAACAAAATCTCGGTTAGGATGAAATGGAAGATTTCATCCTAATTAGCGCTTATGAATATTATTAAACAGGCCACATATAACAAAAAAGATTACAGCATTGAAGGGCGTGAACATCTTTATAAAGGCTTTATTCAAGTTGAAAAAGTTCAGCTTCGACACCGCTTATTCCATCAAGACAGCATGATTCCAACCATTCAGCGTGAATTGATTCATCGTCCTGAAGCAGCAGGTGTGCTGATCTATAGTCATCAACAACAAAAATTTGCCTTAATTGAACAATTCCGCATTGGGGCGATTGATGATGAAACTTCGCCATGGCAACTAGAGATTATTGCCGGCGTGCTCGATGGTGATGAATCCGCTGAAAGCTGCATCCGCCGTGAAAGTTTGGAAGAATCAGGCTGTGAATTAGATGCACTACAGCATTTATTTAGTTTTTATCCCTCTGCGGGTGCCTGCGCGGAATTATTCCACCTTTATAGTGCTGAAGCTGAACTGCCTGAACATGGAGGAGTCTTTGGCATGCCTGATGAAGGAGAAAATATTCAATTGCATATCTTAAACTATGCTGATATTCCTGAATTATTAACCAATGGTCGGCTAAAAAACGCACCTGTCATTATGGCCTTGCAATGGTTACAACAACAAATACATACTACAAGGAATGTCTAAGGGGAAGGACATGACTTTAAGGGATACACCACAATACGACTGGACACTGATCCAGATCTCGGACACACATTTAATGGATCAGGAAGATCTTGAATTTGTCCGCATGAATCCAGAGCAGAGTTTTCACGATGTGATTCAACAAATTCAGTTGAACCATCATCACATCGATACGCTTGTCCATACCGGCGATCTTGCACAAGTGCCGGTAGAGCGTACCTATGCGCGTTATCTCGAATATATGCAACAGCAGCCGTTTCCGTTTTATCAGATTCCGGGGAACCATGACGAAACGTCTTGCTTCCCATTTCATCAACAGGAAGATCGTGCTCACTGCATCGCATTAGGCAATTGGTGTCTGATTTTACTGAACAGTGCGGTTAAAGGAAAAGTGGATGGTTGGGTATCACAACAGCAGTTGGAACAATTAGATCAGTTACTCACAGCACACCCACAGCAACACATCATTGTGGCATGCCACCACCACCCTTTTGCCATGCAATCGCATTGGATAGATCAGCATAAACTAAAGAACGCTGAACATCTCATAGATGTGCTTTCACGCCATGACAATGTCAAAATTGTACTATGCGGACACGTACATCAAGACTCGTCTAATCAATGGCGCAATATTCAGTTTTTATCGACGCCTTCGACCAGTGTTCAGTTCAAACCGCATAGTGAAAATTTTGCCTTAGATGAGGCTTTACCAGGGTATCGTGCACTCTATCTGAATGATAATGGTGAATTTAAAACTGAAGTTGTTCGGGTCAAATTAAAACAACCTCAAATTAATGTTGAAATTTCAGGTTATTAACTTTTCAATTTGATTTTTTTGCTTTACTTTATGGCTTCTAAAGGAAAAGTGATAGTTAGAATCCAAACATCAAAGACTATCAATAAGCAGAAAAAGTCTATATGATGACGACCCCCACAGAAGGAAACTCTGTGTTGGGTGGATAAAAAACTTGCATATCACCATATTTTTTGCGTATAGATATATGCATATGATGAGGAATGCCCTATATGGCGAATGACAACCAAAATCAAGTCTTAGACGAACAAACTGATGTAGTAGACGAAAAGTCTACCAAACGCGTGCGCAAATCAAAGCCAAAGGCGACTGAAGGTGGTTCTACTGCAAGCTTATTTGGTATTGAACCTTATCAGCCTAAAAAGAATGAAGAATACATGTCTGAAGGGCAACTTGAGCATTTCCGCCACATCTTATTGGCGTGGAAAGCTGAGTTAATGTCAGAAGTAGACCGTACTTTGAATACCATGCAAGACGAAAATACTGCGCTTCCAGATGTGAACGACCGTGCAACGCAAGAAGAAGAATTTGCGATTGAACTTCGTACACGTGACCGTGAACGTAAACTGATCCGTAAAATTGAACAATCAATTGAAGCGATCAAAAATGATGACTACGGCTTCTGTGAAACGTGTGGTATCGAAATTGGCTTACGTCGCCTAGAAGCACGTCCAACAGCAACTTTATGTATCGACTGCAAAACACTTGCAGAGATCAAAGAGAAGCAAAATAACGGTTAATTCTGTGTTGAGTAATTCCTCTCTAGCCCTCCCTTTAGATAAGGGAGGGAAAGCTGCAGAGCATTACGTGGGTCGGTTTGCGCCATCGCCAACCGGCCCTTTGCATTTTGGCTCTTTAATTACAGCAGTCGCAAGCTACTGCGATGCCCGTGCCCATCAGGGGCAATGGGTGGTTCGTATCGAAGATACCGACATTCCACGTATATTTCCCGGCAGCGAAGAACACATCTTACGTTGTATTGATGCATTTCAATTCGAACCAGATGCCGAGATCATTTTCCAAAAAGACCGCCTCGAAATCTATGAGCAGGTCATTACACATTTGCATGCCCAAGGCTTGGTCTATGCTTGTCAATGCACCCGAAAAATGCTTGGTTCGAATCATATCTATCAAGGCACATGTCGCAATCTGGGCCTTCCCCTTCAGGATCAGGCCATTCGAATCAAAGTCGATGCACAGAACATTTGTTTTACCGACCGCTTACAAGGGACGCATTGCTCCAATCTGCAACAAGATTTGGGCGACTTCGTCTTAAAACGCCGTGATGGCATTATCAATTATCAACTTGCTGTCGTGGTGGATGACTACCTACAAGGGATGACCCATGTTGTACGTGGGGCTGATCTATTAGACAATACCGAACGTCAAATTTGGCTCGGACAGGTTTTGGGTTATCCACGCCTTGAATACATGCACTTGCCATTGGCAATGAATAATCAGGGACAAAAACTGTCAAAACAGAATATGGCTCAAGCTCTTGATTTAAAAAAAGCAGCATCTTTATTGCAACAAGCATTGCAGGCCCTACACCAACCGCCAGTCGACTTAGACACGCCGCGTATTATGCTGCAACAGGCGATTGCGCAGTGGGATATTCAACATATTCCCCATGGCACAGCATTGCCTCAAATCTATCAATAAACCCAAATATTGATCTAAGCCAATCACTCGATTTTCAATTGAATTATGCTTTAATAAAGTGATCAATCGACCATTGGAGAGCCTAATGTTTTTTATTTTTGGAGTTGGTCCGAAAACCAAAGTCATTGAAAAGAGCCAATTTACTTGCCCTGTCTGCCGAAGCAGAACTCAGTATGAGTTAAAACAGCAACGTAATTATTTTTCTTTATTTTTTATTCCATTGATTCCCCTTTCTAAAGCCAAGGCGAGCTTGGTCAAATGTCTCCATTGTGGAACGGAGATGCCAGCCAGTGTCCTCCACCATGCATCTCCCGATCCGCAACGAGATACCAATTTAGAAGCTTGATTCTTCTTTACTTGGGTTCACTTCTTTGGTCGTCGCATCGATCTTTAAGATCAGACTCACCATAACCGCACAGATAATCAGAGAAGATCCCCCATAACTAATAAACGGTAAGGTCAAACCCTTGGTTGGAAGCATGCCCATGTTCATGCCGGCATTCACCAAAATTTGCAGCAAGAAGATAATACTGATGCCATAAGCCAAGTAGCCTGCACGCAAGTATTGATGACGTAAAGCACGATGACCAATGCGAATACAGCAGACCAACATCACAAAAGAAAGCGTCAATACGGTCAAAATCCCAAAGAAGCCAAATTCTTCACCCAAAACCGCCAACATGAAGTCGGTATGTGCCTCAGGTAAATACGACATTTTTTGAATACTATGACCTAATCCGACACCAAACCATTCACCGCGACCAAAAGCCATTAATGCATTTGATAACTGGTAGCCTGCACCTAGTGGATCATTCCATGGATTTGAGAACGACATCAATCGTTCTAAACGGTAGGGTTCAAATAAAATCAAGAACACAAATGCCATGATGATCGCACCAAAGGCAATTGCGAACTGAATCAACGGTGCTCCTGCGAGGAAGAATACCCCTAGCATGGTTAAGGCAATCACCACCGTCGCCCCTAAATCGGGCTCAGCCATGACCAAACCGACAGTTGCAGCCATAATCACTGCCAAACGTACCAAGCCCTTGATGTTATTGCGGACTTCTTCGGCACGCCGTACCACATAGTCTGCGGTAAATATCGCCATCATGACTTTGGCGACTTCCGAAGCCTGTAAGGTAAAACCTGCGATCCGAATCCAACGCTTAGAACCATTGACTTCAGTACCTACCGCCAAAACGGCAGCTAACAGGACAATGGTCACAATCCATAAAAAGAAGGTGTTGTTAAACCACACATTTAACGGCACTTTATAGGCGATATACGCAGCCATGGCGGCAGCGGCAATCGAAATCCCGTGTCGTGAAATGTAATGGAAGGCATTTTCATGCATGCGTTCTGCATAAGGCATCGACGCAGATGCCACCATGATCGAACCAATACACAACAATGCCAAAACACAGAACACCAGAACATTGCGCACGTTGACCTCGGCAGGTAACCGAGGAAGCCAACGCTCTACAACTTCATTTATTCTATTTATGGTCGTCTGAGCCAACCCAGCCATACAACTTTCCTTATCGTTCTTTTAAACGAGTGCATTCACACAATCAACAAATTGGTGTCCACGCTCACTGTAGCCTTTAAACATATCAAAACTTGCGCACGCTGGAGACAATAACACCACATCATTGACTACCGCATTTTGTTGGCACAGCTCAACCGCTTGTTTCAAACTTTCAGCATGAATCAGCGTGGTTGTCCCTTCAATCGCTTTTTCAATAATTGGACGATCTTCACCAATCAATACCGCAACTTTGGCATATTTTGAAAGTGAATCACGCAGCGCAGTAAAGTCCTGCCCTTTGCCTTGACCACCTAAAATAATCGCCACTTTACCGCCTTTGGCTTCAATCGCAGCACCCAGGCCATCAATCGCAGCTAAAGTCGCACCTATATTGGTACCTTTAGAATCGTTATAATAACGAACACCATGCACTTCTTTGACAAATTCACAGCGGTGCTCTAAGCCTTTAAAGGTTTTCAAGGTTTCCAACATGCCTGCTAGTGGCAAACCAATCGCTTCACCCAAAGCTAAACATGCCAAGGCGTTTGCCACATTATGTGTCCCTTGGATATACATATCTGCACTTTTCAGTAAACGCTCACGACCACGTGCCAACCAAATTGTGCCATCAGTATCGCGTAAAATACCGAACTGATTCATATCTGGAGCATTTAGGCCAAAGCTTTGCATTGGAGTAATATCTGGAACCAATGGACGTGTTAATGAGTCATCACGGTTATACACCACTTTTTTCACCGCTTGGAAAATACGATGCTTCGCAGTGTGATAGCCCATCATATCGCCATGACGGTCCAAATGGTCTTCACTCATGTTCAACACCACAGCCACTTCTGCTGCCAAGTTCGACGTGGTTTCTAATTGAAAACTTGAAAGCTCTAAAACATAAAGCTCTGGATCATCTTTGGTGAGATCCAAAGCTGGACGACCCAGGTTACCACCCACTGCCACTTTTTTGCCTGCATCTGCTGCCATAAGACCAAATAAAGTCGTTACGGTACTTTTCGCATTCGAACCTGTAATCGCGACAATTGGCTTATCCGTCGCACGACGTAAAATTTGAATTTCTGAAACCACAGGAATGTTGGCTGCAATGGCCGCCTGAATTTGCGGTAATTTTGGATCTAGTCCCGGGCTGATAATAATTTCTTCTGCTTGGAGTAATAAATCTTGATCCAACTGACCAAAACTGGTTTGTACATCACTTGAAATTTGATCATGACCCGGTGGGACTGCTCGTGAATCGGTGACTGCAACGCGGTAGCCATGGCTATGTAAGAAATTCACTGCGGAAACACCAGAAATCCCTAATCCGGCAACAACCTTCAATCCACCACGCTGTATTAACATTTTCGCCCCATTTTTTGGTCGGTTTTTAAATCTGACAAAATGTTAGCACTTTGCTGTTTTGAATGCTTTTTATGTTTTCACTTTCTCGCAGTTTTTTTGTGTCCGCTCGTAAAAAAACCGCCCATCTTGAGCGGTTTCTTCAAGCAATTGACGGTGAGCTTATTTCCATTTCACCGCTTGTACTTCAGCTTTTTTTGCAGATGGATTATCCGAAGCTGAACATCCACAACCGCCTGCACAGCCTGCGACCATTTTGGGCTTTAACCATTTGGCTAAACTGTTCCAACCACGGTTTGCACAGTGCTCAGATAAAGTTGTGAAGACTGAGTTTGATGTTTTTGGAAATACCTTCTTAAACACCACGACAGCACTCCAAATCACCAATACCGCAATAATTATTGATTCAAGCATGTCTCTCTCCTTTGTTCAGCTTTTGCCATTCAAGATTCACTATCCAAAATAGCGTGTTGCAATTTGATACGTGATGAATGCCATTAAATAAGCCAAACCAAATAAATAGATGGTCATGAAACTCACCGTCTTCAAGGAGCCAGTTTCACGTTTAACTGTCGCCAGTGTCGCCAAGCAATGTGGCGCATAAATAAACCACACCAATAATGATAGACCGGTTGCCAATGACCAACCCAATGACCCATCGCTACTAATTAAATTTGCCAGACCTTGAGACATAGCATCGTCATCTGTTGCAGACAAGGCATACACCGTACCCAATGCCGCCACAACGACTTCACGTGCAGCCATCGCTGGAATTAAGGCAATACAGATCTGCCAGTTAAAACCTAATGGTGCAAAAATCGGTTGTAATACATGCCCAAGCATACCTGCCAATGAATAATCAATATCCGGCAAGGTTGCGCCTTCTGGCGGTTGCGGGAAAGTACACAAGAACCATAACAAAATCGATAAAGCGAAAATGATGCCACCGACACGTTTCAAGAAAATCTTGGCACGGTCCAGTAAACCAATCCAAACACTCTTAATATCTGGGAAACGGTAGCTTGGAAGTTCCATCAATAAGGCATGCTGTGATTTATCTTTTTGGAAGAATTTCAGCACTGTTGCCACAATTAAGGCACTCACAATCCCGGCTGCATATAATGCAAATAACACCAAGCCTTGTAAGTTAAAGATGCCCCAGACCATTTGCTGTGGAATAAATGCTGAGATCAGCAAGGCATAAACCGGTAAACGTGCCGAACACGTCATCAACGGCGCAACTAAAATCGTGACCAGACGATCTCGAGGGTCTTGAATACTCCGGGTTGCCATAATGCCCGGTACAGCACAGGCAAAACTAGATAGCAGAGGAATAAAAGCACGACCACTCAGTCCGGCTTTAAACATCAGCTTATCTAGCAAGAATGCTGCACGTGGTAAATAACCTGATTCTTCTAAAACCAAAATAAAGAAGAATAAAATTAAAATCTGCGGCAAGAACACCACCACACCACCTGCACCCGCAATGATCCCATCAACCACCAAGCTGTTCAGGAGTGGATGTGAAATGTGTTCACCAACCAATTCACCGAACCAACCGAAGAAGGTTTCAATACCGTCCATAAACGGCGCAGCCCATGCAAACACCGCTTGGAAGATAATAAACATCATCACCGCTAAGGTAATTAAACCAAAGACTGGATGTAGAAAAATTTTATCGAGGAAGTCTGAGCGTTTATCTTCATGATCAACAAACACCACCACGTCTTTTAAAATTTGTTCAATTTTTTCGTGGTTAGTTCCAGAAAGATTGGTATCACTTAATGACGCATCTGGTTTTCTGAAACCTTCAGCATCCAAAGCACCCATTAAGTTTTCAATACCCGCATTACGTACAGCAACGGTTTCTACAACAGGAACGCCCAAACGCTGAGACAGCTTTTGGGTATTGATTTGCATGCCACGACGGCGTGCTTCATCCATCATATTGAGGACAAGTAAAATTGGACGACCCAAATCGATCATTTCCATGACCAAACCGAGGTGCAATTTTAAGTTTGTCGCATCAACTACACATAAAAAGACATCTTGATGCCCTTCTTCTGCAATTTTACCTTGCACGACATCACGCGTAATGGCTTCATCAGGACTCGTCGCTTCTAAGCTATACGTCCCCGGCAAATCCAAAACTCGAACAGATTTACCCGATGGCAACGTAAATTGACCAACCTTGCGCTCAACCGTTACCCCAGCATAGTTCGCAACTTTCTGACGTGTACCCGTTAAATGATTGAATAATGAAGTTTTACCACAGTTTGGATTACCAACGAGGGCAATACGTAACGCATCACTCATGCTGATGCACCTTCCATTGCTATTTCCACTTTTTCAGCTTCTATTTTTCGCAGTGCGAAACGAGTAAACCCAACTTGAATTAAAATCGGGTCACCACCAAAAATACCTTTGGTAATCACCTGTACTTTTGTTCCGGGAACAAAACCCAAAGTCTCTAAACGGCTAGCGACTAAATCAGCCGGAGCATTGTTGCCATTCTGGTTACGATGTACCTTATGAATGACTGCGCTTTGTTTCACTTTCAAATCAGATAATCGCACGCAACTAACCCTAAAAAATTTTGAATATTATACAAACAAATGAGAATAATTAACAAATCGGATTCGATTTCAATTCTCATTTAACAATCTAGCATCGACACGACTATTTTTTTAAATTACATTGCATTAAACCATTGTGATTTCTTGGTTTAATTTCGAAAATGAGCGGCACATGTTAAATAAAAAACCACGTATTCCAACCCCAGTCCAAATTCCAGAATCACTCAGTTTTTTACACGGATATCGTGATGATTTAATTGCTCAAACCGTCAGTCCACACACTCGAAATGCATATTTATCTGATTTAATTCAATGCAGTGAGTGTCATACGCATATCATGACAGATTGGAGTAGTGACGACATTTCAGATGTCTTGCTCAGCCTGACTAAACAAGGAAAAAGCCCTCGCTCGATCGCCCGCTCACTTTCTGCACTGCGTTCATTTTTCAAGTTCTTGCGTGAACAAAAAATACGCAGTGACAATCCTGTTGCAATCCATAAAACACCCAAATTGGGTCGTGCCCTACCAAAGGATTTATCTGAAGCAGATGTTGAAGCCCTGATTAATGCCCCAGACCTCAACACCGCATTGGGTCTACGTGATCGTGCCATGCTCGAAGTGCTGTATGCCTGTGGTTTACGTGTCTCTGAGTTATTAAATTTAAGATTAGAACTGATCAATCTGAAACAAGGCTATTTACGGATTACCGGTAAAGGCAATAAAGAACGCTTAGTTCCTTTAGGTCAAATGGCGGTGGAATGGATCGAGAAATATTTAGCTGAAGCACGTCCCGTCTTATACAAAAGCGCAACCGATGCTTTATTTCTCACTCAACTCGGTGGAATGATGAGTCGCCAAAACTTTTGGTACGCGATTAAACGCTATGCGCTCATTGCAGGTATTCAAGCCGAATTATCACCACATACCTTGCGTCATGCCTTTGCCACGCATTTGCTCAACCACGGTGCCGACTTACGTGTCGTGCAGATGCTGCTCGGCCACAGTGACTTGTCTACCACGCAAATTTATACCCATGTCGCGCAAGTTCGTATGCAAAAATTACATGCAGACTATCATCCAAGAGCTTAACGGCAGGAAATATCAGACCAAGAAGTTCTATCGTGCCCGATATTTTTTGCTATGCTTACTCACCTGTTTGATAAAGCTAAAAGAAAAGGGTTGTTTATGTTATTTACCCGTTCAAAAATTTTTCTCGCATCGACACTTGTTGCCAGTATGGCGTTAGTGGCTTGTTCTAATTCAAATAATGATGAAAAGAAAGACGCGACATTAACGGCAAGTACACCTGCAACTGGTGAAGCTTCGAATTTATCTGAACGTAATGCTCAGCAGCGTTTAATTGATACTTTGCAATCCAATTTGCAAAAAGCCAATATCAATGCCAAAGTCACTGGGGTGAAAGCGACTGAAGTTCCTAATTTGTTTTGGGTGAGTTTTGAAGGCATGCCTGCAGTCTATGCTACAGCTGATGGTAAATACATTTTCCAAGGCGACGTGGTTCGTTTGGGTGAAAAACAACTCTTTAATGTAGGCGATACGCTACAAGCAGACGCCAACAAAAAACTATTTGATCAATTAAAAACCGAAGACTTACTAATCTATAAAGCCAAAGGTAAAACCAAACACGTGGTTTATGTGTTTACCGATGTCAGCTGTCCTTATTGCCATAAGTTACATGAACAAATGGATGATATTAATGCCCGTGGCATTGAAGTCCGTTACATCGCTTGGCCACGTGGTGAACAACACATGCCAATGATGGAAACTATCTGGTGTAGCAAAGACCGTCGTGCCGCATTTGATAAAGCCATTGCCGGTGAGCAAATCGAGCCAGCATCATGTAAAAACCCAGTGCGCAGCATGTATGAAATGGGTCTAAATATTGGTGTGAATGGTACGCCAGCGATCTATAACGCAGAAGGCAAACACATCGGTGCTTACATGTCGGCTTCCGAACTTGAAAGTGCGCTTAAATAACTAATTTTTATAGGCTAAATGAATGTTTTTTATGGGTGGGAATAAAGTGATTTCTACCCTAGAGTCCGAACGTTTTTTTAGCTATGATCTAAACTCACTTAAAGCAATGATGAAATAAATGGAGTGTGACGTGAAACCAGTTCGTCTGGCAATCCTCGGTCTTGGTACTGTGGGTGGTGGTGCCCTTAAACTACTAAAAGAAAATGCTGCTGAGATTAAACGTCGCACCGGTCGTGAAATTGAAATTACCCATGTGGGTACGCGTCGCCCTCGTCCTGATTTAGAACTGCCTGCTTCAGTAAAGCAAAGTGCTGATTTATTGGATATCGTCCGTCAACCCGATGTAGACGTTGTGGTTGAAGTTATGGGCGGCATTCACCCTGCGTATGAAGTAATTCGTGAAGCAATCGTTCATGGCAAACAAGTGGTTACAGCCAACAAAGCTTTATTAGCTGAACACGGCAATGAATTATTTAAATTGGCCGATGATCATCACGTTCAGATTGCTTATGAAGCAGCTGTCGCAGGCGGTATCCCAATTATTAAAGTCCTCCGTGAAGGTTTGGCAGCCAATAAAATTGACTGGCTTGCAGGTATTATTAACGGTACAGGTAACTTTATCCTGACTGAAATGCGTGAAAAAGGTCGTGCCTTTGCAGACGTTCTCAAAGAAGCGCAAGAACTCGGTTATGCCGAAGCAGATCCAACTTTCGACGTCGAAGGAATCGATGCAGCGCACAAGTTAACATTGCTGGCTTCTATTGCTTTTGGTATCCCACTCCAGTTTGACAAAGTCTTCACTGAAGGCATCAGCAAAGTCACTGCGCAAGATGTCAAATATGCAGAAGACCTTGGTTTCCGTATTAAACATTTAGGTATTGCACGTCGTGCTGCAACGGGTATTGAGCTTCGTGTTCATCCAACGCTGATCCCTGAAGACCAACTGATTGCCAATGTAAATGGCGTTAAAAATGCTGTATTGGTTCAAGCCAATGCTGTTGGTCCAACGCTTTACTATGGCGCAGGCGCAGGTGCAGGCCCGACAGCATCAGCGGTGGTTGCTGACGTTGTCGATATTGTCCGTGACATCTCATATACCGAAGATGGCGCAGGTACAATTCCACAGCTTGCGTTTGAAGCCCTAACTGATTTACCAATTCTTCCACGTGAAGAAATGACCACAGGCTATTACATCCGTATTAATGCCGAAGATCAAACTGGCGTTCTTGCTGATGTCACTACGATTTTAAGCCGTGCAGGAATCAGCATCGATGCGATCATGCAACAGCCGCGCTTAAAAGATCTTATTCCTATCGTGATTCTGACTGATCCAGTCAAAGAATCTAAAATGGATGAAGCCCTTCAACAAATTCAAGCATTGCCTGTCATTCATGGCGAAATTGTACGAATTCGTTTAGAATCGCTTGATAATTAATCGGGTCGAGGGGAATATTTCAGTTCCTCTCGCCAAGCTCTACACACAATTGGAACATCATCATGTCTAATGCCAATCGTTATACTGGTTTAGTTGACCGCTATCGCGACCGTTTACCCGTATCTGCAACTACTCGCGCAATTTCTTTGGGCGAAGGTAATACGCCACTGATTAAGCTTGAGAACATTCCACGCATTATTGGCAAAAATGTTGAAATTTATGTGAAGTACGAGGGCTTAAACCCGACTGGTTCATTTAAAGACCGTGGTATGACCATGGCCGTAACAAAAGCAGTGGAAGCAGGCTCAAAAGCGATTATTTGTGCCTCTACAGGTAATACATCTGCTGCCGCAGCGGCGTATGCTGCACGTGCGGGTATTAAAGCATTCGTGTTAATCCCAGAAGGCAAAATTGCCATGGGTAAAATGGCACAAGCGATGATGTATGGCGCGGTAACGATGCAAATCCACGGTAACTTCGATGACGGTATGCGTCTTGTAAAAGAAGTTGCGGATCAAGCACCAGTTACGATTGTAAACTCAATCAACCCATACCGTCTGCAAGGTCAAAAAACCATTGCTTACGAAATCGTTGACGAATTAGGTCGTGCACCAGACTACCACTGCCTACCTGTAGGTAATGCGGGTAACATCACAGCACATTGGATGGGTTATACCGAAGCTGTGGCGAATCAGCCTAAAGAAGAATTTGTACAAGTAGTTTATGATCCTGAAACTGATCAATTCACAGGTCCAAAACCTGCGGGTCTACCAACAATGGTGGGTTACCAAGCTGCTGGCGCGGCACCATTCCTACGCGGCGCACCTGTAGAAAACCCTGAAACTGTAGCAACTGCGATCCGTATTGGTAATCCACAAAGCTGGAACCATGCTAAAGCCGTAGTCCGCGACTCAGAAGGTTGGTTTGACGAACTGCAAGATGCTGAAATCTTAGAAGCACAGCGTCTACTATCTATGTACGAAGGTGTATTCGTAGAACCTGCTTCTGCAGCGTCTATCGGTGGCGCGATTCGTGACATCAAAGCAGGTAAAATTGCTGAAGGTTCTGTGATCGTATGTACTGTAACAGGTAACGGTTTAAAAGATCCTGACACTGCCATCAAGCAATGCCAAGATGCCGTAATGTTGTCGATTGATGCAACTATGGATCAAGTTCGTGATTCAATTCTGTCAAATATGTAATTTATATGCTGACTGAATAAAAAAAAGCCCTGCTCTTGCAGGGCTTTTTTTATATCTTGCATTCACTTCAGCATTTAAACGTTGAGTAAATCTAAATACTGAAAGAATGAAAAATCTGAAATCTTGTTAAATACGTTTTGGTAACTGGCTCGCCCAGTTCATTAAACGAGTCGCATCATTGGTTCGTGCCACTGAAGAATCCGCACCCAATAACACCACCACCGCTGGACGGTTATTCAGTGTGGTATGCATCACAACACAGCGCCCTGCTTCATTAATAAATCCTGTTTTTGAAATATTAATATTCCAACCACCATTACGCACTAAAGCATTAGTATTGTTTGATTTCAACACGCGGTAGCCCAAATTAAAGTCATAACTTGGTGTGGTTGAAAATTGACGAATCAAACCATACTGCGAAGCGGTATTCACCAAAATCCCCAAGTCACGTGCCGAAGCGACATTGCCTGGGTGCAAGCCAGTCGATTCCATATAATGAGTCGAGTTCATCCCTAATGAGCGTGCTTTCGCATTCATCGCTGAAATAAATGCAGAACGACCACCTGGATAAGTACGTGCTAATGCCGAAGCCGCTGGGTTTTCAGATTTCATCAAAGCAAATAGCAAAGCTTCTGCGCGGTTCATACTGTCGCCAGCACGCAGCGTTGAACTTGAGCTTTTACAGCCTGAACATGAGAAATCAGACTGTTGTAAGGTAATCTTTTCAGACATGTTTAATCGGGCATCTGAAATCACTACTGCTGTCATGAGTTTGGTAATTGATGCAATCGGTAAAGCGGTATTGCTATTTTTGCTATATAGCACTTCACCAGTTTGACCATCCATAACCAGTGCTGCACGCGCATTTACAGAGGGCTGTCCTGCGTATTGATTGGTATCAATAATACGGACCGTTTTCGATGGTGCTGTCTGTACCACACCGCCTGTACTACGTACAGAAGTAGTCACTTTCGTTGACCCTTGAGGAGATGGCTCTTCAGCGCTATAAGACACGTCACCGTTGAGTAACTGGTTTGCATCTTCAGATGACCAGCTAATATTTGACTGCTGATTTGCAGCACTATTCATCACAATTTCAGCAGAACTGAAACTGCTCATACTGAATAAAATTGACATGCCCAAAACGTGCATGAAGGATTTATTTAATTTTTTCACCATTGCTCACTCAACTCAGGATACTAAACATTTGCGCAAGACCAGCAATATGCCGTACATTGGTCACAACTACGAACATTTTTTGCTCACACATTGTGTATGAAGTTTTTCATTTCATATAAGAATAGGATTGCTAATTTTGTCGTTTCATTGCAAGCTTATTTTGCTTTATGTAACAAAAAAAACAGATTTTGATTTGAGGGAGAGTGTAGGTGATCACAGTTTTGGTGGTAGATGACCATGAATTAGTCCGTACTGGTATTTGCCGTATGCTCGAAGACCATGCAGATGTCCAAGTCATTGGACAAGCCGAATCGGGTGAAGATGCGATTACACTTGTTCGCCAACACCATCCAAATGTCGTTCTATTAGATGTCAATATGCCGGGGATCGGAGGTGTAGAAACCACACGTCGCCTACTTCAAACAGCGCCAGATACAAAAGTCCTCGCAGTCAGTGGACTTGCTGAAGAACCCTACCCGTCTTTATTGTTAAAAGCAGGTGCCAAAGGCTATATCACCAAAGGTGCACCAGTTACTGAAATGGTCCGTGCGATTAATAAAGTGATGCAAGGTGGCAAATATTTCAGTGCAGACATTGCGGAACAACTGGCTAGCTCATATTTGTCTGATACACAACAATCACCTTTTGACGCCCTGTCTGAGCGTGAAATGCAAGTTGCCATGATGGTGGTCAATTGTATTAGCGCACAAGAAATTTCCGATAAATTATTCGTTAGCGTTAAAACAGTGAACACCTACCGTTACCGCATTTTTGAAAAACTGAATATTGATAGTGATGTCAAACTAACTCACTTGGCGATTCGCTACGGGTTAATCAAACCTTAACACAACGTACATCCTGTTACTTATGACACAGCGTTCAATCCATAGTGAATTGAACCAGTATCATTTGGGCCTTTGGTACAGTGCTTATCGCTTTATCATCAGTGCCTGTCTGTTACTGGTCTTTTTACTGACCTACACTCAATTCAGTTCAGATTATGAATACCCACGTTTATACCTATATGTATTGACGATTTATTTGCTGTTTACCAGCATTCAATTCATGTCACTTGGACGTTTCAAAGTCCGGATCCCAAACCAGTTACTACTGTTATTCATTGTAGATGTCATTTCGCTGAGCTTACTGACCTTAGCCATCGATGGACCTAATTTACATTTGAGTTTGCTGTTTGTGATTACGATTTTTGCAGCATCCCTGTTATTAGATGCCCAAAAAGCTTTGGTCATCACCCTCATCGCTGTGATTTGCGTGGTGTATCAACTGTTTTTAGGTTCAATTCTTGAATTTACCTCACTCAAAAATTTAACCAACAGTGCGATTTTGGCTTTTTTATTTTGTGTGGTGTATGGCAGTGCGCAAATTGCCGTGAAACGTTTCCAGTTACTAGAAAATCTGAATTTTTCGCAATCCTTAGAGCTACATCGACTACAAAACATTAACCGCTATATCTTGGAGCAGATTGATACGGGCTATTTGGTGTTGGATGAAAACTGTCATGTGGTGCTGAGTAATCCTGCTGCTTGCCATTTACTCGGCATGCCAAATTTTTATCATCATGATCAATATCCACTGTATACCACGCAGCCCGATTTATTTGAATTACTCAAATTTGAAGATTTAAAAAGCGGTGAAAAATTCCAATTTGAATCCCAACAAAGCCAATACCACATTCAGGTACTCGTACAAAAACTCGTTGTGCCGCATCAAATGCTGACCTTGCTGATTTTACAAGATGCACAAAAACTCAATCAGCAAGTGCAACAACTAAAATTAGCCGCTTTAGGGCAACTCTCCGCCAGTATTGCACATGAAATTCGTAATCCTTTAGCGGCGATTGTGCATGCCAATGATTTATATCCGCAAAGTGATACCGAACAACAGCACATGTTGAATCATATGATTTCACGTCAAGCGGTGCGGATTGACCGAATTATTCAAGACACCCTAAATATGGTGCGCAATAAGGAAACCCATCCGACTCGTCTGAATCTAGAGCAATTTTTACCGTTGTTCCTGCAAGAAGATCTGGCAGACATTCAACAGAACATTCGGCTCAATGTACAAGCCAAGACTTTAATCGATTTTGATGAGGCACAGTTCAGACAAATTTTAATCAACCTAATTCGTAATGCGATTCGCCATAACAATCCGGACATGTCGTATATCGAAGTGGTGGCGCGTACGGATCAGAAAAAAGTCCAGATCGATGTCCGAGATTTCGGTCATGGGATTGCTTTACAAAACCGCGCACAGTTATTTCAACCATTTTTTAGTACCGAAATTACTGGAACTGGTTTAGGATTATATCTTGCTCATAGCTTCTGTGAAGCGAATCAAGCACAGCTTTCCTATGTAGAAAAAAAACAGGGAGCTTGCTTTAGGATTGAGTGCTTACAAGCTGTTATTTAATTGTTTTTAGGGGAAAACTGTGGATTCACAACCACTGGTATTGTTAGTTGATGACGAAGAAGACTTATGTATGCTGATGCAGATGTCTTTATCAAGGATGGGGGTTAAAACGCATGTTGCACATCGCCTCGACGAAGCTAAAAAAGCCTTGTCTACCTATAGCTACGATGCCTGCCTAACCGATCTCAACTTACCCGATGGTAATGGTCTACAGCTCTTAGATTGGATGAATGAACACTGTCCTGCCCTGCCCGTTGCTGTGCTTACAGCCTATGGCAACATGGACATTGCCATTGCCGCATTAAAGGCGGGAGCATTCGATTTTGTCAGCAAACCGATCAATCCCAAACATCTTGAACAACTGCTACAAAAAGCCCTGAATAAGCCATTGGCCGAAGACATTACTTCGCAAGATGCTTTAGAACATAAAATGTTGATTGGTGAATCGCTTCCAATCCAGCAATTGCGTCGAACTCTAAAGAAAATTGCACGTTCACAAGCACCTGTTTTTATTACGGGTGAATCTGGTACGGGTAAAGAGGTCGTGGCCAATTTGGTTCACCGTTTAAGCAACCGTAATGAAGGACCCTTTATTGCCATTAACTGCGGGGCAATTCCCACAGAGTTAATGGAAAGTGAACTTTTTGGCCATAAAAAAGGCAGCTTTAGTGGTGCCACCCAAGACAAACAAGGTCTGATTCAATCTGCACATGGCGGTAGCTTATTTTTGGACGAAATTGCCGAACTACCTTTAGCCATGCAAGTTAAATTGCTACGCGCAGTACAGGAAAAACGTATTCGTCCTGTAGGTTCAGACTGTGAAATTGACGTTGATTTCCGTGTGATCAGCGCCAGCCATCAGGACTTAGAAGCACTCGTCCAACAAGGTCGCTTCCGCCAAGATTTATTCTTCCGCATCCATGTGATGGATTTAGTGTTGCCTGCTTTACGTGAACGTGGCGACGATATCCTCTTATTGGCTCAACATTTTATTCAAAAAATTAGCCATGAATGGGAAATTGCCACTAGGCCTCTAACTGAACGTGCGAAGAGTTTCCTGCTCAGCCAATATTATCCAGGTAATGTGCGTGAACTCCGCAATATTATCGAACGCGCTATGACCCTCTGCGATGATGATCAGATTGATCTTCAACATCTGCAAAGTGCGCCATTAAGACAACCAAGTGCTCAGTTCAATTCCGCTCCAACAACGAATGAATCCGCTCAGCTTGCTGCAAACAGCAACGAACAGAGTGTGGTCCCTCGCAAACTACCTGAAGAAGGCTTAGAGCTCTTTTTAGAAAATATCGAAAAAGAAGTGCTCATGAATGCGTTGAACATCACCCACTGGAACCGAACCCTTGCCGCAAAAAAATTAGGCATGTCATTCCGTTCATTGCGCTATCGTTTGAAAAAATTCGGCTTAGATACCGAAGATGAAGAGTAAAAGCTTTCCAGCGTATTGCTGTTTATTTTTGATTCAGCAATAACTCTGCAACATGATCGACATAGTGGTCTTCACGTGCATCATGTTGCAGCGGATAGTTATAGTCGGGCTGTACCCCAATTCCTTCAATCATTTTGCCATTCGGCGTCAGATATTGTGATACGGTCATCTGTAAGGCTGCACCATTACTCAATGGAAATAGCTTTTGAACCACACCTTTACCATAACTTTTCTCACCCGCCACCCATGCACGTTTATGCTCTTTTAATGCTGCGGTAAAGACTTCTGCGGCAGAAGCAGAACGATTGTTGATTAAGATGCCGACTTTCATATTTTGAAATTCAAAACTCGGTAAAGCCTGAAACTGTTGGTCACCCTCAGATCGACTTCGAGTCGACACAATAATGCCCTGATTCAAAAATAAATCGGCGGACTCCACTGCTGCGGACAATAACCCCCCAGGATTATTTCTTAAATCAAACAATACGGCTTTGACACGCGAACCATGACTTTCAATTAAACGCTTAATTTCATTGGCAGTATCTTGTTGAAAAACTTTAACGTGTAAAACTAAAACCTGATTATTTAATAATTTAGATTCTATATCTGTTTCAACTTTAGTGTTTCTGACCAAATTGATCGGTTGACTTGCAGTTATCAATTGTAGATTCAGCGTTGAGCCTATACTGCCGGTGAGTAGGTGTCGCACTTGATCTTGATTGAGTTTTTTGAGTTCTTGATCATCAATTTTAAACACCGCCGCGCCATTTTTCAGACCTAGCTTTGCTGAATCGGCATCAGGCTTTAAATTGGTGATGACCCATTGCTGTAGACCTGCATCAAAGCGCAAATTGAAATCCACACTCGCAATATCCCCTTCGGTGTATTGCAAAAGCTGCTTATAGTCTTCAGGTGAAAGATATCGTGAATAACGGTCTAAACCACTGACCATGCCTTTGATGGCTTGTTGGAATAATGCATCGTCATTTTTTTCAACGACATAATTTTCTTTGACAATGCCATAGATTTGAACAAATTGTTGGATTGATTCGACAGGTACTTCGGCATAACTTTGTTCATAGCTGCCATCAAATTCATCGAAAGCCGACTTTGCTTTATCGGCTCCCCATGTCGAATGACTAGAACACAGCAGCAAGGCTGTAAGGCTTACAACTGACGTCCAGTGTGCTTTAGTCATTCATGCTTCCTTACATTTTAAGCTTCAAGAGTAATCAAGTTACGACCTTGCATTTCTGTTGGTACAGGAATGTGCATAAGCGTTAAAAGTGTCGGTGCTACGTCAGCCAAAACACCACCTTCTGCAATTGTTGCATTGGTCGGGCCAACATAGATAAACGGCACAAGTTCAGTGGTATGTTGAGTATGCACCTGACCACTTTGGTAATCTTGCATTTGCTCTACGTTACCATGATCGGCGGTCACTAACATGTGACCTTTATTTGCCATCACAGCTTCATATACACGACCTAAGCACGTGTCTACAGCCTCAACTGCTTTGACTGCTGCATCAAACACACCAGTATGACCAACCATATCACCATTGGCATAGTTCACCACGAGTAAGTCGTACTCACCTGAGTTAATTGCGGCAACCAACTCATCAGTGACTTCATAAGCACTCATTTCTGGTTTTAAGTCATAAGTCGCAACGTTTGGTGATGGAATTAAAATACGTTTTTCACCCGGATATTCATCTTCACGACCACCACTGAAGAAGAAAGTAACGTGTGCATATTTTTCAGTTTCAGCAATACGCAGTTGTGTTTTACCCAAATTAGACAGGTATTCACCAATCGAGTTATGCAACGCTTCTGGCATATAAGCCACAGGTGCATCAATTGTTGCTTGGTAACGTGTCAACATGACAAATTTTGATAAAGCGGGAACCACTTTACGTTCAAAACCTGCAAAATCTTTTTCCACAAAAGCTTTGGTAATTTCACGCGCACGGTCAGCACGGAAGTTCATGAAGACAACGCTATCACCATCTTGGATCGGTGCTAAATCACCAATACGCGTCGCTTTCACAAATTCATCTGATTCTTCAGCAGCATAAGCCTGCTCTAGACCTTCAACAGCAGTCGCTGCTGTACGCACTGCTTCACCTTCAGTTAAAAGACGATAGGCTTGCTCAACACGATCCCAACGGTTGTCACGATCCATTGCAAAGTAGCGACCAATCATGGTGGCAATACGACCTTGACCCGGATACTGAGCAAACAGCGCATCTAATTTTTCAAGCGAAGGTTGTGCGCTTTTTGGTGGCGTATCACGACCATCAAGGAATGCATGAAGATACACTTTTGCACCGCGTTTTAATGCCAATTCAGCCATCGCCACAATGTGATCTTCATGTGAATGCACACCACCTTCAGACAACAAGCCCATGATATGTACAGCACGATTTGCAGCTTTGGCTTTTTCAACCGCATCGACTAAAACGTCATGTTCAAAGAACGCACCGGTACGAATATCTTTGGTAATACGAGTAAAGTCTTGATACAGCACACGTCCTGCACCAAGGTTCATGTGGCCCACTTCAGAGTTACCCATTTGACCATCAGGTAAACCAACGTCTTCGCCAGAGCCTGAAATCAATCCATGCGGATGCTTTTCCTGCATTGCAGTCAAGTTAGGTCGTTTTGCTGCTAAAAAGGCATTGTCCTCGACCGCTTCGCGATGACCCACACCATCCATAATTACTAATACGTGTGGGATTTTGCCAGCAGTTGCATCCGTCATAATGAACACTCTTTCGTTTATAAATTAATCATACTATCTTACCGAATTTTCGGTGAAGACTCTATGTGACAACCATGGTTTATCTAGGTCATCAACATTGTTTTACTCAATCTTGCATGCACTTAACGTGCGCGGTGCAGCAAGTAGCCACCCGCTACAAACATCAAAATAATCGGTATAAAGACGAACCATGCAGGCGATGGTGCGTACACCAAACTTGCATAACCCAAGAAATCTTGTAAGTAGTAAAAGCCCAGTCCAGCAAATAAGGCAATCACCAAGCGGAAACCCATCGACTGTTGACGTAAAGGTCCAAAAATAAATGAACACGCAATCACCACCAAGGCAATTAAAGCAAAGGGCGAACCAAACTTTTGCCAAAATGCCAATTGGTAGGTCTTCGGGACTTGGCTATATTCATGCATATAGCTCATAAAGCTCACCAATTGACTTGGTGATAAATCTTCAGGGTCAATGGTAACCATATGCACATATTTAGGTTGCAATGCCAATGAAAGCAGCTGTTCAGCATTTTGCTTAGCTACAGCATCACCCGTCGCTAATAGGTCGACTTGGGTTGAATTTTGCAGTGTCCAAGAGCCATTTTTGACAAAATTCCCTTGCTCCGCATCCAAAGTGCCTCGCAAACGATATTTTTCATCAAAATCAACAACCTGAACATCTTTAATTTGACCTTGTGAATTGGCATAGTCAATATAAATAAAGCGTTGGCCTTCACGTGACCAATAGCCTTTGACTTCGCCCAGTTCAGCCGCAGTGCGGTGACTTTTGACGCTTTTGGCTTGTTCATTGGTATAGGGAATGACCCATTCGCTTAATGCAAAGGATAAAACCACCAAAATGAGTGCCGAACGAATCACCCAGCCCACAATCCGCCAAAGGCTGATGCCGACCGAACGCATGACAATCAATTCACTGTTTGAAGCTAGAGTCCCTAAACCCAATACCGCGCCAATCAAGGCTGAAATCGGTAAAATTTCATATAAATAATTCGGTGAACTCCATAACACATACTGCAAAGCATTCCATGCGTTATAACCTTCTTTCAGCGAGCCCAATTCACCTAAATAAGTAAAAAGCACTTGTAAGCCAGCCAATACCGCGGTCGCACCAAGCATGGCTAAAGCAGTAGTTTTGGTCACATGTTTTGCAACTATACGACGTGCCAACATTTTAAGACCTCACTCGCTGAATTTGTTTCTTAATTTTGGGCGCTAATTTTTGTTTACGCGAGAACAATGCTGCTGCAATGCCGTAAATCACTAAGACCAGTGGATAAGCCCAGATGCCCATTTCATCTTTACTGATCCGCGTTTTGATCGCCATTAAAGCCACGATTAAACTGGCAAAAATAAGTAAGGCGGGGAACAGTTTTAGGTAACGCCCTTGACGAGGACTTACCTCAGACAAAGCGGTGGCAAGCAATAACGCCACCAAAATAGCGAACGGCACAAAAATTCGCCAACCAAGTTCACTGACAACCACGGGATCATGACGGTTATCCCATAACTTCGAGGTTGGCAAAGCTTCTACTTCGGTACTTTCAAATTTTGCTTCTTTATCATTTTCTAAACGTAAACGATAACTTTGGAATTCAGCTTGAGAATAGCGCGGTTGTCCTGGATAGATTTCGTAACGGCGACCTTCAACTAAATCAACGACATTGGCATTGTCATCGGGCACTTCAACACGCGTGGCTTCTTTCGCCAAAATAATGACATCGGGTTTACCCTCTTTTTCTGCACGTTGATAGAAGAAAATATCTTTTAAGTTTTTACGGTCTTCTGACAAGTCGCCTGCATAAATAGTATAGGGCCCAGAGGAAATAAACTCTTTCGGTCGAACCAAGTCAAAGCCTGTTCGTACAGCTTGTGAAGTCGTTAATGCTTCAAACTGACGGATGCCCCAAGGCGACGCCCACAGCATCAAAAATGCTTGAACAGCCATAAAGACCACGGTCATCGGCACCAATAAACGTGACAATTGATTACGACTGACACCGCTACCATTGAGCACAGCCATTTCATGATCGACATACAGACGACCAAAGACCAACATCAGACCAATAAAGAAACCGAGCGGAAGAATTAAGGTTAAAAATTCAGGCAAACGGTAGCCAATGATGCTAAATAAAATACTTGCATCTAAACGGCCCTGAGCCGCCACACCAAAGTACTTGATCAAACGACCACCCATCATGATCAAGGTCAATAAGGCAATCACAACCAGTGATGTCGACACCACTTGCTTGACCAGATAACGCCGAATAATCAAATTAATTCTTCCAAAAATAGGGCCAATAAAAACTAGCGTTAGTTTACCCGAATGTAGAAAATATAAAACCTATACCCTTGTTGCTCATTGAAACTCTATTCATATAAATGTTTCAATGGTTTAATGGTTTAATGGTTTATAAATTTAAAAAGGCATAAATACCGCACATGAAACTTTCTATTAATACGTCATTCCAAGCGAATGCGTCCAGCCAATATTTGTTGATATTAGTAGATTCTGAGCACGTTACAAATGCAGCTACTTCATATCAAATCAATGATTTAGATAATTTAATTGAAGCAACTCAATTTAAAGCGGCACTCAATGAAAGCCTGCCTTTGGTGGCGAACATTGCCGCTTGTCGCAATAGCGCTCTTTTAGGCCTCGGCAAAGTTGCTGAATTACAGGTCAATAAATTTGCAAAAATTGCACAAACCATTATTAAAGCGTCACAAAAAAAATTCAAACAGATCAGTGTCGATATCTCTGCCCTACCACAAGAACAACATTATTTATTTGCACTTAGCCTGACGCAAGCGGCTTATGCATTTGATGAATACAAGTCTAAGAAAAATGAATTTGTTTTGGAGCAGATCCATTTAATCGCTACTGAAAGTCCATTAACCACTGCACAGCTTGAATTAATTTCTGCAGTGCAATCAGGTCAAAGTTTTACTCGTGACTTAGGTAACCGTCCGGGCAATATCTGTTTTCCTGAATATTTAGCCGAACAAGCTCAAGCACTTGCAGCTGAATTCCCAGATCAACTCAAAGTGACTGTACTCGATGAACAGCAAATGGCTGATCTCGGTATGGGTGCTTTCCTTGCTGTGAGTAAAGGTTCTGACCGTCCAGGCCGTATTATTACCATCGAATACCTTTCAAACCGTGAAGAAGCCCCTGTGGTGCTTGTTGGTAAAGGCGTGACTTTTGATACTGGCGGTATTTCACTTAAACCAGGTGCAGGCATGGACGAAATGAAATTCGACATGTGCGGTTCTGCTTCGGTATTGGGTACCATCCGTGCGCTGTGTGAAGCAAAACTACCGATTCATGTTGTTGGCGCAATTGCTGCTGCAGAAAACATGCCGTCTGGTCATGCCACTCGCCCGGGTGACATCGTGACAACCATGAGCGGTCAAACCGTTGAAATTTTAAATACCGATGCCGAAGGTCGTTTGGTTCTGTGCGATACCTTGACCTATGTAAAACGCTTTAACCCTGCACTGGTGATTGATATTGCAACCCTCACTGGTGCATGTGTTGTGGCATTGGGTTCAGTCCTTACCGGTATGTTCACTCCGGATGATGAACTTGCGGCTGAATTGACTGCTGCAGGTCAACATAGCTTTGACCGCGTATGGCGCATGCCCGTAATTGAAGATTATCAAGAACAACTTGATTCTCCATTTGCAGATATTGCCAACATTGGTGGTCCAAAAGCAGGTTCTGTAACAGCTGCATGTTTCCTTCAACGCTTTACGCGTGAATATCGTTGGGCGCATTTAGACATTGCTGGTACTGCATGGAACTCAGGTGCAAATAAAGGCGCAACAGGTCGTCCTGTGCCATTATTAATGCAATTCTTAGCGAATCGTGCTCAAGCGAATGGCTAAAGTTAGCTTTTATTTATTTGAAAAAAGTCCTGAACGACAAGTCGAAAGCACTTGTCGTTTATGCCGTAAGATCCTGCGTCAGCCTGTACGTATTTGGCTACATTGTGCTGACCCAGACTTACAGCAACAACTTGATGAACGCCTGTGGAGTTTCGATCACACAGGTTTCATTCCCCATGGTATCGATCAAGCCGAGGCAACGGTCTGTATTTCTGCCCAATTGCCTGAGCAAGCCGACTGGATTGTGTTTAATTTTAACGATCAAGCACTTGAACAGTTCGTGAGTTTTAGTCACATTATCGAAATTATTGAAAATAACGAACCCGCTAAAATTATCGGGCGTGAAAAATATAAACAATATCGACGTTTGGGCGTTCAACCACAGACCCATAAACTTTAACGTGATATTGGTTTTACCCTATTTGCAAGGAGATGCACCATGGCATTGAATGTCGGTCCAGACTTTAAACAGCGCTGGTTAAAAGTACCTGAAGCTATTCGTCAGACCTTTATTGATGACCTTGGTCGCGTTTGCGATGTACTCAATCCCAGTACAGACATTCAACAATGGCTGGTCAATGACCAACAGCAACAGCAAGTGTCTTTTGACAAAATTGAGTCTGCTTATGAAGATTTGAAAGCACAGCTGATTGAAGATGCTCGTATTCGCAAACAATTGGCTTTAGAAAAAGCCTTAGAAGAAAAACGTGAAGCTGAACAAGCCTATGCAGAACAACTGAGACGCGACGAAGAGTTACGCTTTGCTGCACAAACGCAAGCGCTCACCATGATGCAGCATAATCTTGATCGTGAAGTACAACACTATGCCGCTCGCTATCATAAAAACCCTGAAACGAGTTTAGCGGGATTAAGTCAAAGCTTATCGGTCAGCGAAGGACAAATGTTGTCAGAACTTGAAAGTGTACGCGTGCGTTTGGAACTTGAAGCAGAAACGCAAATCGAGATGGCCGTCAGTGATTTCCGTGCAAAATTGAAAGCAGCCGCACAAGAAGAAATTGACTATATCTTAGAAAACTCTAATTTTTCGACAGAATCTACATCGTCCCAAGCATCTTAAGCTGTCGATCGAAATCTGGTCACTGTCATTAAACTGACATGTATTTGCAACATGATGTTCATATGGCTGAAGCATTGTCCCTCAAAATACAATGCTTCAGGCATCCTAAAAATATAATCATGCATCCAGATGGGAATTCAATATGGACATCATTCACCAGATTACCCAGAAAATATCCTCTCTATCTGCTGGAGAACAATGGGACATTCGTGCCAAAGATCTTTGGCTGAGTCATTCAGACTTTCATAGTATTTCGGTGTATCTCAGCCGTGAATCAGAAAAAGGTGGTTTTAGCATTCAGCAACTGCCCCGCAGCTCGATTTTTCAAACCCTTGATGTGGTGACCGTTACAAAACACTAAGTTGTCATCGACTCCATAAAAAAAGCCCACAACAGTGGGCTTTTTTTATGTCTAAGTTTGGCTTAGACCAAATCTGCAACTGCAGAAACGGTATGTCCTAGGAAATAACCAATACCAAGTAATAATCCAATCCAGATGAAACCACCCAGCACGTTATAGAACATAAATGTACCGAGGCTCATGCGCGCAGACCCAGCGGCAAAAGGCGCAAAAGAACGTACAAAAGGTACAAAGCGTGCGACTAAAATCGTTTTACCGCCATGCTTCATAAAATATTTATTGGTTTTGACCATATATTCGGGCTTAAAGTAACGTGTGTGCTTATTAAAGTACTTAATGCCTAACACGCTGCCCGTATAGTAATTGACGCAGTAGCCCAAGACCGATGCGACAAATAACATCAGCCCCATGGTGTGTAAATGCACCACTTCCGTCGTAGAGCATAATGCGCCAATGGCAAGCAACAGGCTGTCTCCCGGCAGGAAGAACATAAATACTGAACCCGTTTCTGAAAATATCACCAGAAATAAAATGGCATAAATCCACACACCATAATTTTCCAATAACATGGGTAACCACTGTTCCAGATTCAGTAAGAAATCAATCATTATCACCTGTCTGATTATTCATCATATATGTCATTCCGCGACGCATTATCACCAAAAATAAAAAAACAGTCTAATTTTTCAATCAGACTGTTTGGTTTTCTTCGGTATCAACTTATTTCAAGAAGCCATTTTCAGCGAGAAAATCTAAGCTAATTTTCGATTGCGCTGTGGTCTCAGCGGCTTTATCACCGAGCAATAAACGCTCAATATAACGTGCTAAAACATCCACTTCCAAGTTCACTTTAGCCCCAGCTTTCCACGTACCGATATTGGTTCGTTCCGCCGTATGCGGAATTAAATTTAAGCTCAGCACATTGCCACGTAAATGGTTAATCGTCAGGCTAATACCGTCTACGGTCACAGAGCCTTTTTCCGCTAAATAGCGTGCAATTTCTTTCGGTGCGGTCACTTCAAAATAAATTGAACGTGCATCTGAACGAACTTGAGTGATTTCACCCACTGCATCGACATGACCACTGACAATATGTCCACCAAAACGCGTAGTCGGCAACATGGCTTTTTCCACATTCACCGCCTGCCCTGCTTTCCAGTGTTCCAAGGTGGTACGATTTAAACTTTCACGTGATACATCGGCTGCATACCAATTACTGCCAAAGTCGATCACGGTTAAGCAAATGCCATTGGTGGCAATAGAATCCCCCAAATGCACATCCGACATGTCTAAATCTGTCTGGATACGCAAGCGGACATCGCCACCCACGTTTTGAATGCTTTCAACTTTACCTAGACTTTCAATAATGCCTGTAAACATGTTCAATCCCTGAAAAATATGGGGCGATGATTTTTACCACAAATCAAGTTGCGTACTCACACCAGAGGTATCGACACCACCCAATTCTGCAAAATGGTGCAATTGACTCAACAACTGACGGATCGGTGGACCTGATTTGGCATGCGTATCCGTGATGACAATAAACTCTAGTACGCGTGCACGTTCAGACTGACGCTGCTTACTCACGCGGTAACGTGGTACATCTTGCGTCAATAAGCTTACTCGGCCACGTTTTAAATTGGCTTGTAACAAATCTGTGGCGCTGATATTACCATCGGTTGAATAGCTCGTCAGGATGTAACGTGCATTGATGGTTTCTAATAATTTTTCATAAGCTTCTTTCGCATGCTTCGAAGAATTATATGGACTTGGACGTTCCTTACGCCATGCACGGTCGATTCCACTCTTAAAGCCTTTGGTATCTGGCGTTGGTAAATCCACCTGATCCCATAACGTTAAGGCATTCAACACATGGTAGTTACTGCTGTAAGCGTGCTGGTTATACGGTGGATCGAGATAAGCCACATCCACTTCAAAGCCACTCATTTGATTGGCCAAATGCTGTGCGTCGACACACCACATTTCAGCGGCGGGTTTTTTCGGATCACCAATTTCACAAAAACGACTTGGAGTCAGCCATAACAATGAGCCGATACGATCCAAGGCCGCTTGGGTTTTACCGCCCCAACCATGATGGAAGCTTTTAAATACACCGCTGGTATTACTGACAAAACTTGCTGAGTACAATAACGGCGCTAACAAAGCACTCATTTCCACATCATCAATCGCGCCTTGAGCCTGCCAAGTTGCAATTTGCTGACGAATCGCATCGATACGCATACCGTTACGGCGTTTAAAGAATAAGCGGTCACGTGCAGGATCGTAGATTTCATCATTACGTGGACACAAGTTATGGGTCACCCAACCTTTAACTTCTGGCAAACGGTTCAGATAATCAATGGCTTTCTGATAGCCACCCAACTCTTTAAACGCTGGTGCTTCAACACAAGAGAGAATCGCGCTGTTCAAGGCATGGCTGTAGGGTTCCCAATCATTGGCAATAACACGATAGCCGTTTTGACGTGCCAACCGTGACACTACACCCGAACCTGCAAAAAAGTCAGCAAATATCGGCGCACGACCATCTTCGCGTTTTAAGGTTCCCGTTTGCTCAAGTGCTTCTAAAATCAGATGTAATAGACGGCGTTTGTTTCCCAAATAAGGAACCAACTGATGGAAAAGATATTCGTCTGTGGTACGAGCCGCATGACGACGTTTGTGATAAACCGTAGACTCTGAATTCATAGCGTCTCTTGAGAAGGGATTAACCTTAAGCGGATGTCATCACCCAATTGAGTGACATCTTTCAGCTTAAATCGAAGCTGCTCTGCCATGCGGTCAAATTCCGCATTAAACATCGCACGTGCTGACTGACCCAACAAGGTCGGTGCAACATAACTGATCATTTCATCGATCAAATGTTCTTGTAAGAAAGCGGTCGAAAGTGTCGCACCGGCTTCCACAAGGACATCATAAATTTGGAACTGTTGAACGCATGCTGCTAACAGATCGGCCAAAGGCTGAATTTCAAATTGTACCACGCCCAAGTCAGCAAGTTCCTGACGATATGGCCCCATGACCATCACGGTTTCAGGTTGCTGCAATATTTTTGCGCTTAATGGCAAGCGGCCTTGACGATCTAGCACGATACGTTTCGGCTGAACCACGTTACGCATGTCAACAGCGTCATCGAGCTGACGTACGTTGAGTAAGCAATCGTCGGCTAATGCCGTTTCAATCCCAGTGATTACGGCACCAGAGATCGCACGCCAATGCTGTACATCTTGTCGCGCCATCGCACCCGTAATCCACTTAGACTCACCCGAGGCCATGGCAGTACGCCCATCCAGGCTCGATGCGACTTTGAGACGGACATAAGGCATGCCCGTCGCCATGGCTTTTAAAAAGCCCAAGTTCAATTGATGCGCTTCTACTTCACAAATACCTGTAATGACTTCAATGCCAGCATCACGTAGGATTTGTACACCTTTACCCGCAACCAATGGATTCGGATCGGGACATGCTACAACGACTTGAGCAACACCTGCTTCTACCAAACCTTTGGCACAAGGTGGCGTACGTCCATAGTGTGCGCAAGGCTCTAAAGTCACATAAGCGGTTGCGCCAAGTGCGGCCTCACCTGCATCACGCATTGCAAAGACTTCGGCATGCGGCTGACCCGCTTTGGGATGAAAGCCTTCACCAACCAATTGACCGTCCTTGACAATTACACAGCCCACATTGGGATTGGGACGAGTGCTGTATTGCCCCTGCTGTGCCAATGCAATTGCACGCCGCATCCACTGTTGATGCTGCTGCAAAGGCACTTGATCTAACTCAGACATGTAATCACTCATGATAAAAATGGAAGCAGATGTGCATTAGTGCTCACGCTGCTGCATTTGTTCAATTTGACGACGAAAAGCTTCTACATCTTGGAAGTCTTGATACACAGAAGCAAAACGTACATAAGCCACATGATCTAAAGCAAACAAAGACTGCATGACAATTTCACCAATGGTGCGTGATTTCACGTCACGTTCACCCAAACGGCGAATTTGCAATTGAATATCACTGAGTACCGTTTCAATTTGCTCTTGCGTTACTGGACGCTTTTGCAAGGCATGCATGAGCGAGCGGCGGAGCTTGGCTTCATCAAAAGGTTCACTCTTTGAATCAGACTTGATGACACGCGGCATCACCACTTCATAGCTTTCAAAAGTTGTAAAACGTTCACCGCAACTAATACATTCACGGCGGCGGCGTATCTGACAGCCTTCAGCAGCAAGACGTGAGTCAATCACTTTACTGTCTTCAGCGTTGCAAAATGGACAATGCATAGCGGTTAAATTGAACAAATCCGAATGGATTTAGAGTGTAGCAAAAAATTTGAAATTTGTAGAGCTTTACGCTAGATATGGAAAAAAAACAGCCCTTTCGGGCTGTTTTACACAATATATTGATTTACTGTGATCTTATTATTCTACACGTTCACCATGTTGACTTAAGTCTAGACCCATACGTTCGTCATCAGCTTCAACACGGATGCCAATCACTAGATCAATCACTTTCAAGATAATGAATGTCATCACTGCTGAGTAAGCAATAGTCGCTAGTACGCCTTCGACTTGAACCCATAATTGATGCATTAAGTCGCTCGGTGCTTTATCACCCATGATGAATTCGCTGGCAAAGAATGCTGTAAGGATCGCACCCACGATACCACCGACACCATGTAGACCAAACGCATCCAAAGAGTCATCCGCTTTCAACGCACGTTTCAGCGCAGTAATCCCCCAGAAGCAAACCACACCACCGATCAGACCCATCGCTAAAGCACCACCAACTGTTACGAAACCTGCCGCAGGTGTAATCACCACAAGACCTGCTACTGCACCAGAAGCACCACCCAAAACAGACGCTTTACCACGAACCACTTTTTCAGTAATTAACCATGCCACTGCTGCTGCCGCTGCTGCAACTTGTGTTACCACCAATGCATAACCAGCCGAACCATTTGCACCCAGTGCAGAACCACCGTTGAAACCAAACCAACCTACCCATACAAGGCTTGCACCGATGACGGTTAAAGTTAGGTTATGTGGCGCCATAGATTCACGGCCAAGCCCCATACGTTTACCAAGCATGTACGCTGCAACGAGACCCGCAACACCCGAGTTGATGTGAACTACTGTACCACCCGCAAAATCAAGCGCACCGTCGTTACCTAACCAACCACCGCCCCATACCCAGTGAGTAATTGGTGCATAAACCACGACACTCCAAATTGCGATGAACGCAACAAAAGCACCGAATTTCATACGTTCTGCAATCGAACCACTAATAATGGCAACGGTAATAATGGCAAATGTCATTTGGAAAATAACAAAAAGAATCTCTGGAATCGTACCCGTCAACGCTTCTGTAGTGATACCCGACAACATAAATTTGTCTAAGCTACCGATAAAGGCATTGCCTTCACCAAATGCTAAGGTATAACCCACAATCACCCACGTTAAACTCACGACACCCGCAGCAACAAAACTGTGTGCCATGGTGCTGAGTACATTTTTCTTACGGACCATACCGCCGTAAAACAATGCTAAACCGGGAATTGTCATAAGTAGAACAAGTGCAGTGGATACTAAAATCCATGCTGTATCACCTGTATCGAGCTTAGGTTCTTCTTCTGTAGGTGCTGGTTCTGCAGGTGCTGGCGCTGCTTCAACTGGAACTGCAGCTTCTGTTGTATTTAGCGTTGTTGTATTTGCAGTATCAACTACTGTGACTTCTTCTGTAGGTGCTGTTGCGCTTTCTTCAGCCCACGCAACAGAACCACCTAAAAGTGCACTGGACAAGCCGAGTGCAATTAGCATTTTTTTCATTCGTATCCCCCGACCTGATTTTCTGAGTTATTAGCTACTCAGCAAACTTCATGCCAATTTTTTAAACGGCATCTGCACCTGTTTCACCAGTACGGATACGGATGACTTGTTCCAGATTGCTTACAAAAATTTTACCGTCGCCAATTTTTCCTGTGCTTGCAACACGAGTAATTGATTCAATTACGGTATCGACCATTTCATCACTGATTGCGATTTCGATTTTTACTTTTGGTAAGAAATCAACCACGTATTCAGCACCACGATAAAGTTCAGTGTGACCTTTCTGGCGACCGAAGCCTTTAACTTCAGTGACAGTGATCCCTTGAACACCATTTTCAGAGAGTGCTTCACGCACGTCATCTAATTTAAAAGGTTTTACAATTGCAGTTACGAGCTTCATGTTTTGTTTTCCTTCGGCTTATTTCACCTGTAAGGTTTTATGTTCAATTTTCATGCCAATATGACTACAGTCGGGGGAAAATAGTCAGCCCAGCATGAGATTTCTTTATAACCTATTTTATACGGATAATCTTGCGTATGCTTATAAAAATAGACGTTTTTACTAGAAGAATTACGATTTTACTGATCGATTAAACGCATATTTAAATAAAAGCACTATGGTCATGAATGTGGCGATGTTAAACTGCTGCCACCAATTCACTGAGGATGGTCAAAACAATGATTGAAACCTTATTACAAGCGATATTAGAACAAATCGATCAGCCGAAAAAAGACGTCGAACATAATCTTCGCAGCTTACTCAATGAAGCTGTGAGCAAAATGGATCTCGTATCTAAAGAAGAAATCGAACGCCAACGTACTGCACTGAATAATGCCAATTTACGTTTAAATGAATTGTTGAAACACGTCGAAGAACTCGAACAAAAAATTCAGAACAAAAAATAAGCACCTTTTTAGTGCAACAAAAGACGCATAACGATTAAAAATAATGCACCATAACGGAACAATAATATGTCTTTTGCCAAAATCTATACTCGGGGTTTGCTCGGCTTAAATGCACCCCAAATTGAAGTTGAAGTTCATGTCAGCCAAGGCCTACCGTCATTGACCATTGTGGGCCTACCTGAGGCCGCCGTCCGTGAAAGTAAAGACCGTGTCCGCTCTGCGATTATTAATAGCGGCTTTCAGTTTCCGACCAAACGTCTGACCATTAATCTAGCACCCGCAGATTTACCCAAAGATGGTTCACGTTTAGATCTCGCCATTGCTTTAGGGATTCTGATCGCGTCGGGACAACTTCCTGAAAATGCAGCAGATGGTTTTGAATTTATTGGAGAATTGGCACTTGATGGTTATTTACGACCTGTCAGTGGCATCTTAAGTATAGCCATTGCCTGTCAGCATATCGGGCATCATCTGATTCTACCGGCACTCAATGCCGATGAAGCGGCGCAACTGCCGGAGTTCCAAGTCTTTCCTGCTCAGCATCTTAAGGATGTATGTGAACATTTGAGTCGTTCAGCCTTAATCAGCAGCCACCCCTCGACATCGTCAGCCAATCAACACAGTTACCCTTTTGATTTATCTGATGTGAAAGGTCAACTGAGACCACGTCGTGCTTTAGAAATTGCGGCGGCTGGCGGTCATTCCCTGCTATTTCGTGGCCCTCCAGGCACAGGTAAAACTCTACTCGCCTCGCGTTTAGCCAGCATTCTTCCGCCCTTAGATATGCAAGAAAATTTGCAAGTCGCGAGTATTTATTCCATTGCAGGTGCAAATCATCATTTTGGGCAGCGTCCATTTCGTGCGCCGCACCATACTGCGTCTGCGATCGCCCTCGTCGGAGGCGGATCAAATCCTAAACCGGGTGAAATCACCTTGGCACATTTAGGAGTTTTATTTTTAGATGAGCTGCCTGAATTTGATCGAAAGGTGTTGGAGGTATTACGGCAACCACTCGAATCCAAAGAAATTGTGATTTCACGGGCTTCTCGTCAAATCACCTTCCCTGCAAATTTTCAATTGATCGCAGCAATGAATCCTTGCCCATGTGGCTATGCCTTCAACCAAGACAGCCGCTGTCAATGTAGTGCTGAAAGTATTAAACGCTATCAAAACCGTATTTCAGGTCCATTATTAGATCGTATTGATTTACATATAGATGTCCCGCCACTAGCAGCACATGAATTACAAAGTTCGCAAGAGGTTGAAAGCTCAAGTACAGTTAGGCATCGTGTCATTCAAGCTTATGAGTTACAAATAGATCGCCAGCAAAAATCCAATATGGCACTGACGCCGACGCAATTGGAGCAACAAGCAGTTTTGGATGCTACTGCACAGAATATTTTACAGTTAGCCCAGCAGAGAATGAATTTATCTGCGCGTGCCTATCATCGGGTGTTACGTGTTGCCAGAACCATTGCCGACTTGGCTCAAAGTGAACACATTAAAGCTCAACACGTTTCTGAAGCGCTGTCCTATCGAAGCCAACTCAATGCTTAAAAAAATGGCGACCTAAGGTCGCCATTTTTAATGCTCTTTAAAATTAGAATTCGTATTTCAAACCAAATACGACTTTATTCTTTTGTTTTTCATCCGCACGGTCATAACCACCAACTGTGTAATTCATGCTTGCGGTAACACCTGTATCTGCTAAAGGCTTGCTTAGACCAATATCAAAGTGACGGAAACCAAAGCTTTCTGTTGTTCCTAAATTATCTTCAAAATCACCTGAATCTTGATATGCATATAAACCAAGCGCGGTATCTAGACTGAAGTCTTTAGGAAGTGCATAGCTATATGATGCTTTGATATAAGTATCACCTGCATTACCCCATGAAACATCTTCAAGCAAAGTTTGCGCTGTTAAGCCAAAATCTTTATAGCTTAGCCCAAGCATTGTTTCTAAACCGTTTGCATCACTTGTATCAATATCATAGTAATAGTAGTAAGTTAGACCTGCTGTGTAACCAAGATCATCATTAATTGAACCGTTATAGCCCGCATAAAAATCATTTTCAAAACCATTCGGTAGGTCATCACCATAGTTTAATGTTGAACCCCACCAACCTGCATAGAAGCCTGATGCATGGCTATAATCCAAACCACCTTGGATTGTCGCATCTTTATTTTCAGGCACATTGGTAATACCACGTAAATTATAGCTAGACAGTACGCCGATATTTCCAGATACAGAATGCTCAGAAGCAGGTGCTTCAGCAAAAGTAAACGTCGATGCTGCTCCTAGTACAGCGATTGATAAAGCTTTAAGTACAAATTTCATGGTTTGTTCCCCCACATCGTGCGACGACGTATTTTTTGGTTATTTCGTTGAACTCAATGAGGTATTAGCAAGCGCTGTGCCATGTTTAAAAATAAGCGCATATTTTTTTTATAAATGTCTCGATTTTGGCTTAATAAAAATTAATATAATATTGTTTTTATTTACTATTTTTTAATATTTATATTTAACGATTTTTCTCTACGATTTTTTTTAGAATGCCGATTGTTAACTATTCAGATTATTTAAATCTTCGGGTTGATAGTTGTAACAGGATTTTAAAAATGCGCTTTTTTGAGTATATTTTTTCTACACCGATCTCAAAAATGCATAAAAAAAGTGCACAATCACCATTATGCACTTTCAAGAATATGACCGAATACGGTCAACTCGTTAATGTTAGAAAGAATAGGTCAATCCAACCACAACGTTATCGTCTAATTGCTCGCCTTCACGATCTTTACCGCCCCATACATAGTCAGCAGCAATTTCAAATCCAGTATCCGCAATCGGTTTACTCAAGCCTAAACGTGCTTCAGTGAACACCACATCTTCTGTGGTTGTTAATAGGCTATCATCACGACTGTCATTAAAAACAGAAACACCAAGCGATGAATTTAATGAAACATCATAAGGTAATGCATAGCTATAAGCAGCATTCAGATATACATCTCCTGCGTTGCCATAATTAACATCAGACAACAATACAGCCATGCTTGCAATTAAATCTTTATAACTTATGTCCTGAATAAATTCGACGCCCGTTGTGCGACGCTTTTCAGAGCGGTCATCGTTATACACTGAACCGCCACCTTGATAGACATAAGCCATCACTTGTGACTTATAGCTCCAATCTTCATTCAGTTCACGTCCATATCCAACATAGAAATCATGTTCAAAACCATGTGACTGACTGTCGTCCGTAGGGTCATAGTTGAGTGTAGACCCCCAATAGCCCGCGAACAGCCCACTGTTGTGTGCATATTCAAGTCCGGCTTGTAATGCAGCTTGATCATTTTCTTCACTCGCACGGTACACATATTTGTTTACCACGCCCAAACTTCCAGACCAATTCCCTTGTGCAGTTGTGGCTTGTTCAGTTTGTTCTGCAAATGCAGGGACTGTACCTAGGGTCACTAAAATACTTAAAATTGCTTTTTTATAAAATTGAATCATGTTTAGTCCCCACATCGGATCGATCGTGGATTGGGTTGAGTAAAATTTAGCGCCGATTTTAATCGATTTTACCGCACTGTATAGCCCCTTTTTTCTTATTTTGATCAATTAAATCATTTAAAAACAAAGGTAAGATTATATAAAATAGTAAAAAATAAGCTTTTGATTCATAAAATATCTTTTATCGTGTTCCAGTCTTTAACAATGATTTAATGTTTTAATTTATATGTATTTATCACGATTATTATCATCTTTTATTGAGCTAGATTTTTAAGGAAAACATTTCTGACGACTTCGCTAAAAGTCATTCTCTATTTACTAAAAATACGCCAACAGTGCTTACTTAGCCTGAACATTGATGCCATGCACCTCAGCAGTTTTTATACTTTTTGATCAAAATACCAATTTAGATTCAGCACAAATTGTCGCGAAGAGTAATGATAAATCAGCAAGTTAAATGAAAGTTTTTACCGTTTTTTATATTTTTTTATGATAAGCAATGAAGAAACTTCTCTTTAGCTTAATATATATTCAATTTAAATAAACTATTTGTTAAACAACAATAACATACGAAACATTTGCTTATTACAGATTGACCGATGATCTGAATGTTTTCTAACTTTAGTGTAATAAGCGCATTAAAAATAGTGATTTTTTTAAGAAAAAATATACAATCGCACTACATATTAACCAAATTTGCATGAGGCTCTCTCCCAATGCTTAAAGCTCAACAACTAACACTTGCAGTATTAGTAAACGCTGCTCTTATTTCTACTGCTTTTGCTAGCGAACAAAGCGAATCTAAAGGCTTTGTGGAAGATGCCGAAGGCTCTGTATTATTCCGTACAGGTTACATCAACCGTGACAAAACCAATTACATTGACAATGATACTGGTGCAGTAAAACGAGTAACAGATACCAGCTCAGCTGCTCAGTCTGCGATTGTAAAACTTGAATCTGGTTTTACAAAAGGTATTATCGGTTTTGGTGCCAATGTTACTGGCGATGCTTCATTCAAATTAGGCAGCAATGATAATGCTGGCAATGGCATGATTCCGCTTCATAACGGCGGAGCTAAAGATGCAAATGGTGATGTAGACGCCTATAACCATTGGGCGCGTGGCGGAGCTAGCGTTAAAGCACGAGTATCAAATACAACTGTTGAATACGGTACCCAAGTTCTAGATCTTCCTGTACTTGCGTCTAATACAGCACGTATGGTTCCAGAATATTTCACTGGTGTTCTTGCGAAAAGCCGTGAAATTGAAAATCTAGAATTGGTTGCTGGTAAATTCACAGAGAATCAATATTCAGATCAAATCAATACTGATGGCCGTCATCTAGATAATGCAATCGTTTGGGGTGCAAAGTACAAATTTAACGATCAGCTTAATGCATCTTACTATGGCTTAGACAGTGAAGATGCGCTTGAACGTCACTACATCAATGCAAACTACACATTGCCTTTAGCTGAAAAACGCTCTTTAAATGTAGACTTCAATGGCTACCATACTGAATGGGACGAGCAAGCTGGAACTTATTCTTCAACAATTGGTAATAAAAATGTTGACGGCCGCAGCAATAGCATCTGGTCTCTTGCAGGTACATTAAACCAAGGCGCTCACTCAGTCATGCTGGCTTACCAACAAAATACAGGCAACACTGGTTATGACTATGGCGAAAATGCTGATGGCGCACAGTCAATCTATGTAGCTAACTCATACTTATCTGACTTTGTGGGGAACCATGAAAAATCGGCACAAGTTCAATATAACTTAAACTTTACTGATTATGGTGTGCCAGGCTTGAACTGGACTTCTGCATTCGTTTATGGCTGGGATATTAAAGTCAACAATTCAGCAAAAGAAGGTCAAGAGCGCGAATTCTTTAACCAAGTGAAATATACTGTTCAATCTGGTTTTGCTAAGGAAGCAAGCTTACGTGTACGTCATTCTTACTACCGCGCAAGTGATAACTACCAAGCTGGTAACTATATCGGTGATACAAACGAATGGCGTTTATTCTTAGACATCCCTGTGAAATTATTTTAATTTCGCAGCTACTCTAAGATAGCGAAAAAAAACCTGCACACTGTGCAGGTTTTTTTTATGAGCATCGTTTTCATATAAAAGCGATGCTCAGCTTAAAACAATATTATTTGTTCGCAGCTTGGTAAGCTTCAATTGAGCTCAGTACTTCTTGTTTCGCAACATCAGCACCTTCCCAACCACTTAACTTAACCCATTTACCAGGCTCTAAGTCTTTGTAGTGTTGGAAGAAATGCTCAATTTGATTGATCAACAATGCAGGAAGATCGGTATATTCTTGAACATCTTTATAAAGCGGAGTCAATTTGTCGTGTGGAACAGCAACAAGTTTTGCGTCAACACCACCGTCATCTTCCATGTTCAATTTACCAACAGGACGGCAACGAATTACAGAACCTGGCTCTACTGGATGTGGAGTTACCACAAGTACGTCTAATGGGTCACCATCCAAAGATAATGTATTTGGAACATAACCATAGTTCGCTGGGTAGAACATTGCAGTACCCATGAAACGGTCTACAAATAACGCATCAGAATCTTTATCGATTTCGTATTTGATTGGTGCTGCATTTGCAGGAATTTCAATAATGACATAGATGTCGTTTGGTGCATCTTTACCCGCTGGGATATTGCTGTAGCTCATAGCATCACTCTTTAAACAAAGTTAAATCTTTTAATCCGGCACAATTATAACGGTTTTATCGCTTTTTTTGTGATTTTAGCGATCATGCTGATAATTTAATCATCAAGCAGAACATTTAGCTTAATTTAATGACCAATAACATCAGGCAAATCGGGCATAACATCGACAAGGTCCAAATGATTGAACGTAAAGTTGCCCAATTGGCTAAATAACATAGCCCATAAATAACGCGTAAAACGAGATAGGCTATCCCAAAGGTCATGATGTATTGTTGATGAATCACCATGTATTCGGCCATTAGAATAGCCGCAATAAATAAAGGTAAACTTTCAAAACTATTTTGCTGCACTGCATGTGCGCGGCTCGCCAACCCTGTAGAGCGCGCTAAAACTTCACGTGGATTTTGATTATCACTCGACTTAAAACCTGCAGCTCGCTTCGCAATAAATGTAAATACATATGGCAGTAAACAAGCGGCCAAAATGAGATAGATGATCCCACTGATGCTGTGCATGTGTTTTTTCTCAGGAAGATTTTATGGCTGCTATAATACCATGGCATTTCGTGAATAATTTTTGTTAAATATAGTGTTTTTATAATCGGCAGATGAAAGGATCCTCTATGAGCACTTCTGATCAAGATCAATTATTTGAAGTTCTTGAAGAGCAAAAACGCCATCAGCTTCGCGTCGATCGTGCCTTAAAAATCGTCATCCCTGTGACTGCATTTTTACTTGCTGTGATCTGCGCCAACTTAAATGTCTGGTCGACTGTTTTCAGCTTTGTCATCATGTGGGTTGCATTCTATGCAGTTTCCATCAAGCAACTTCCCCTTTGGCATTGGGTCATTGTCATTGCACTGTATTGTTTAGTCGACAATATTTTAACCTATGGCAGCTATAACCAATCCGGCTTTAGTCGTCAGTTCGGTGCGATGTTTATTTTCTTAGGTGTTTTTGGTGTAGGACGTCGCTACTTTGATCGCTGGTCGATGAATAAAGGCAAGCTTTAATGATCTAAATTTAAAGCGATAAAAAAAGCGCCCGAAGGCGCTTTTTTTTTATGCATTGTCTTATGCTGTTTTACGCAAATCTTTACGTAGAATTTTACCAACGTTCGATTTTGGTAATTCATCCATAAATTCAACATAACGTGGGCGTTTATAGCCAGTTAAGTTTTCTTTTGCGAATGCCAAAATTTCTTCAGTTGTTAAAGATGGATCTTTTTTCACAACGAATAATTTAGGTACTTCACCTGATTTTTCATCAGGAACACCAATCGCAGCAACTTCTAGTACTTTTGGATGTTTTGCAACAACTTCTTCAATTTCAGAAGGATAAACGTTGAAGCCAGACACCAAAATCATGTCTTTTTTACGGTCTACAATCTTCACATAACCGCGTGGATCCATGACACCAATGTCACCTGTACGGAAGAAACCGTCCGCCGTCATTACTTTGGCAGTTTCATCTGGACGGTTCCAATAGCCTTTCATGACTTGAGGACCACGAATCGAAATTTCACCTTGCTCACCTTGAGCAACTTCATTGCCATCATCATCTAAAATAGCAACTTCAGTCAGTGGCAATGGAATACCAATCGTACCGCTAAATTCCATTGATGCTGGAGGGTTTGCGGTTGCAACAGGTGAAGTTTCTGATAAACCATAACCTTCGATAATATTGGTACCTGTAACTTTCTTCCACGCTTCTGCAGTCGAAGGAAGCACTGCCATACCACCACCCATCGCCATTTTTAGCTTGCTGTGGTCAAGTTGCTTGAACTCTTCATTGTTCACCAAAGCATTGAACAATGTGTTCACTGCTGGGAAGAATGAAGGTTGGTATTTACGTAATTCTTTCATTACCGCAGGTAGGTCACGCGGGTTAGGAATCAATACGTTCGCCTGACCTTTGTACATACCGTAAAGTGCACACACCATAAATGCAAAGATGTGATACAGCGGTAATGCACAGAAGATACGATCATCTGGCTGACCATCTTGCTGACCAAATTTACTTTGGAAAATACCATCACACTGCAACATGTTTGACACAAGGTTACGATGGGTCAATTCTGCGCCTTTAGATACACCAGTTGTACCACCAGTATACTGAAGTACTGCAGTATCACTTAAAGTTAAGTTTGGACGTTTGTAATTGTTTGCACTCACTTTAGACATTGCTGCATTAAAGCGAATATGACCAGGAATGTTCCAAGCTGGAATTTGTTTACGTACTGAACGTAATACAAAGTTAACCAATGTACCTTTCAGCGTACCAAGCATGTCACCCACAGATGCCACGATTACGTGTTTTACTGGGGTTTTACCAATAATCGCTTGGTAAACAGATGCAAAGTTTTCAATAATAACAAGAGCTTCTGTACCAGAGTCATTTAATTGATGCTCAAGTTCACGAGAGGTATACAGTGGATTCACGTTGACCAATACCAGGCCAGCACGGAATACACCCAATGCGACAACAGGATATTGAAGAACGTTCGGCATCATGACTGCAACGCGTGAACCTTTAGCCAAACCTAAGCTTTGCAAATAAGTTGCAAATTTACGGCTAGCTTCATCAAGTTCTTTAAAAGTTAAGACTTTATCCATAAAGATAAAGGCATCTCTTGAGCCAAACTTCTGGAAATTACGCTCAAAAATATCGACCAATGAGGTATTTTCTGCGGGTAATTCTACAGTTTCTGGAATCCCTGTCTTTTGGTATTCAGCGAACCAAATCTTTTCCATAACGCCCAATTCTCCTGTCGTAATCCTTAATAATCCAACTGTTTTTTTTCAATATTAAGCGGTCATTATTTAACTTGTTTGTGCTTAATATTGCATCCATTTCACGAATAACAGCATATATAACGTATTTCGTTCCATGGATGCTAGTATTATCTTTGAATGAACAGTTTATTTGCTTTTTGATATCCACGTGGTAACAACACGCCTTTCGATGCACGTTTGCCCACATATTTTTGCAGATCGTCGCCTTTAAGCTTTAATTGTTGATTACCTGCAAGCACTTGAATTATTTCATCTAAATTCAAAGTTGTCATGGATACAATTTGATCTTTTGCCTCAAGTTGTATCAATTTATTACCTTTACCCTTATTCAGCACTGGTAATTCATCAAGTTCAACCAACAGCAAACGCCCCGCAGAACTGAGGAGTGCAAGATGTGTTGCATTCTCAATCGCCGTTAAATTCATAACCGCCGCCCCTTCGGACAAGCTAAGGAAGGCTTTACCCGCTTTGGCATTGGTATCGAGATTTTTCGCTTGGGTTTTAAAGCCATAGCCTTTACTGCTCATTGCCAAGACTTCTGTTTCATCTTCAGCAATAAACACTTGTTTAAAGCCGACACCACTCGCAGGTGCAAGTTTAGAACTCAGAGGCTCACCTAAACCACGCGCAGATGGCAAGGTATTGATGCCCAAAGCATAGCTACGACCAGCATCATCTAATACATAAACACGTTGATTCGATTTACCTTGCGCATGGCTGAGATATTGGTCACCTGCACGGAAATTTAAGTTCTCAGCATCGACTTCATGACCTTTCGCCGAGCGAATCCAACCCGCTTCAGACAACACCACAGTCACAGGATCTGCAGGAAGCATATCTTGTTCATTAATCGCATGGGCTTCTGCACGTTTCACAATTGGAGAACGGCGGTCATCACCAAATTTCTTCGCATCTTCTTTAAGTTCATTAATGATCAAGGCTTTTAATGATTCAGGATTCGCCAATTGTTCACGAATAATGGCAGCTTTGGCTTCCAATTCTTCTTGTTCACGGCGCATTTCCATTTCTTCAAGTTTTGCCAAATGACGTAACTTGAGTTCTAAAATCGCTTCGGCTTGAATTTCATCGATATTAAAATGCGTCATCAACACCGGTTTAGGCTGATCTTCTTCGCGAATAATACGAATCACTTCATCAATATTCAGATAAGCAATGATTAAGCCTGCAAGTATATGTAACCGTTTTTCAATTTTATTCAGATGATAAGTCAAACGACGTGTCACGGTATTTTTACGGATTTCAATCCATTCCAACAAAATACGGCGGATCGATTTCACTTGCGGACGACCGTCAGCGCCAATCATGTTCATATTGACACGATAGCTCGACTCTAAGTCGGTGGTTGCAAATAGATGACTCATCACCGATTCAGCATCAATACGATTCGAGCGCAGGACAATCACTAAACGTGTTGGGTTTTTATGATCTGACTCATCACGTAAGTCCGTGACCAATGGCAACTTCTTCGCCTGCATTTGATCTGCAATCTGCGTGATCACTTTTGAACCTGAAACCTGATACGGCAGCTCCGTAATCACGATTTCATTTTTCTCAATGTTGTACACCGCACGAGTTCGATAACTACCGCGACCCGTGGTTTGAATTTTAAGTAATTCTTCTGGAGAAGTAATAATTTCCGCACGTGTCGGCAAATCAGGCGCAGGAATATATTCTGCGACTTTCTCATCGGTTAAATTAGGATTGCGAATTAAGGCGATGGTACCCTTCACCACTTCACGTAAGTTATGCGGTGGGATATCGGTTGCCATACCCACAGCAATGCCCGTTGTGCCGTTGAGTAAAATATTCGGTACACGTGCAGGTAAATTCACGGGCTCTTTCATCGAACCATCAAAGTTATCCTGCCAATCACAAGTCCCTTGCCCTAACTCAGACAATAATAAATCACTATAAGCAGACAGTTTTGCTTCGGTATAACGCATCGCTGCGAAGGATTTCGGATCATCTGGTGAACCCCAGTTTCCCTGACCTTCAATAAATGGATAGCGATAACTAAACGGCTGCGCCATGAGCACCATGGCTTCATAACAAGCAGAGTCACCGTGAGGATGGTATTTACCCAGTACATCACCAACCGTACGTGCAGATTTTTTTGGCTTACCCGTTGGCTTTAGCCCGAGCTCGCTCATCGCATAAACGATACGACGCTGAACGGGTTTTAAACCATCACTGATATGTGGCAATGCACGATCCATAATCACGTACATGGCGTAGTTGAGATATGCTTGTTCGGTAAATTCTGCTACGGAACGGTTTTCTGTCGCATGATGCGCAAGGCTTGTCATAACAACCTGTAATCCTAAATTGTTCGTTCTTTATTGGGTTCTTATGCTATGTCGCAGGTGTCCCCTATACAAGGGGATGATCTAACACTCTGCGACAAATTGTGTCTTATGGCGTAAAAATATCCATTTTATTCACCATGATCAACTAAAAATTCAACAGTCTTTATAGACCGATGGATTCTAAAGTTTTACCCTTGGTTTCTTCACCTAAAACCAAAATCACCACGGCAACTGCAATTAAGACTGCAGTAAACATCATAAATACATAGCTAAAACCATGATCCATATCCATCATATGTGTCACGGCAAAAGGTGCTGCAATGCCCCCGATCCGACCAATGGCACCGGCCCAGCCCGAACCAAAGGCACGAATATTGGCCGGATATTGTTCTGGTGTATAGGTATAAAGTACGCCCCAAGCACCGAGATTAAAGAAGGACATTAAACAGCCCCAAATCACAATCTCGGTCACACTGCCAGACTGACCGAAGAAATATGCTGAAATGGCACACATCCCAATGAAGCCCGCCAAAGTGGCTTTACGACCCAATTTTTCGACCAACCATGCAGCTGCAATATAACCTGGCAATTGTGCCAAAATCATAACCAAGACATATTCAAAGGATTGAACAATGGTGTAGCCTTCTTTGACCAATAAACTTGGTAACCACGTAAAAATACCGTAGTAAGAAAAAACGATACCGAACCAAATGAGCCAAAGCATTAAAGTACGACGTGCAAAAATGCCTGACCAAAGCTGTGAAAAACTGATGTTGTGCTTTTCTGCAACCGGTTTGACCTCAAAAATTTCAACAACTTGCACACCACATTTGGCTTCAATCTTTTTCACCAATGCGTGTGCTTCATCAAAACGTCCACGGTTGATTAAATAAGGCACCGATTCGGGCACCATTTTCCAAATCACGATTGCATATAATGCAGGAATACCGCCAATTAGAAACGCTGCATGCCAACCAAAATCAGGAATAATAAAGCGTGAGACCAATGCAGCAACCAACCAGCCTAGTCCCCAAAAACTTTCTAGTAAGACAATAAAACGGCCACGCACTTGCGCCGGAATATATTCACTGACCAAAGTCACCGCGACAGGGAGTTGCCCCCCTAAACCTAAGCCGACAATAAAACGAAATACCAACAACCAAGTTAGATTAGGTGCAAACGCACATGCAGCGGTGGCTAAGCTATAAATCACCAATGTCCATGCAAAGACTGTTTTTCGGCCGAAGCGATCTGCCAGTCCTCCAGAAAACACCGCGCCGATCGCCATCCCAACAAAACCAATCGAAACCACCCAACTTTTATCATTTGGCGTCATGGCCCAATCTTCAGCCATTTTCGCTAAGATAAAGGAAATGAGCCCCGTATCCATGGCGTCAAACATCCAGCCAAGGCCAATAACCCAAAGTAAAGTGTAGTGAAACTTACCGATGGGTAAGCGTTGTATACGTGAGACTAAGTCCATAACAAGATCTCTGAACTGGTGGAAGGATGAACACTGCTTTCCCAACAGGATGTATGATTTTGCGTTTTTTAGTATAGATCCATGCAAAAGACCGACCATTGATCCGTCTTTTTAGCATTTTAATGTGATGTTATAGCAACGCGGCTACGACAAATCTTTTGAAGATACTGACTGATCATCATCATCTTTATAAATAAATTTAGGCATTTCTAAGCCAAAGTAAATGGCGATCAGACGTAAGGTGAAACCGAAAATGAGCGTCGCAATGACGGTCAATTCTAGCGATAAGCCAATCTCAATGCAGAGCCAATAACAAATCACGGACACAAAAGAAATACTGGCATAAAGTTCACGACGGAACACTAGAGGAACATCGTTACATAGAATGTCTCGTAAAATACCGCCAGAGACACCCGTTAGTACCCCTGCTACCGCAGAAACCACAAAACCATGTCCCATTTCTAAAGCGATTTGACAGCCAATAATGGTAAAACCAATGAGACCCAAGGCATCGAGAACCAAGAAGATATTACGAAGATGACGCATCCACTTTGCAATCAGGATGGTGACAAATGCAGCAAAGCAGGTCAGCATGAGATATTCGGGATGCTTAACCCACGTCAGTGGATAGTGCCCAAGTAGCACATCACGAACCGAACCGCCCCCCAGTGCCGTGACACAGGCAATCAATGTTACCCCAAACCAGTCCATACTCCGCCGACCCGCAGACAATGCACCTGTCATTGCTTCTGCCGTGATTGCGATAATATAAATAACGGTAAGTAACATCGCCCTTCTTCCACTGAGGGTTGAGATGCGCGCTATTCTAAGCTAAATCTGCTCAAATGTTATAAAAATTGCGCACAACATTGTTTAAATTTTCGTCCAGAGCCACAAATACATGGTTGCTTCATGGTGATTTGCATCTCTGTGGTCGGATCAAGGAAATACCAGCGCTGCTCGAACTTCACAAAGTGTGAAATTTCATGATGTACCTGCGCTTGCTGCCCATCGTGATAATGGGCTTTAAATTCAACTTGAGCATGGTTTTTATCGAGCCTTTCTTGAGCCTGTACCACCTCAAGCTTTAACCACTGATTGGCCTGACTCCAGGCTGCAATGGCACTCACATCCAAGGCTTGCTGCTGTCCAAGCGCAGTTGTTTGTACAATATAATCAATCTCATGCTGTGCGAAAGCACTATAACGTGAACGCATCAACTGCTCTGCAGTCTGTGCATTTTCACGGCCCGCATGTAAGGGCTGACAACAGTTGGCATACTCACCTTTGCCACACGGACACTGGACTTGTGACATATTTGTTTCCATAAAAAATAGCCTGACAATGCAGGCTATTTTAACGGATCTTTCCACACAATTTTCATCAGTAGATCCGTATCGATTCAAATAAAAGAATGATACACGGTAAGGTCATCCGCAAGTGTTTGAGACAGGACTACTTCTAATCAAAAATGTTTTTGCAATGCTTTGAATAATTTGACGGTAGTGAACGAGTTTTGCGGATGACAATGGTTTTGGGTACTTTTGCCGAAACAAAAGTACCTCCAACCGAAGGCTAATCCCTTTATTTAAACCCTAGATGTAAGACTCCGTCGAATAGACTTAAAAATCATTTTAAAAATGCGTAATTACTTTTACGTGCGTAACATCAGTGATCTATATAGATTACCCCCCGATACGCAACTTAATCTTCAGTTGGCATGGGAATGACATGCACTTTTTCGATCTTATGACCATCCATTGTGACCACTTCAAAGATGTGTTCATCCGCTTTGAATTTTTCACCATTGGCTGGTAAACGGCCCAAATGAAATAAGATATATCCGGACAATGTCGAATACTGTTCAGCATCATCCACCAAGTCACGACCCAACAATAAAGACACATGACGAATGTCAGTTGAGCCATCGAGTAACAATGATCCATCATCGAGACTTTCTGCTGCTGTCTCCGGTTCATCTTCATCGGGAAACTCACCAGCAATCGCTTCTAAGATATCAATTGGTGTTGCAATCCCTTCAATTGAACCGTATTCGTTCAACACCAAGGCCATTTGCAACGGCGCTTGACGCAGTTGTTCCATCACCATCAAGACTTGTGCATTTTCATGCACCACTACAGGCTCACGGAGATGCTTTTCAAAATCAAGTACGCCTGTTTCAATATAGTCATTCATGACTTTATGAGTCAGTACCGCACCCGCGATATTGTCTAACTCGCCGTGTGCCACAATCAAACGTGAATGCGTGGTACTGAGTAATTGAGCACGAATCGCCTCAGGCGCTTCATCCAAGTCAATCCATTCTAGTTCAGGACGAGGTGTCATCACTGACTTCACTGGACGTTCAGATAAACCCAGTACCCCTTGTACCATGACACTGTGGTAAACCCCGTTGTCTTCATCAAAGACTTCATCGGCAAAGGCACGTGTTGCAAGCACATCTTCATTTTCATTTTGATTGTCTGCAACATTTCTCCCACCAAGCATACGCATCACCGCTGAGGCTGTGCGATAACGTAAGTCTGTGGTTGTCACCATTTTTTCCTGATTATGACGCATGGTTTGGTTCAAAAACTCAATCAGTACGGAGAAACCAATGGCTGCATATAAGTAGCCTTTTGGAATATGGAAACCAAAGCCTTCGACTAAGAGCGAGAAACCGATCATCATCAAGAAACACAGGCACAGAATCACTACCGTTGGATGACGGTTCACGAAGTTCATCAGAGGCTTAGATGCCCACAGCATGATGCCGACAGCAATAATGACCGCAATCATCATGACTGACAGGTGTTTCACCATCCCGACAGCGGTAATCACGCTGTCGAGCGAGAACACAGCATCGAGCACCACAATCTGCACAATCACCATCCAAAACGTCGCATGCACAGGATTTTCTTCCTTGAGCATCGGCTTGTTTTCAAGACGTTCACGCAGTTCCATGGTGCCTTTAAATAGCAAGAACACCCCACCAAACAGTAAGATTAGGTCTCGACCGGAGAATGGATGGTCGAAAATATGGAACAGTGGATTGGTTAGAGTCACCACCCATGCAATTGAGGCCAGTAAGACCAATCGCATACACAGTGCAAGCAATAAGCCGACAATCCGTGCGGTATTACGCTGTTCTGGCGGTAATTTTTCCGCAAGAATCGCAATAAAAACCAGGTTATCGATACCTAAAACAATCTCAAGCACCACCAGTGTTAATAAACCCACCCATGCAGAAGGATCGGACATCCATTCAAAGATCATGGTTGTATCTCCTGAATGTTATTCACACGTAGATCATGCTGATTTGAAGATGAAATGCATTGGACATGCGCAAACGCTTTTAATGGCGTTCTTTCTAATATTTTGATGTGTGCTGAGTGACAACAACCACTACCCATGACGGTTCTTTAGCTTGAAATGAAGTTTTAAGTATAGCAAGTTAAGGTAAAAATTCACCCTTTTTTACCAAAGTACAATCTCAGTATGGAAGAATTTAAACCCAGTGATGACATTAAATTGTCATATTTAGCTGCCAATGTAGTGTCATAAAAAATAACATGCTAAGGTAAAATTAAAACGTAATGAATAGCGGATTAAAAATGACAGAAAAACGTGGTAATCCTTCTCCTGCTACAACACAACCTTTAATCGCACTGTATTGCGGCTCCCGCTCTGGGAACAATCCAATTTATCAAGAAAAAGCCATCGCATTGGCGCAAGGCTTGGCTGAACATGGTTTTGGTCTGGTCTATGGTGGCGCCAGTATTGGCCTGATGGGTCAAGTCGCTGACGCTGTGGTCGAACATGGCGGCGAAGCCGTTGGTGTGATTCCTGAGTTTATGTTGGATTATGAAATTGCACATAATCATTTGACTGAATTACACGTCGTGCGCAGTATGCATGAGCGTAAAGCCATGATGGCAGAACGTGCCAGTGCCTTTGTTGCCCTGCCCGGTGGTCTCGGCACATTCGAAGAAATTTTAGAAATCGCCACTTGGGGACAGTTGAATCAACACCAAAAGCCGATGATGCTTTATAACGTCAATGGCTTCTATGATGCACTGATTGCACAATTAGACCATGCGGTCGCTGAAGGTTTCTTGCCGCCGCAGCATCGTGCCAAACTGATCGTATGTAATTCTTCTAAGCAGATCTTTAGTGCACTGAAAAATTTAGATTGCCCGAAAAATTTCGTGGTCTAACTGTATTTTAGATGTCAAAAAGGGGAATAAATCATTCCCCTTTTTTATTGCTCGATGTCCTAATTCAAATCGAGATCGTGTCGACTTAACCGGACACCACACGATAGAACCATGGCAAGGTTGTCGCTAAGAAAATACTCATCAATAAACCAAGCATCAATTTCATCGCATCTTTGCTGACATTTCGTGAAGTTCTATATTTATTCACTTCATGTAAATGCATGGACATGGCAAATTCACGTCCTGCCAGTAAACCCAAGAACACCCAAGTGGTACTCATTGGAATATTACTCCACTCTTTGAACACCAATAAAATCAAGGCATACATAAAGTCAATAATGGTTGCCGAGCGGATATCAGCCACACCCGTTTTGGTGTCGATAATGCCCTGAATCGCCCCACCACGTTGGTACAAAATGATCCCAAGCAGTACGATAAACACCACAATTGCAAAAATCAGGAACTCCAGCGGCACCTGACGAGGGACGTAGACAAAAATATTGGCCAAATCCTGAATCAGCCACTGACTCCATAAAAATGCCGTCGAAACCCACTGTAGTCCCACCCAAATATTCGAGGGTGTTTCATCACGTGTTTTACTGAAATAAACCGAGATGCCTTTAATCACAAAACGATAAACAATAATCGCGACAACAAAAGCTACCGCATAACCCATCATGGACTTGGTTAACATCGAGCCAAGACTACTCGGAGAGAAAATCGTTAACACTAAGAATGTGGTGCTGACCGGGATTCCGTAGCGAGTCAAAATGATCAGTAAGATCGGTGGCACAATATAGAGCCACGTGACCCCTTCTGCGGGAAATGGAATCGTTTCTAAACGACCATAAGATGCATCCCCCACGCCAGAACTGTACCAACCATAAACCAATACAATGGCTAGAATACTGCTGACATAGATCCACAACAGCCACCAAGGGCGATGCGCATTGGATGAAATAAAGGTTCCCAATGTCTGTGGCACATCATTACCGACAATAGAATAGGCCGCGAGACAGAAGCCTATGACCATCAGAATTTCGATTGTCATGAAAACAAAACACCTTTGCCATAAAGAAAAAGCCCTCCAATAAATGAAGGACTTGAGCGCATTATGACAGTTTATCTGGCGTTCATACAATTTTGTGCCGTGCTTTTCTCGACATTAAAATAAAAATTTTAGATAAAACAACAATTTAAAATTTAATTATTTCAATTTAATCTGATAAACCGCAGTGCTACCGTTCACTTCATTTCCAACCACCAACAAAGGTTGGGAATTGGGCGAATCTTTGGCCGCAATAAAAATCAGACCTTCAGGTCCCACATCGCCTTGTTTAACCACATCAGTGCCGAAACTTGTAGTTTCATGTTTTCATTCGTCTTTTATTAAAATATGACCAAGTTATAAACATTAGGTTGCATAGAGATGAAACTTTCATTGCATTTTTCTTGCAATTTTTTGGCTCAATTATGCAAAGCTTTTACTACATCTGAATGGCAATATTCATTTAAACTGTTTAAAAATCTCAGCTTTATTGACTTATGAATAGCACGCCAACGCATCAGGCTTTACAACCCGAATTTAGACTTCTAGTGCTATTGGTCTCTATTGGCTTTTTTATGCAAGGCCTGGATACGACCATCGTCAATACCGCAATCCCTGCTATGGCGAGAAGTCTAGGTGAAGACCCACTTCAAATGCATAGTGTGGTCGTGGCATATGTCTTGTCTGTCGCAGCGTGTATTCCCTTAAGTGGTTGGTTGGCCGATCGTTTTGGTGTACGAAATACGTATTTCACAGCCATTATTATTTTTACGTTAGCATCGCTAGGCTGCGGCATGGCCAATAGCCTGAATGAGCTGCTGGTTTATCGGGTAATTCAAGGTATAGGTGGCGCATTACTGCTGCCTGTTGGGCGTTTGGCGATGCTCAAAGTGATTCCTCGGACACAGTTTTTATCGGCTATGAGTCTGATGAGCCTTGCTGGTTTAATGGGGCCCTTAATTGGTCCTACCCTTGGCGGTTGGATGGTGGAAGTCGCAACATGGCATTGGATCTTTTTAATTAACATTCCAATGGGAATGTTAGGGGTACTCATTACCTTTAAAGCCATGCCCAATGTGACCGAACCGAGCGTACAACGCTTCGACTTTATGGGTTTTTTCTTATTGGTCGTCGCCATGGTGGGGTTATCGTTAGGCATTGAAAACTTTGCCAGCCCGCATCTGCCGCTATGGTGGAGCCTGCTTTTGGTCGCTGCGGGGATCATCGCCAGTTTGATCTATGCCTTTCATGCACATACCCATGCCAATGCGCTGTTTCGCAGTAAATTATTTCAAAATCGGATCTATGCCATCGGTATTATCGGCAACTTCTTTGCCCGCCTTGGCGGCAATGCCATGCCATTTTTGATTCCCTTAATGCTACAAGTGGCTTTTGGCTTTGAGCCTTTTATCACAGGTTTATTGATGATACCGACGGTACTCGGTTCATTGGCATCCAAACCGATTATTCGTCAAATTATTCAACGCTTTGGCTATCGTAAAGTGTTATTGGTAAATACCTGCTTGGTCGGCGCTTGTATTTGCAGTTTTGCGCTCTCTACGGCTGAGACCCCCACGTGGTTACGTGCCTTACACTTTTTTATTTTTGGTATTTTAAATTCGCTGCAATTCGTTTCGATGAATACCTTAACCCTCAAAGATTTACCCCAACAAGATGCCAGCAGTGGCAACAGTTTCTTGTCGATGATTATGATGGTGTCGATGAGTATCGGTGTGGCTTTGGCTGGGACTTTAGTCAACGTGTTTACGGCCTATTATGGTGCTGCACAAATCGAAACGGCATTCCATAGCACCTTGATTTTACTCGGCTGCATTAACCTGATTACCGCAGCGATTTTTTGGCAAATTCCTAAACATGTGGATGTCTAAACCTGTGTCATCGGGCAAATCTATGACAGTTCAGCCCTTAAAGGGTTATGATAAAAAGGACACTTGGATACATTTTCATGCCTAAAAAAGCCAAATCACGTACCTCTAAAAGTTCATTCAAAAAATACACCCCAATTATTGCACTCAGCGCTATCAGCGGCGTCATGGTGGTGGCTGGATTGGGTTATTTAGCTGTGATGCCACATCGCCCTGCATCTGCAGAAGAATATCCCGTCAAAGGCTTTGATGTTTCTCATCATCAAAAAGATATTCAATGGTCAAAAATTTCACCTAAAAAATACCAATTCGTTTATCTCAAAGCTACGGAAGGTGGTGATTTTAAAGATCGAAAATTTCAAGATAACTGGTTACAAGCGCGGGAAAACGGCTTTTTAGTTGGGGCCTATCATTTTTATCGTCTGTGCCGTGATGGCAAGATTCAGGCAGAAAATTTTATTGCTTCCGTGCCAAAAAAAGCCGACGCCCTTCCTCCCGTGATTGATTTGGAATATGACACCAACTGCATTAACACCTACAGCAAAGAGCAGTTACTCAAAGAAATCACTTATATGCATGATCGCTTGCACCGCCATTATGGCAAACAACCGATTTTTTATACCTCGAAGTCTTTTTATAATATTGTTTTAGCTGGCGAGTTTAAACAGACGCCGCTGTGGGTCCGTGAATATAAAGGCCCGCCCGATCTAAAAAACAATCCGAAATGGCTGATTTGGCAACATACCAATCAAGGACAAATTCAAGGCATCTCGACCAGCGTCGATTTAAATGTATTTTCAGGTGATGATAAGGCTTGGACTGATTTTTTAGACAAAAATGGCGTTTCCCCGATCAAACCCCGTTGATTTATTCACCGACTCAGGACAACATCGAACAAAATAATCCATGAAAACTGAGTCGCAGGATGCGTATTTTAAAAATTTTTCTTATTATATTTTCAGTCTTTATGATCCTCGCCATCGGGATATTGGCATATTTGATCCAACCTTCAGGGACCTTGGCAGCGTTTAAAACGTGGCATTATCAACTTCCCACACAAAGCACTACAGATACTCGCTCAGCGGCGCCCTATCACGTCAAATTCTTTGGCGTTTCCACCTTACTTTTTGACGATGGCCAAGAGCAAATTCTCATAGACGGCTTCTTTAGTCGACCTTCACTCAGTCGGACCATATTCACTCAAATCCAAAGTGATCAGCCTTTATTACACAGCTATATCGACCAATACGACTTAAAACGCACTCGTGCTATTTTCGTGACTCATTCACATTATGATCATGCGCTCGATATTCCAATGTTGGCCCACCAGCTCCCCAAGGCCATGATTGTCGGCTCTAAAAGCACCTTAAATATCGCACGGGCAATGCCAATCGCTGAATCACAATTGCACGAAGTTCAAGCTTGGCAGCCGATGCAAATCGGTAAATTCACCATTACTGCGATCCCCTCGCAACATACTCCGCCAACGGCCGTTAATGATGATTTGGGGGAACAAATTTCGCAGCCACTACAACTCCCTGCACATTTTAGTCAGTTTAAAGAAGGTGGATCATATGATTATCTCATCCAACATGGGCCGCATTACAGTTTAGTCAAAGCCAGTACGGGTGCTGTGCCCAAACAGTTGCAAGAACTAAAAGTCGATACCTTCTTTTTAGGCATCGCTCAGCTTTCCAAGCAAACGACAGCGTTTCAACAGCAATATTTCAAAGAAACCTTAGCGACTCTTCAACCCAGCACCGTGATTCCAATTCATTGGGATAATTTTTTCAAACCACTGAATCCAGAGCTCGAATTTTTACCCCGCTTTGCCGATGACACCCCTCAAAGTCTAAATCTATTGATACAGTCGGCAGCAGCTCAAAACACCAAGGTGGTTTTACTCAGTCAACCTGTGTCGTTCGAGTTAAAAAATTGAGGAAAGCGTTGGATTGACTGTGCGATACTGACATTCAATTTTTAGGCACTGATCTAACTAGGCATGAGGAAAATCATACATATCGACATGGATGCATTCTTTGCATCAGTAGAGCTGCGGGAACGTCCAGAACTCAAGCAGCTTCCTGTTGTTGTGTCTTCACATCACCCTCGTGCGGTCATCTGTGCCGCGTCCTATCCTGCACGTGAATTTGGTTTACGTTCTGCGATGTCGATGGCACAGGCCCGTAAACTCTGCCCACAGGTCGTGGTGATCGAACCTAATTTTGAAAAATATCGTGCTGTTTCGGCGCAAATTCATTCCATTTTTCAACGCTATACGTCGCTGATTGAGCCGCTATCTTTAGACGAAGCTTATTTGGACGTCACAGAAAATTTACAACACATTCCGAGCGCCACCGAAGTCGCTATGCGAATTCAGGCAGAGATTTTACAAAGCACTGGTTTAACTGCCTCTGCAGGTGTCGCGCCCAATAAATTTTTGGCTAAAGTCGCTTCTGATTGGAACAAACCCAATGGCATTTGTATTATCAAACCATCACAAGTTCTGCATTTCATCCATGACTTGGCACTGAAAAAAATTCCTGGTGTGGGAAAAGTGACTCAAGAAAAATTAAAAGCCATGCAACTCAATACATTAGGTGATTTACAACAAATTGAAGAAGCCGTTCTGATTCATCATTTCGGTAAATATGGACGACAACTCTATCTGTATGCACAAGGCATTGATGAACGACCGGTCCAATCTAGCCGTGAACGTCAGCAAATTTCCAAAGAAACCACTTTTGATGATGATCTCACCCTGAGCCAATGTCAGCCCTATTGGCCCAAACTGATTGACCAAGTTTGGTCTAGTTTAGAAAAAAAGCAGTTAAGCGCGCGCGGTGTATCGGCTAAATTAAAACTGAAGAATTTCCAAGTGCTACAGCACAGTAAAAGTTTTAAAACGTCACTGAATCATCGTGAAGACCTTGCGCAGGTATTGCAGCAATTACTGCATGAAATGCATATTCCTGAGGACGATCAATTTCGTCTGATTGGCGTAGGGGTCTATCAATTAAGTGCGCAAAACCAAGAAGCACAACTTTCGCTGCTCTAAAAACATCAAGAAGATCGTATTTGCTTAAGATTTAGGCAGAAGAACAAAATTAAAGCAATTTGCTATTCACAAAGCCTAAAATTAGAGTACTCTATCAGCGCACTACATTATCCGTGTATGCGCTGAGATGCTGAAAATCACCTTTACTTTCAGCATGCTGTCCTGTGATTGGCGTGACGATCAAATCCGAATATTACAGGGCAACTCTGTTGTCAATCATGGAATACCCCGCTGTATGCCTTCTGCAAAAACTGCTCCAAATCTTCAAAATATTTCACAAAATCAAGAACAACGTGCTCGTAAAGCCGCATTAAGTAGCTTCATTGGTGCCGTAGTCGATTGGTACGATTTTTTACTTTATGGCATTGTGGCCGCACTCATTTTCAAAGATCAGTTTTTCCCCAGTATTGACAACAATATGGGCACGCTTGCTGCTTTAGCCACATTTGGCGTCGGCTTCCTGTTCCGCCCCTTAGGCGGCATTGTATTTGGACACTTTGGTGACAAACTGGGTCGGAAAAAAATGTTGGTGCTCACCGTCATCCTGATGGGCATTTCGACTGTCGGTATCGGTTTATTACCCAATTTTGCGGCCATCGGTTGGTGGGCCCCGATCCTACTCGTAACACTTCGGGCAATACAGGGTTTTGCTGTCGGTGGTGAATGGGGCGGCGCTGCCCTGATGGCTGTAGAAAATGCCCCGAAAGGCAAAAAAGCCTTTTACAGTAGTGGTGTACAAATTGGCTATGGCGTCGGACTCGTTCTGGCAACAGGCCTGTGTCTTTGATTATTGCCACTTTGGGTGAAGATGCTTTTGCTGATTGGGCATGGCGAATTCCCTTTATTGCCAGTATTATCTTGCTGGCTATCGCGATGTGGATTCGACGTGATCAAGACGAATCTCAAGAATTTGTCGACCATGTGGTCAAAGCTCAACAAACGCCACAAAAATTACCGATTCTGCAAGCGATTAGCCAACACCCAAAAGCCTTTTTCTACATTATTGCGCTGCGCCTGACCGAGTTACTCACCATGTATTTGGTGACGAACTTTGCACTGAATTATCTCACCGCTCAATTGGGCATGGACAAACAGTTCTTCCTCAATATCACCTTAATGGTTGGTGCAATTAGCTGCTTCAGCATTCCCCTCTTTGCTTGCGTGGCTAGCAGATCGATTTGATCATCGTAAAATGTGCGTGCTGGGTGGATTGATTGGTGCGCTTTCAGCTTTTCCCTTCTTCATGGCCCTTGATGCACAAAATACTTGGCTAATTATTGTCGGTGCAATTTTCCTTGCCAATATTGCCCATGATATGGTGGTGAGTGTACACCAGCCGATTTTTACCTCCTTGTTTGGTACCGCCTATCGCTACAGTGGCGCAGGTGTCGGCTATCAAGTGGCTAGTATTATCGGTGGTGGCTTTACTCCAATGATTGCAGCAGCTTTGGTGATTTGGGGTGATGGTTCATGGCATTATGTGGCAATCTACCTTGCTGTTGGCTGTTTATTGACGGCCTTGGTTGCAGCTACAATGCCTAAAACTCAAGATTAAGTGACCTTTTTGCTTTCAGGATATTCCGCATGACCATCCAACGCCTGCATGTTTCAAAACGCTTCTCCGAAATCGCTATTTCAGGTCAATTGATCCATTTGGCAGGTCAATTGGCAACAGACCTTGATTTAGACATCAAAGGACAAACACAGCAAACATTTGAGCTTATTGATCAGTTCCTTGCAGATGCCGGTACAGATAAAAGCCAGATTATGTCAGTGACCATTTATCTTAAAGATATTGAACAGGATTATGCCGCATTCAATGAGGTATGGGATGCGTGGGTGTCAGATATTGAAGCATTACCCAGAACTTGTGTTGAAGCCAAATTATACGACCCGCGTGTGCGGGTAGAATTAACTGTCGTAGCCGTTAAGCCTGAATAATCATTAAGCCTGAATAACAATAAAAAAAGCATGTCTAAAGCCATGCTTTTTTTTGCAAAAAATTTTGCTCTTTGAATCCCTAAGATCCAATAATTTTGATCTTTTTACGTTCCAAATCTGAATATAAATGATATTTTTTCAGATCATTAATCGGCACAAATGGCGCTTGTACACGCTGCTCATTTAAGAAATCTTCGCGTAATTGAACGTACTCAGGCACATCATCATAACGAATGACACGATAGCCTGCCAAAGCGAGCAAAGCATCTTGATATTGCGACTGCTGCATCCGTTTTAGCACCATTGGATCATCTAAAGCGACGATCGCCAAGATCTGATGCTGTTCATCTAGGACGACAAAGTCCGCCACCATATTACGGTACTTATTACGTGTACGATAATATTTCGTGGTCAACAGTGCATCAAAAGACACATGCGCAAGGATCGTATGCTTAGGCAAAATTTCTTTTAAACGCGTGTAGGTTAATTGCTCATTAATGTTGAAAATAGCACGTTGTTTCAATGCGCTATCTTGTTGCTTAGAATCACCTTCTAAACTTTTCCAAGCCATTATGAGCACACAGAAGAGTAAAATACTCCCTATTACTATGTATATAGTCATCTCATAATCCTTTATATTTCTTATATTTTTGGTTTTTCACATACTTCTTATACTGATGAAGTATACAACCAGTATTATTTTTTTAATTTCCTATTAAAAAAAATAACTCTAACTTTCACACAATACGTATTTAAACTGACAAAAAGTTGCAAACTTAAAGCGTCAAACATCACATGCCACTTCATTCAGAGTAATAGCATCCATTGCTATATACAGATACTTTAGATCATTCGCTAAAACGACAGCAAGTGCATTTCCTCTCACTGTCTGACAATTCCGATAAGCTGTCAAATTTTGCTCGTATTTCATTGAGATAACCGACGCACATATGGCATTGAGCTTGTAACAACATATAAAAATGCAAACTGTCTGATGCTGCCGAGCATATCAGCCATAAAAAAAGACACCGAAGTGTCTTTTTTTATTTCATCATTTTAAGCGCGTGATTTAGGCTTCGATTTTCCTTTGGGTTTCGAACCGCCAAAAGGTTTTTTCGCTTCACCCGTTTCACGCGGCGGCAGACCAGTATGCTGCGTCAAAATTTGACCACGCTCAGGACGCTTCTTGGTATTTGAAGGACGCGATTGAGCAGCCTTCGTCCGATTACCTTGTTCGCCTGTACGTTTTTGTGAATCACCCGCAATGCTTGAGTTCTTTTTACGTGCAGATTGGTATTGACCCTCAGCACTGCCAGCCGGTTGATACGTCGGAATCAAATGCTGTTTTGAGTTACCAATCAGATCCTGACGGCCCATTTCTTTGAGCGCTTCACGCAGCAATGGCCAGTTGTTTGGATCATGATAACGCAAGAAGGCTTTATGCAAACGACGGCGTTTTTCACCTTTTACGATATCGACATTTTCGGTATAACGCGCCACTTTAGCCAGCGGGTTTTTACCGGTGTAATACATGGTCGTTGCAGTCGCCATTGGTGATGGATAGAAGGTTTGCACCTGATCGGCACGGAACCCATTCCTCTTCAGCCAAATCGCCAAGTTCATCATGTCATAGTCAGTCGTACCCGGATGCGCTGCGATAAAGTAAGGAATGAGATACTGCTCTTTCCCTGCTTCCTTACTGAAACGATCAAACATTTGTTTGAAACGGTCATAGGTCCCGATCCCCGGCTTCATCATCTTCGATAACGGGCCTTTTTCGGTATGTTCTGGCGCAATCTTCAGGTAACCGCCAACGTGATGTGTCACCAATTCTTTGACATATTCAGGGTTTAACACCGCAAGGTCATAGCGTAAACCAGAACCGATCAGAATCTTTTTAATCCCCGGCAATGAACGCGCTTTACGGTATAACTGGGTTAAAGGTGCATGATCTGTGTGCAAGTTTTGACACACACCAGGGAATACACACGACGGCTTACGGCAGTTCTTTTCAATCTCAGGATCTTTACATGCCAAACGGTACATATTGGCCGTTGGGCCGCCTAAGTCAGAAATGATCCCAGTAAATCCCGGTGCGGTATCACGAATTTTTTCAACTTCACGCAAAATCGATTCTTCAGAACGGTTTTGGATGATACGCCCTTCATGCTCTGTAATTGAGCAGAAGGTACAGCCGCCAAAACAGCCGCGCATAATGTTCACAGAGAACTTAATCATGTCAAAGGCAGGAAAACGCGCTTCACCATAAGCTGGATGCGGCAGACGCGCATACGGCAAGTCAAACACATAATCCATTTCTTCTGTTGTCAATGGAATCGGCGGCGCATTCAGCCAAACATCACGCTCACCATGCTTTTGCACCATCGCGCGCGCATTGCCCGGATTGGTTTCCAAATGCAAAATACGGTTGGCATGTGCATACAGTACAGGATCATTCGCCACATCTTCATAGGCAGGTAAACGAATCACCGCCAATTCACGCGGCGGCAATTTATGCTTAATGGCTTTTGATGCAGGCTGCAGCTGCACGATTTGTGTGTCGGCGTCTAAGTTATCACCTTCACGAACAATCGGATTTGCTACCGCTTCTTTTTGGAAGCCTTGATATTGCGTAACGCTGTCTTTGCCTTTTTCGATTTCACAGCCTTCAAGGTCTTCGGTCATCACATAAGGGTTAATGATCGGATCGACACGGCCAATTGCATCAACATCATTCGATGCAATTTCAACAAACTTCGCTTTTGAAGCCCGGTTATTTTTATTCACAATAAATGCTGTACCACGAACATCGGTAATTTCGTGAATTTTTTCGCCACGCGCCAAACGATGCATAATTTCAGTGATCGAACGCTCACCGTTACCATACATTAATAAATCAGCTTTTGAGTCCATCAATACTGAACGACGAACTTTGTCTGACCAATAATCATAATGTGCAATACGGCGCAGCGAGGCTTCAATACCGCCCAATAATACAGGCACATCTGGATAAGCTTCACGCACACGTTGGCAGTACACGGTTGCTGCACGGTCTGGGCGTTTATTCGGTTGATTATCAGGAGAATAGGCATCATCTGAACGGATTTTACGGTCAGCCGTATAACGGTTGATCATCGAATCCATGTTGCCGGCAGTCACGCCCCAAGCGATATTCGGCTTACCTAACACACGGAAAGCTTCAACATCTGTCCAATCCGGCTGTGCAATAATACCGACACGGAAGCCTTGCGCTTCTAAAGTACGACCAATAATGCCTGAGCAGAATGATGGATGGTCAATATAGGCATCACCACAGACCAAAATAAAGTCACAACTGTCCCAACCGAGTTGATCCATTTCTTCGCGTGACATCGGCAAAAATGGCGCAGGGTCAAAACATGACGCCCAATATTTGTCGTAATCAAACAACGCTTTTGGCGCAGTCTGCATAGTATAAGCAGTAGACATGGCTAGCAATTCTCGGCTGGCAGATGGAATGATCTGAAAAAAGATCAAAGAAGATGAAAGCCGATCATTTTACCATGAATTCCATTCATCATGCTTGATTATAATTTATACAACAGCTACAGAATCATTGAATTGTTTTATATAGACATCAGATGTAATAGTGCTAAAGCATCGACTTTAAAACTAGATTTAAAAATCATTTGGATCTTTGTACAATTTAAATCAATCTAGAATGTGCCATGAGTTATCGCATTTTTATTCAACATTACAGCCTGCGCCTGTTGAAATTGAATGTGCATTTCAGGTAAATATTTTTCAATATAAACCTTACGCTTATCTATACTATCTTGAGTCATCAATGGTTTTACATCAAGCATTTGACGGCGTGTCGTTTCCTGCTGATATTTTTGCCAAAAACTCAATGCTGCATTTGGATAAAAGCCCGCTTTCGACATCAGATCAAGTGCAAGGACATCAGCTTCTAGTTCAAATTTTGAAACTTTAGGCAGAAAAACCGCTTGCTCAGTCACACTACTGGCAGCCGTTGCAAGCGCACCGATACCCGCAGTTGAAGAAATCATCGCCACCTGACTTGCAAACAGCAGGGAAATCTTCTCACGATGATGATCACGCAGAGCATGTGCCATTTCATGCGCCATCACAAATGCCAATTCATCTTCAGTCAGCTTTAAACTCCAATACAAACCCGTGTTAATGACAATTTTCCCACTTGGAAAACCATGTGCATTTAAATCTTTATTGAGATTCCCACTGACTTGCCAATCCTATTGACTCGAACCTTGACGGTAAAACTCCGCATTTTTTTTGAGTTTATTTAAAACCTGATCCAATTTCGGATCTATGATCAAAAGTTGCTTGTCTTTCGCTTGATGAATAAATTGTTGATAGGTTCTATCCGGCTGTTTAGTTAATAACTTTTGAGGAACGATAAAAAACTGTTTACGCTCTGCACCTGCTGTCCCTAAATTCGTGGTATTTGCACAAGCTGAGATTAAGATAAAAACCAAAGCCATCATTAAAATAGTTAAATTTTTCATAATCGCCTTAATTTTAATACCAATATTGATCTATATATAATTCTATCTAAAAACAAGTGCAAAAATATTCAAAAAAAACAAATAAACTATTAATATCAATTATTTAAAAATATATTAAATTTTAAAAATGATAACCAAAAATATTTTATTTATTATATTGTGATGCGTTTCATTATTATGAGGCACCTTTTAAAAAATATTAGACTAAAGTTTTATAATCATAAAAATAGTAAATTCCGCCATTTTTATAGTGTTATTTATATAAAAAAATAGATGTAAAACGAATATTAAATAATAGCTTATTCACATATTTCTATTTTAATTTATTCAATTTTATTGCTAAAAATAAACCGATCATCAAAATAACAGCAATAAAGCTCGTCAACCCCATCCAACCAGACATTTCCCAAACCAAACCACTACTACTACCCAAGATACTAGAACCTAAATAGTAGCAAAATAAATACAGCGATGAACCTACGGCACGGTACTGCAGGGATTGAACCGAAACCCAACTACTCGCAGTGGAATGCGCTGCAAAAAAAGCGAAAGTGAATACAATCAGCCCCAAAATGACTGACCAAAATGCCGGAATGAGTATAATCAACAGCCCCAACAACATCATGATCAGCATTGCAGGTAAAACTTTTTCACGCCCAAAGCGTTTCCCCCAACTTGCAGCCCGAGGTGAACTATATATTCCGGCCAAATAAGCTATGGAAATTAACCCAATCCAAGTTTGAGAAAGTTGATAAGGTTCTTCTAATAGGTGGTAGCTCATATAATTAAATATAGAGACAAAACATCCCATGAGGATAAAACCTTGAAGGAATAAGATTCTAAGCTTAGGATCTACTAAATTTTTAACGAAAGATTCGTAAAATCGGTTGAAACGAATGGGATAAGCTTGAAAATGTTGAGATGCTGGAAGTAATAAGAAGAACGCTGTGGCTATACAGAGGTTAATGATGCCGATAATCATCATGGCATTTTGCCAACTAATATAATCAATCAATACCCCAGCAATGAGACGCCCCCCCATTCCACCAATTGCGGTACCCGAGATATACAGGCCCATTGCAAAGCCTATATCTTTTTGCGCAATTTCCTCTCCAATATAAGTCATTGCAACAGCAGCAACACCGCTAACACTTAATCCGATCAGCACGCGATTCAGTAAAAATATTTCCCAAAGGGGAAATATAGAACTGATAATTGAAAGTGATGCTGCCAAAAATAAAGCGATGACCATCACAGGCTTACGACCGAATCGATCTGAAATCAAACCGGTGAAAAGTAGTCCTATTGCTAAAGCAATAGTAGAAAAAGATAAAGGGAAACTGCTATGTGTCGGACTGACATGAAAGAAATCCGCAAAAATTGGCATCATCGGTTGTACACAATACAACGATGAAAAAATTGCGAAGCCTGCTAAAAATAAAGAAAATAAAATGGCAAGAAATGGTCGTGTGCCGTATTCAATATAATGAGCGTTTGAAGCTAAATCAGACATGAGCTTTCCATCAATGACACGGATAGTATACGCCTTTCAGCCTTTAATTTAAAAATCACATAAAAATGAATGAAGAATTCTTTGTTTTCTTCGCCCCTTTTCTCCCCGCATAAAAAAACACCCCCTGCACTAGTCAGGGGGTGTTTCGAATAATGAGCTGGCGATGACTTACTCTCACATGGGTAACCCCACACTACCATCAGCGCTAAGAGGTTTCACTTCTGAGTTCGGGAAGGGATCAGGTGGTTCACTCTT
>NZ_VOZS01000015.1:0-29856 GCF_013419675.1 Acinetobacter sp. YH12069 | reverse complement strand
AGATATTGAAGATATTGAAGATATTGAAGATATTGAAGATATTGAAGATATTGAAGATATTGAAGCACTCTCAATAGATAAGCCAACTCACTTTCTTGATTTTTTATCTGACCTAGATATTTCTACTGAAGAAAAAGAAGAATATTCGGTTATTCAAGATGATGATGCAATATTTTCTTTTACTGAATTTGATTTTGTTGAAAGTGAAATTGATTATTTCCCAGACTCTTTGAGTCATGAGGAAAAATCATTATTAAAAGCAAATGAATTTATGAGCTTGCTTGACTGGCACGGCGAGAAAATTTTAGATCAATTACAGGTGTTTTTTCAGGAGCATCCATCCAATGCTACATGGGCTGCCTTAAAAAGATTGGCTGATTCATCATTTACCTTTGAAGAATTTTTTTTAATGGTAAGAACCAAAGAACTCCTTGAAAGTGATTTTTCTTATTCAGACTATGATAATGCTGGTGTTTATAATTTTAAGATTCGACAAAAATATTTTCCTTGGCCGACATTATTAAGTATTGTTCGATCTTTTAGTGGATATCCAGATTTTGAAGAAATAGAAATATTACTTCATGAGTTGGATGATGAATGGGTGAGTCACCCAAGCTATATACGGCAATTTTCATCCTTTGCAATCTTTCTAAAATATAGATTTTTAAATATAGATGACAATTTGCCACAACATGTTGAATTTCAAGACAATCAATTTACTCAACAATATTGGCGTACAAGTCACGATACACAGCAAATACAGAAAGAAAAGGATCTGGAAAAGTGGGGGATTTCAAGGCCCAAGATTTCTAATCTCAAAACTATTGAAAGTGGAATTTTGGAACAGTTTGATAAAGAAATGGAAAGCGAACGTTTAGCCAAACTGGAAGCCAAATCTAAGAAATCGGCTCAGTCGCAAGAAGATGATGAAGAAATTGAGTGTGAATTAAATGAATAATACTTTAACCCCAGTTCAAGGTTGTTTGATTAAGTTAGATGTAAATGGAGAGCTTGGATATGGCATTGTTTCTCAAATAAAAAATGAAGAAACTGGTGTTATTAAGTGGATTAGTACGGATCTTAAAAATCAATTTTCAGATGTGAAGTTAAAAGATTTACAACCAGCCTTTAAGATAGGAATGGAAGTACAAGATGCTACCCCAGAAATAGGATATCAACGACTTGGTAGAGGGGTAATTGTATTTGAACGCAAGCTTGCAGGATTTCATCAATATCTAGTCAATTATGAGCAAGATAACATTAGAGTTTGGATGCCGTTTCAGCATTTGATCCCAGTTAAAAATGCAGAAGCACGTTTTAAAGGTGGTGATGTCAGTATTAGTCAGACCGAAGTAGAGCGATTTAGGCTAAGAGTATTGGCGAATGCGATTAAATTGTGGAATGAGAATACAGGTGCACTATCACATTTAGATATTGATCCATTACCACATCAGATTAATTTAGTTCACCATATTTTAAAAACAAATAACTTGAATTGGCTTATTGCAGATGATGTTGGTCTCGGTAAAACCATTGAAACAGGAATGTTATTGCATGCTTTAAGACAGCGGGATCAAGCAAGAAGAGTATTGCTTGTTACACCGGCTGGATTAACCAAACAGTGGAAAGAGGAGATGTATCATAAATTCCATATTGATGAATTTAGAATTTATGGTACGGACTTTTTTATTAATGAACAACGTGAATGGAAACAGTATGATTATGTCATAGGGTCGATGGATACCCTAAAACATGATAATCATATTGAAAAATTATTAGATGCTGGAAATTGGGATCTCATAATTTTTGATGAAGGTCATCGCCTATCTAGAAGACAGTATGGAAATAAATATGATTCTTCTGATCGTTTTGACTTGGCAGCAAAGCTTAGATTAAAAACCAAAGCAATGATTATTTTATCTGCAACCCCTCACCAAGGAGACCAGGCAAAATTTATTGCACTTTTAGAGCTATTGCGACCTGAAAGAAGACGAGATTTATTACAACTAGATCGTAATCCTGAAATTATTAGGGATATGATTTATCGAAATCATAAAGCAGATGTCACAGATAAAGATGGTAAATTTATTTTTAAAGGAAAAGTGACAAAAGCGATAGCTATTCCTTCAACTGATGAATTCCAAGAATTTGAAGAGCTATTATCTGCTTACTTTAAAAAAGGGTATCAAGCTAGCCAGGCTGAAGGAAATTTTGCTAGAGCAATTGGCTTTGTAATGACTACGTATCGGAAATTGGCAGCATCAAGTGTCATGGCAATTCATAAGGCTTTGCTAAAACGGGTGACACGCCTTGAGATGAGCTATCAGTCAGCTCATGAAAATTTACAGGAGTTGAATGATGAGCGCTATGCTGGTGAAATTTTAGAAGAAGAACTTACGAAAATTTTAAATGATGGTAAAAGTTCGATTGAATTCTTTGCGGGAGAATTAGAGGACTTAAAAGAATTAGTCGAAGTAAGTCATCATTTAATACGTGAAGACAAGAAAATAAATGTATTTATGGATTCCATTATTGATCAGATTTTGGCGAAAAACTCCTTGGAGAAAGTTCTTATATTTACTGAGTACAGAACAACTCAAGAATATATTAAGACCAAATTAGAAGAGCAATATGGTCTAGGTAAAGTTGAAATAATTAACGGTTCTATGAAACATGATGATCGTATTAATGCGATCAAAAACTTTGAAGAAACAGGCCAATTTCTTATTTCTACAGAAGCTGGTGGCGAGGGGATTAACTTACAAAAGACCTGTAATATCATGGTGAATTATGATCTGCCATGGAATCCGATGCGCTTAGTCCAGCGTATTGGGCGTTTATATCGTTATGGACAACAGAAAAATGTTCTCATTTTTAATTTACATCAACCGGACACTGTTGATGTAAATATTATCTTTAAAATGTATGAACGAATTGAGCAAATTGTTAATGATCTTTCCAATGTACAAGTACATGAGTTTAATGATGGATTGAAGGATGAAATTTTAGGTGAGCTTAGTCAATATGTTGACGTTGAAGATGTTTTGAAAACGCTTACTGAGATAGGTATTTCGCGCACAGAAGAAAGAATTGAAGAGGCACTAAGAAATGCCAAAGAAGCAGTGAATATCCAGCGAGAAATTTTATCTTATGCTACAAGTGGGGATGCTGATAGTGTTCGAACAGATATTCAGGTAGAAACTAACCATATCGAAAGCTTCATTTTAGGTATGCTTGACCTCTTGGATATTGAGCATACTTTACATAGCGAGTCTGGCTATATTCGTATCCGATTTAATGACGAATATCAGAAAAAATTTAAAAGCATATTAGGTAAAGCATCTTTATTAGATGTAACGAGTGATCGCTCTGTCGCAGTGAATCGTCCTCAGATACATATGCTAGATCTGTCTTCACCTATCATGCAATATTTGATTGAAAAGGCATTGGATTATGATAATGGTGGATTATGTTGTGCTATTTCAAATGCTGAAAATGCGTTTATGAATTTTATGACGACCAATATTTTAAAATGGCAAGATTTGCAAGGGAATGTTGTACGTAAGCAATTCTGTATATACACATATTCACCAAAAAGTGAGCATGTAAATCCACCAAAAATTTTAGATATGTTCACTAAAAAATTAACCGCATTTCATCAAACAGTACCGATTACTACACAGCAGGCAAATAGCCTATTAGAAAAAGCGGATAAAGCCCTACAGTCTTTTATGGCAGAAAAATCTAATTCATATTTAATGCCAAATGATTTGTATTGTTCGTCTATGTTACTAAATTTATCCACTAAATAAGCTATAGCCAGAGCATGGTTAACATGCTCTGTTTTTGAATGAAAAACGATAAAGTGGTTTATTGATTTTACATTTGTTTTGGTAGAAATGGCTAAAAACATGCATTAATAAATATTTAAATGTCAGTTAAAAGGAGATGTGAACCGTACCGAGTTTGTCGGAGACTTTTTATTTAAGTTAGGCCACCTGACCTAATGGGTTAATCTTATCATAGTACATTGCTTCAAACTCAGAAGAGGCTATTAAGCTCTTTTCTTTATGGGATTGTAGACTGGCATAAAAAGCAACTTGAATTGAGTTGGTTTTCTCAATCAATATTGAACTAAAGATTACAGTAGTAATCTTTAGTTGCGGTATGTAATAGTAAACATATATTGGGCCCAGTTTTAAGTTTAATGTGGGTAATCTTAAGTATAATAGATCTCTTTCATAAATCAAAAAACGATCTTTTTTTTGGTTAATATTTGCACTCCGGATTTCTTGGCATTCGTGCATAATCTGCGGATGAAATACATCGATTCAAACAAGCTTTCTGATCCTCAGTTCAAGCGATACACATGCATCTCATGGTCAACTTTCTATTTGATGGTTGAGCAATTGCAGAAGCATGTCTCTGCCAAAGGCAGACCGCCCAAGTTAAGCCTGGAGGATCAGGTTCTACTCTGTCTGAGCTATTGGCGGGAATACCGAACCTTATTTCACGTTGCGACGAGTTACGGGGTTTCAGAGCCCACGGCCTCAAGAATTGTCCGTCATGTTGAAGACTGCCTGATTCGGTCCAATCTGTTTAATTTACCCAAAGATTTACCCGAGGGCGAAGGCATCGACTGGAATGTTGTGATCGTGGATGCCACGGAAATTCCAATCCAAAGGCCTAAAAAAACAGAAGAAAAGCTATAGCGGCAAGAAAAAGCCCATACCTTTAAAGTACAGGCCATGATTCACTACAAAACTCAGCAAATTCTGAGTTTATGTACCAGTCGCGGTGCAGTCATGATTTCGAGTTGTTCAAACGCAATTTAAACCAGATTCCTTCAGGAGCCTTTGTTCTTGCGGATAAAGGTTATCAAGGGATTTATACTTTGTATCCGAATAGCCTGTTGCCCTTAAAAGCCAAAAGACGCTGTAAATTGGATCCCGAACTAAAAATCTATAATCAGGAAATCAATAAAAGAAGAATAGCAATTGAGCATGTATTTGGCAGTCTAAAAACTTTCAAGATCCTTGCGGGGTGTTATCGCAATATGGAGCTAAAAGACTCGGTTTGAGATTCAATCTAATTGCTGGAATTTATAACTTGGAGCTGAGTAAAAAATGATTTATGAAAGAGGTCTAATATTAAATATAAAATTTTTGAATAGAATATACTAATTAGCATAAAAATCATTGATTTCATGTGAATTATGTTTGAAAATATGTTAAATCAAGAAGAATTTCACTATTCTGAATTGGTAAAGACCATAAGACTTACGCATTAGTTCTAAACAAACTATTTATTATGTAATTTGCAGAAATTGAGCATCATGTAGGAATTTACATCCATATTCAAAATATTGAAGGCGTGTAATTTTTGACATTTGAGTGTTTTGTTGTAATTAATATTTTTCTTTAATAATAAAGAGCTTGTTTGTATTAAAACATCTTATAAATCATGAGAGTAATCTATGTTTGATCCTAAAAAGTTCACCACTCCAACTGCCAAGCCTCTTCCTGTGGTTTTACTTTTGGATGTTAGCTCTAGTATGTCTGGAGATAAAATCGAAAACCTTAATAAGGCCGTCGAGGATATGCTGGATACCTTTGCACAGGAAGAGAAGATGGAGACAGAAATTCTTGTTTCTGTCATCACTTTCGGTAATGAGGTTGAGCTATATGTGCCCTACACTAAGGCTTCTCAGGTGAAGTGGCAAGGTCTTCAAGCAAACGGTATGACCCCGATGGGAACTGCCCTTAAAATGGCTAAGGCTATGATTGAGGATAAGGAAACAACTCCCTCCCGTGCTTACCGTCCGACAATAGTTCTTGTTTCAGATGGGCAACCTAATGACAGTTGGGAAAGATCGCTAGAGGACTTTATCTCCCAAGGGCGTTCTTCCAAATGTGACCGCATGGCAATGGCTATCGGACGTGATGCGGATGAGAATGTTCTGAAGCGTTTTATCGAGGGAACGCCCCATGACCTTTTCTATGCAGAAAATGCTGGGCAGCTACATGAGTTTTTCCAGCGAGTGACCATGTCTGTGACTATGCGTACCCAGTCCAAGAACCCAAACGTGGTACCGACTCCGGCTGAGATCAAATTGGACGGTGATAGCGTCAAGGTGAACACAACAGGAAATATAACGGCCTCATCTGATGATGAAGGTTACTGGTAAACAAAGATTTGGGGGTAAATTATGTCACAGGCAATTGGTGATCCTGATGAACTTGAACGTTTCGCGCAAACTCTGACGCAATTCATCGATACGTTGAATGAAGCGGTTAACGGTTTGAATCATAGCTTTGGTGCGCTTGGCGATACCTGGCAGGACCAAAAGCGAGCGAATTTCGAAGAGGACTATAAGGCCCTAGTGCAACAGCTTTCTCATTTTGAGGCGAATGCCTCGGAACAGGTCCCTTATCTTCTTGCTCTAGCTTCACGGTTAAGAGAGTATTTACAGAGTTAAGGTGGAGAATGGCATACGTATCCGTTGGGCAAGTTGAGAATCTCGAAGAGACAATTGTTGGTCTTCAGTCAGCCTATGACTCCATGGAGAGCGTTTGTCATGCCCAAATTGCTATAGCTGAAGCCAAAGTTATTGAAGCACAGCAAGAGGCCGATAACAGCACTCAATTACTTGATGCTGCAATTGAAGCTGAAATGGAAGCAGGGCAGAAGTTGGAGCAGGCTAATGATCAGCTTGCTTCGGCCAATGAGCAGTTGAGTTCAGCTTACTCATCTCTTTCCGCCTGTGCATCGAGTGGTGGTTATGATAAGGACGGCAACTATGAACCGCCTAACTGTTCATCTGAAGAGGCCGATGTAGCCACTGCAGAATCTGCCGTCGCAGAAGCGGAATTCACTGTTGCAGCTACTGAGGAAGCCTTGGAAGCGGCAAAAGCCCATCGCATGCAGATGCAGCAGCGGAGTGAAATGGCCCAGCGGTGTCTTGATATGGCAAATCAGCTGGCGGAAACAGTTCAAACGGAGTGTGTAACCCGGCTTACCAGTGCGGCAGCTCACCTTGAAACAGGAAAAATCCGACTAGAAAGCGCCAAGGCAGCTCTCAATGCCTATCTCGAAACGCACCCGCCAGCAGCTGAATTTTATTCATGGCTGAAATGGAGGCCAGACTTGAATAAGCCGATTACGCCAAGAGAGTTACACTCTAGGCTGAATCTATCCGTTGAACAGCAGCGCTACTATTTCGAGTATCTCGCTGATCGTGACCCGGTATTTAGAGCCAAGATTGCCGATTATAGAAGCCAGCTCGAAGCCGCTAACGGTCCTGCTGAAAGGCATGCGGTTCAGCTTAAAATCCGCCGAAATCTGAGCGGCTACTGTGGCGAAAAAATTGTAGAACAGGCGCTGAGTCCGCTCGGAAATAAAGCTGACACGCAGGCCCGAACCACATTTAAGGACGGCAGATTCACAAAAACCGACCTGATCATCGAAGATCTCAAAGTGCCGGTTATTCTGGGCCGTGGTGAAGGTATGAGGGCTCCAGTCGGAGGTTCTATCGCCATTGAAGTGAAATGTGGCCGAGCTTCTTATCTCTATTCTCAGAAAGACCACATGGTTTTCCAGTCCAGAGGACATCAGGAAGCCAATGCCTCAATCACTGTATGTTCACGCGACATCAAAGATTTAACTCCAGAACAGGAAGAAGAGCTGCGAGAATCCCTTCGTAGTGCTGGCTCACCCTTAATAGGTATGCTCCCGACAAAAGATGAGATCGATAAAGCCTGCTGGGACATGGTGACTGGTTCTGATGAAAATAACGGAGGAGCTCATGAAAATTAAAATCGCTCTGATACCAAGTGAATACGCTAGTAAGGCTCAGGATCTTTCAACCAAGCTCCAGAACGCTATGGAGGCAGGTGAGATGAGTACTGTTGACCAGCTAACGGAAGAACTAATCTCGCTGGTGGAGAGCGAGTATTCCCTATCCTTGACTGAAGAATACTGGCACCAGCTGATTAAAAAAGTTAGAGCCTCTGACGACGATTTCAAGTCTGATTACATTATGGTCAAGCCGCAACTCGAGACAATTATTGCTGCTGGTGTGACTGAATTATTTTCGGATGTTTCAGGTGTTGTTGAACAGGCATTAAAGGTTGATGGTGTCATCCTCCAGTTACCATTCGAAGAGGAGGATAACGATGTTTGATGATCTATTTAATGTGACTTCACAGCAAATGGGCAATTTTTCAGACACAGTTAAGGACGAGTTTGGTCAGTCTATCATCTCAGATGTTTTCGAGCCGTTTTTGCAGGATATCTCCAGCCTTCAGCAAATGGGAGAACTATTTCAGGCTAGAGCTTTTGAGATTGATCAGTTAAGTGCAGAGCTGCAATTAATAGGAAATATGGGACATGAGTAATATTAAAAGATATAAGGAGCCCATGCCTAAGAGATTGTTTGATAACGTTGGGGCGTTAAATGAGGCAATTCTATGGAAGGAAAATACTTATCACCAGCTTCAAACTGAATTGAAGCAATCTGTGCAGGATTGTGACAGAATTGTGGAAAATCTGAAAGATGTCAGCAAATCTGAGGAAAGAGCCAAACTAGTTACGTTATATGATAAAGAGACAAGTCTGCATAAAAAATTGCAATCACTCAGCGACGAGATCCACCGCATAGAGACTCATATAAAGCAAGTTAAAAATGCTATTTCTGATCTAGCGAGTGATAAGGGCAGGCTTGATCGAGAAATAAATGAGCGCCCCATTTTAATTTCAATCGTAAAATACATATTTGGTGATGCTGAGCGTGAGGAATCTGAAAGAATACAGAGAGAGATTCAACAGAATGAGTGTGGCAAAGATGATTTAATGAAAACCAGAGCTAAACTCAGCTCTTGCAAGGATGATTTAGAAAAACGCCAGAATGATCTGAAAATTGAGCTTACTAGTATCCAGAACAAAATTAAACAATTGAATGATTCAAAAATCATTGGAGCTAGAAAAAGAAACGATGCGCTGAATACTCTCAAGTTAAAAAAAGAGCAGATTCGAGAGAGAGAACATCGGGTACACGATAAGTTTGAGAAGGAATGGGTTTTGGCCCTGAAGAATCTTGATGATTTGTGCAAAAGGATCCGCCAACGCCAGCCGCATTTGAATGATTTAAAAGTCGAAAATATCAACACGGGTACGAGTTTTCCTGATGCACTGGCATTTGGGCGCATGTCTCTTAGCTATCAGAACTGGAAAGGTTATATTCCACGGCTGATCCCTTTCCCTTTAAAAAAAGCGCTCTGGCTACCTGACCAGACTATGGGATATCGGTTAATTTACCAACTGATACTCCGACTAATGCACTGTATGCCAGTCGGCAATCTTGAAATTACTGCTGCAGATCCTTTAGGGCTAGGCACATCTCTTGACCCATTCCTTTCATTATTGAAAGTAAAACAGCTCTTTCCTGAGCAGAGAGTGCTGACCAGGTCGGACGAGCTCGAAAATGCATTGGCTCGGTTAACAGACTATATCGAAGATTTGATTCAGAATAAATTCAAGGGGGAGATCAAGAGCTGGTCCACCTACAATGAAGCAAACAGTAGCAATCCTCTACCATATAAATTGTTGCTTATTTTAGATGTTCCAGAGCAATTAACAGAGAGAAGCCTCTGGTATCTTGGACGTATTCTAAAACAGGGCCCTATCTGTGGCGTACTTCCAGTGCTGACCATTGATAAGGAGAGGCTGGAAGATAGTAAATTTACAGGCCTACGCACTGCGTTAGAAAAATGCTCCAAAAGAATGGATGCCATTATTCCAGCAGAGATACTGACCAAGAATTTATCTAAAATCAGTGTTGTGGAGGAACAGGAATTTTGGCCAGAACATTCTGAATTGATGAATTTTCTACTACTCATATCGGACCAATATGAACAGAGCTCAAAATTCAGCAAGAGTCTTAAGGATCTATGGTGTGACAGTGAATATTGGGGGCAAGATGCTATTCAAGGTGTAAAAGTGCCGATTGGCTGGAATTCGGAAGGAGAGATCGTTCCTTTCTCAATTGGCGGGATAAATACTGAGCATCATGTTCTTTTGGCCGGTCGTTCTGGTTCAGGTAAATCAAATCTACTTCATGTTCTGATTCATAGTCTCTGCCACACATATTCAGCTTCGGAATTAAATATTTATCTACTGGATTATAAGCAAGGTACGGAATTCAGTGTTTATGCATCCCCTCCGCTTCCTCAGGTAAAACTGGTCGCTACAGAGAGTGATCCTGAATATGGGGTAACTGTTCTAGAGCATTTGACAAATGAGCTTGAAAAGCGGGCTCAGGCGTTTAAAAGTCGAGATGTAAGCGACTTTTATGAATATAGGAAATCTTCACTAGATGAACTGCCGCGTATTGTGCTGATTATCGATGAGTTTCAGATCCTATTTTCTGAGGGGCGACAAGTGGCCGAACCAGCAGAAAAAATGTTGAATCAGCTCCTGAGACAGGGACGAGCCTTCGGGATACATGTATTGCTAGCTACGCAAACACTGAAAGGGATCCAATCACTTTCAATGGGTCAATTGATAAGCCAGATTGGCTGCCGAATTGCTCTTTCTTGTAGTGAGGAGGATTCTGCGATGATACTTGGCAATAGCAATTGGGAGGCTTCAAAATTGAGTAGCCCACCAGAAGGAATTATTAACAATTCCAACGGGGCAAAATCGGCAAATCAACGATTTTTGATTCCGTTTGCTGATCGAGAACTGCGTAGAAATCATAGTGACAAGATTAATCAGCTAGCCAACCAACTTGGTTATTGTAATTCGACAAAAGTATTTAATGGATCACGATTGCCTGAAATGCCAGGAGCTGATTGGTTCAAATCAAGAAGCTGTGAGACGATAGAGCTGTATCTTGGCGAAAGCTTAACTTTTGAAGCGACACCGCTCGCACTACCACTAGTTAACCGGCCGTCATCGAATTTACTGATATCCGGATATAACGATGCAATCCATGACGGACTGCTCTCCTCCATCCTTCAGAGCTTAGATGCTCAGAATGACATAGATGAGATTATCTACTTTAACGGACGTTCCATTGTACCGTTAGGTGCATCCAAGTATCTCAATACTTTTGGGGAAAGACCCATTTCAAAGCACGAGAGTGTTGCCACACTGAATCTGGTCGAAATCTTCGATGAGTTACAACAATTTAAGAGAGTCGTGATTATTGATGGGCTGGAGTCGATTAAGGATTTTCACTCCGGACCAGCAAGTTTTAGACCAATGAAGAAAGATGACCCACCATCCCCACAAGAGAGTCTGAAGAAAATTCTGGAAGACGGTCCGCTACAAGGGACATTTGTGATTGCATTTGCTGATAACTGGAAACGTTGCAATTCTTCGTGCAAAGACCTTCTAGGGTTCTTTGAGATGCGTGTCGGATTCTGCATGAATGAAGATGATGCAGGCTCATTCGTCAGTGGGGCAATAGGAAAATTAAAAGGACTTGAAAAAGACAATCGCGCTGTCTTTGCTGATCGCCTGAAAAATCAGGTTATTTGGTTCCGTCCATACATAAATAAGGAAAATATATGAAAAAATATTTAATGACATGGTATGGAATGACTGATTTCAGGGCCTCGCTTGGACTGGAACAGACAACTGGTCCCGTTCTGGGAGCCTTGCTGGCGGAAGATTACACCGATGTGATCATCCTTGGCTTTACACATCCAGATAAAATCGAAAATAAAATTGATGAATTTCATCTAAAAATAAAAAATGTTGAAGGCCCTAATTCAGAGGCTGCAAGACAGTTTATCGATCTATTTTCAAATACAGGAGAGGCACACCATCATTTCAATGAGTGGCTTAAGCAACAGCTTGGAGATGCCGGAAAAAAGGTTGATGTGCGTTTTCACCCTGTCAAATTGACGCATCTCAATGACACTGAAGGTATATATGAGGCTGCAACTCAAGCCTTGAACGAGGTTGCCACATCTGAGGATGAAAAGTTCGTTACGTTGTACCTGAGTCCAGGTACTCCAGTTATGGCATTCGTTTGGGCTTTTGCGGCATTGAGATATCCAAATCTAAAAAAACGTCTTATTGCATCTTCTCAGCCAGGGAGACCTCCGGAAAGAATTATCCTGCCAAATGAATGGTTAGAATGGCATGGTAAACAGGTTCAAACAATAAACATGGAACCTGATAACTATGATGTTATTTTTCATCTTTTTGGTGAGCAACGTTTGCCTAATTTACTTGGCATGATGCAATTTTCAAGTAAAAAACATATTTTTTTGAATTCAGCACAGTTTCCTGCTGATGTGATGAGACAGTTTCTTGGAGAAGCTGAATATGCGGAGATTTCAGTGGATCCTTATCATCCTGAAAATGTTCGTGCTCAGATTTTGGAACTGATCGAGAATATGCCTATTAATACTAAGATCGGTTTCAATTTAACTGGTGGAACAAAATTGATGTATGCCGGTGCTCTTGCTGCTTGTCGTAAAGTCAATGCGACGCCTTTCTATTTTAATGGCGTTGATCAAAAAGTAATTTTTTTAAATGACTTTACTACTAAAGATATCGTAAAAATTGAGTCTACAGAGACATTTTTACAATTGAACGGAGATGGTTTAAAAATTAGTGAGCCTGGTATTCTTAATTGGGATAATGCTGAGACCCAAGAGAAATTTGAAATATCTAAAATTATTTGGAATGCAAAAAAGAAACTTACTAGAAATTACAAACGTATAATACCACACAGAGATGATAAATCTCCTTTTAAGGTTTGGGATAATGAATTTTATGCATCTTTAGATAGTGATTATAAGGCTGAATTGCATATAGACGGCCATAGATTTATTTTTGAAAATTTTCCAGAATTTTCTGAATTTTTGGTGGGAGGTTGGTTTGAAATATTTATTGCGGGACAACTTCAACCACTTGTAAAGAAAAATAAAATATTTGACTTAAGAGTGAATCTGAAAGTTTCAATTGCAGATCTAGAGTCCAATCAAAATTATAAGTTATATCCTCCAAAATATAAAGAACACAGTATTTATCAAGAATTTGATATTACTTTTACTGATGGATACAGACTATTTATTATTGAATGTAAGTCTGGAAATGTGACATCAGATATGGTGGTAAAACTCCATGAAATTGTTAAAAAATATGGCGGGATGGATGGGGTTGGATGCCTAATTTCATGTTATGGACCTAGTCATCCCATTATTAAACAGAAAGCAGATGACTTTTCTAATATAAGTTGGGTATTTGGTCATGATGTTATTAGTTTATTAAATAGCTTTATAAATGAAAAAATTAAATATGCAAATTAAAATTTTCGTCGATACTTCTGGAAGTATGAATGAGATGGGAAAAATCCATCTTCAAAGAAATTTATGCCGTTATGTGATGCAGTTACCGTTCATAGATAAGGAAAAATACTTAGGTTTAGATGTTCAGTTCTATCAATGGGCACAGATTGTTTCCGAGGTCTATTTGCAAAGTGATGGAGACATCCCAGCTTTCAATGCTGAAGGTACCTCGAACCTCGATACTCTCATTGATTTTCTTTCTCAGAACACGAATGCTATTGGGATAGAAAGGGTCCTTATTCTATCTGACGGTAATTTTTCAAATTTAGATATCTCTAGTTTTCAAAACCAATTGAGCTCCTATCCTGATCTAATCATTCGCACTGTAGCAGTTGGTGCTGATGCTGACTTGTGGAAGTTGAAGAAAATTTCTACAAACAGCACTGTATACCTCTCAGAAAATATAGCTTCAGCTCTTGATTCCATACTTTTTGGCTCTGATGAACTCGTGATGGCTCCATTGTCGACAGCCCAAATTGTGCAATCGATAATGGCTGTTGTAGAAGAATCAGAGGAAAATTGGGATGTCTGATCAAATTTGGAACAGCTGGGGTGCCTCAGTAATTGGTCCCTTACATGTTAAAACAGGTAGTCCCAATCAAGACTCTTGGATGGCACGCCGATATAAATGGGGAAATGTGGTTGTTGTATCGGATGGTTTAGGCAGCAAGGCACATTCGGATCACGGCTCAAAAGCTGCCTGTCTTGCCGTATTTGAGGTGGCTGAGAGCTATCAGAATAGCCCTGATGCAAATATAGTTGATATTTTAAGACTTATTCATGCGAACTGGCTTGTGAAAATATCTCCGTACTCTTCAATAGATTGTTCGGCTACATGCCTTTTTGCCATCCAAAGTGAAGTAATTATCACCCTTGGTCGTCTTGGAGATGGAATGATTGTCGCCCTTGGAGAAACTGACAAAAATCACCTTATTCTTAGTGATAACAAACAGGATTCCTTCTCAAACTATACAAACAGTCTTCAACAGGAATTTAGAGCCGATCATTGGGAAACCGCAGTGATTGAAACCACGGCATACAATGCAGTTGTGCTATGTACGGATGGTATATCTGATGACCTATTACCTGAAAAAAAGATGATATTTACAAAAGAACTCTATTCTACTTATGCAAATATGGAGTCAGAAGAACGAAAAAGGGATCTCAAACGATGGCTCAATGAATGGCCTGTCCCAGGACATTCCGATGATAAGACGATTGCTAGTCTGTTTAAGAAAGGAAGTTACTAATGAGCCAAAGACTCAACGAGTATGTCGATGAATATCAGAATTTACATATTCAGGCCAAGGTACTAGGTCAAGGCGGACAAGGCATTGTTTTTCGTACTAAGGATCCTGACTTAGCGATTAAGCTTATTACAGATGAAAGTGGCAATCCTGTCACCGATAAAAAGTCACTGGAACGGTATTCAAAGCGCTTTAAGCGCGTCCGGCTTTTGCCTCTACCAGAAAACCTAAATATATCTGTACCTGCAGCATTGCTTCAGAACAATGCCGGTTATGTGATGCAACTTTTGAGTGATATGGTGCCATTTAGCCATTTCTGGCTTGATGGTAAGTCAGCAGAAGACATTATTCCAGATGATATCCCAGAATGGCTGTCGGGAATGCCTGAGGACGAAGCTAAAAAGATAGTTCATTATTACAGAACTGGAGGACTTAGACGCAGGCTTCATGCCTTGTACAAGTGTGCATCATTATTAGCACGTCTCCATGGTAATGGCATGATCTATGGCGATATATCCCCCCATAATATTTTTATTTCAAAAGGAATTGAGGACTCATCAATTTGGCTTATCGATGCCGATAATATTCGATTTGAAATCACTTCAGGTGACAGTGTCGTTTACACACCAAAATATGGAGCCCCGGAGCTGGTTCAATACAAAGACTGTGGAAGACCCTCAAGCGACTGTCATGCATTTGCGGTGGTGGCTTTCTACCTTCTCTCGCTAATACATCCTTTTGTCGGGAAGAAGGTAGATGGAACTGATGAAGATGACTGGGCGAATCAAGAAAATGGTGAAGAGGATATTGAAGATTGTGCTTATGCTGGATTATTCCCTTGGGTTGATGACCAAAATGATGGTTCTAATTCTTCCGATAGTGGCCTACCACGATCCCTTCTCCTTACAGAGAAACTAACAGCATTGTTTGAGGACACATTCGGTAAAGGTAGGACAAACCCATTACTGCGTCCAACCATTTATCATTGGCCTGAAGCTCTCGCTCAAGCAGCTGATATGACCATTATGTGCCCAGGTTGTTCAATGAATTATTATTACGATTTCATTCATCCGGAAACAAAAGACCACAATTGCCCTTACTGTAAAACACCAAGGCCACCGATACTGATTCTTGATTCTTATCAATGGAATGGAGCTGATAAACCATTACACTTGCCATCCTGGCGGTATGTACATGAGATATCTCAGGATACTGAGCTCACTATACCAAGGCGAGTTTTAGATGAGTTTGAGATGCTTGATTCAGATATAGCAGAGTTGCTTATTTCTTCAAGTGATAATGGCATTCTGATTAAAAAATCAGATCATGGGAAAGTCGATTTGTCTATTGCTAGTGGTAGTCAACCACAGCACGAATTCCAGAAACTCTCCTCACAGATAAAAATAGATCAAATGACGCCAGAGACTCAGTTCTGGATGTTCGCACAATTGAATAGTCCTCGATTGGTTAAGTGTATGATCAGTGGAGGTAGTAAATGAAATTAAAAGATATAAATACTGAAATCACCTTTGAATTATGGATGAAACCAGAAATATCCGGGGAAATTCCAAGCAAAGGTATTGGATATATAGCACCTAGTAGTACAGAGCAAGCATATAGATTAAGAATCGGTGGGCAACAATGGAGCCTTCTGCTTCGTGATCCCTCAGCTGGTAATAGTTTGAATTTTCATTTGAAAAGAGGTTGTGCGCATCTTGCAGAGGTAATTCAGGTTGTTAAGGATGGATATGCGCTTGTTAAAATTATTTTTTTCAATGGTGAAATCATTGAAATCGGGGACATAGAAATTGGTATTGATGAGCGTATAGAATCAACGGCTAAAAGAAATGGTATTCGCTTCAATGGAGCTGAAGAACTAGGGATTGTATTGAGCGATAAATGCAAAATCAGTGTTGGCAATGAAGATTTTTTTCTATTTATGAGTGGTCCATCCGCTAACGTTGACTTTGAAGGTAATAATCTTGAGGATGAAAAATCATCTAATTCGGAAGCAGTTGTACAGGAAAAGTATAGAGAGTTCTCTATCTATGGTGAAAGGGTACGTATTCCAGTTGCAAGACGTAATATTGATAAGTCAAAAGATATCTATTTTGCGACTAAAGTAATCTTTAAGGATAACCAGAAGGCTGAAGGCTCATTGCGTCTCGCAAGAGGAAAGGTCCATTTTTCTGACTACACAAAGACAGGTCGTATTCGTGCTTTAGCCGCTGGAGCAATGAGCCAACTTACCAAGGAAACTGGGAGCTACTTGAAAAAGTGGGATGAATACGGCGCAATTGAAGGCGAAATGCTGTTGGCCAGAGCCAAAGCAGTTGGAAGAATTGACTATCATGGCACAGAGCAGACAAAAAAAGGTGTTAAGTTCTTTGTTACCTCTATTCCTAGTCAACTCACCGAAGGTGATGAAATAGAAATCACCTTGGAAGAGCCTATATACCTAAAAAATCCAGATATTACGTGGGAAGCCTACAGTAAAGTATTGGAAGAACAATTCACATCTTCGAGAGATCAGAAAAAAGATGATACTGAAATTCCATCTTCTATTTATGCTCCAATCCTGAAAATTTCAAAAACCAGTATTGAATTGGATCTGCCATCAATTCCATCTAGTAATATGTTTTTGATTCTGTCAATCAATGGTGACAAGATTCAAATTGAAAGACGAATGAGGGCACGTTCAGCCATTCTAGAAGGACGTTGTGCTAATCCACTTCTCGGCCTACTGATTGAAGAAGGAGGAAAGCTTCCAGACATCCAGCGTGTTACAAAGATAGTTCCTTTAACACCTTTTGTGAAAAAAAAGATTTTCAGGCATCCTCCTACAGATAGGCAGGTGGAAGCTATCGATATTGCTTTAAATACACCGGATATAGCTCTCATTCAGGGACCACCAGGAACAGGAAAAACAACAGTAGTTACAGCAATTCTTGAGAGGCTCAATGAAGAATATGACAAAACTAAGTCGATAAGAGGTCAGATACTTGTCTCAGGTTTTCAGCATGATGCTGTTGAGAATATTATTGCGAGGCTTAGTGTTAATGCCCTACCGGCGGTTAAATTCGGCAAAAGATCTGGTGATTCTGAATTTACGGAAGATGCAGTCACTGAAAAAATTAATAAATGGTGCTCCAATGTAGCTGCTAATATTCGAAATCAGAACCCTCAAATTACTCAAACTGAAGAACAGGTGAGACTTTCGGAGTTATTTTTTGCATATTCATTAAGCCCCTCAAAGAATAATATATTGAGTTTAATGCAACGTATTTTGGCTTTGCCCAGAGACGTAATTTCTGAGGATATCATCAATGAGGCTGAAGAAATTATCAACTCTTTACAAACAGAACTTCAGCTGAATGAAACATCTACCTTACGACTTATTCGAGCTCTGCGAATAAGTGAAGAAGCCTTCAAAGATGATGGTGCTGAAAGAGCTATTGATTTGTTAAATAAGATCGAAGATGAGCTTGCTATTCCAGATTTAAAAACTCTTGAAAAAGCGGCCCGTTGGCGTGGTGACAAGTCTTTGAGTTTTCTTCCAGAGCTAAGAAAACTCAAAGAATCACTCCTTTATAAATATTTACCTTCTCCTGATTTCAGAACTGAAAAACCAAGAGAGGATGTTTTAAGATTAGTCGCAAATGTATCGCAACTTTTGGAGAAAAAACTCAATTCCACCAATAAACGGGATGCAATATTAGCTGAGTTTTTACATGAGATTGAAGATAACCCAGATGGCGTTCGTGAGGCTATACAAGACTACAACTTTGTATATGCTGCAACTACTCAACAGGCAGTTGGTAAAGATATCATCCGTTCAAAGAATAAAAATATACGACATGATCAGCGAACAGAGCTAGTCAAATATGATACGGTGATCATAGACGAGGCAGCGAGAACTAGCCCACGAGACCTACTGATTCCAATGTCTCAGGCTGAAAAAAGGATAATTCTCGTTGGGGATCATCGACAGCTTCCTCATATCATTGATGAAGATATCGTAAGTGCTGTTGAGGGTAGGTCTGGAGAGCAGGATAAAAACGAGAATGATTATGTTCGCGAGAGTATGTTCTCTTATCTAAAGTCACGCTTATTAAAACTTGATCAAGAGCAAGGATATAAAAAAGGAAGAGTCATCACTTTGGATGCTCAGTACCGAACACATCCTCTTTTAGGGGATTTTTGCAGTGCAAATTTTTATGATAAACACAACGAAGGATATGTATCGCCACTAACAAAAGAAAAGATGGATGAATGGGATGCACAGCACAGAGCAAATTGTAATAAACCAAGTTGTGAAAAATGTCGAATTAACAGCTTTGACGTAACATTTGGGAATAATTTACCCGATACAAATGGATGTCCAGCAATTTGGATCGATGTACCTCATGTTAAAGGAGAAGAAATTCGTCTGGACAGTGGAAGTCGGAAACGCGATGCGGAGGCAAGAATCATAGCTGAATACGTTAACAAATGGATTGGCTCTGAAGAAGGTTCAAGGCTAAGTTTTGGTGTAATCAGTTTTTATAAGGCTCAAGTATTTGCTGTTTATGAAGCCCTACAAGAATTTGGTATCACGGAAAGGGTACAGGATGGTACATGGCAGATATGTCAGGAGTACCGTTTTCTTGAAAATGGTGAAGAGAGATTCCGTATTGGCACTGTTGATTCCTTTCAAGGAATGGAATTCGACATTGTGTTTCTTTCCATGGTGAGATCTCAGAATATGAATGCCTTGCCACCTCATATACGTGATGAAGAGGATTATAAAAAGAAGCAACAAAAGCTCTTCGGTCACCTCATGTCGGAAAACCGATTATGTGTGAGCATGAGTCGTCAGAAGAAAGTCTTGGCCATCGTAGGAAACAGTATTTTTGCAAACACTCAAGTAGCTGTGGATGCTGTTCCGGCTTTGAAAAATTTCTTTGATTTATGCCAAAAACAGGGGGTGATTTTATGAGTGCAAAACCCAAAGATCATCGTCCTAAAATAATTAGTTTCCCTACAGTATTGGATGGACTGAATATTGCTGCCAGACAAAGTATTCTGTGGCCATGCCATGCTTTTAGTATATCTATTCCACAAAAGAAAAGACGTGGTCTAAATATATTTGAAGAAACTGTCTTGAAGATAACAGAAATTGAATCTGGTGATACAGAAAAGATAGCATTACTAACATGTTTAGAAAAAGAACTGGTGACCTTCATCCAGAATCGCCTTAATCAACTTGGCCTTTTAAATGACCGCTATGAACTGTCTGAGAATGGACAGGAGCTTCTGAACGAGTGGAATAACAAATCAGACGAAAATCTGGAGTATAGCGTAGCCACGGTATTTTTAGATTTGTTATCTGGAAAGCTACTTCCTTATATTAGAACAGATCAGTTGAGCTATAAAAAAATATTGGGGATTGATGATAGTGGTCTTATTACTTTCTTAATCAACTCAACCAATGAGAAATCGAGGGTCACTGCAAAACAGATACGTCCTACAAAAGATTCTTTCTGGAAAACTATTCCTGACTCCAATCATATTATTAGAGCTATTAGAGAATTTAAGAAAAAATATAAAAGGCGTGTATTGTTGAACAAAGACTTTGATCAATACCCGCCACCTGTGCCAATGGCTGAAGCTGTAACAGTGAATGACCATCCTGAGCTGGTTTACTTGCATTGCCATGTATTAATCCAAAAGGGCAATGCTGACCTTCTAGTAACAGATGGATGCGGTTTTGGTTTCTCTGAAAATTTTGCCAATTATCTTACCTCTCAGGAATGGAAGTGGGTAACTGATTTAAAGCAACAAGGGGTTATTGATAAACTTAGTAATTCTGATGGCGCTAATAATCAATTCTCAAAACAAATATTTAAGTATACAGAAATAAGCAAGCGAATTGTCAGAAGTAAGTCATCTCTCGAAAAAATTAAGAGTCTTGTAGTTGATAGTACAAATTATGAGAGTGATTACAGACAAGAAATTGAAAATGGTGTCAAGAATCTATATGAGGCCTTAGAGTGGTCATTACGCCAAATAGTGATGGAATATCCAGTTTCTGATTGGGAACAAGTCTTTAGTTCTAGTAACTTTCAAGATAATAGGAAACTGTTGCTTGGTTTTGCGAAGAAGATTGGTTTTACACTAAATGAAAAGAATCAATATCTATTAGAAGTCAAACCTGGTGCTATTCGACAGATCAAAAATGGCAAGGTGGAACTTCAACCTTTGCTAGCACTTGCTATCGCAGGAGCAAGTTGCAGGGCGGCTCATCCTATACACCAATTGGTTGCAAATCACCCTGGTTTTTTAAATCTTGCTTTAAAATTAAAAAGATATCGCGATCCCATAAAGCATGGTAGCACCGAAAAGCTAAATATCGATGACAAAATGTTTGAGCAATTGATTGAATCGACAATTCCTGTAATTGTTTCGTTGATACAGGGGGTTGCTGATGATTTGGGTGAGGGTGTTAAGGCTACAGTCATAGATGACATTAATCAAGAAAGGCTTAAAGCAACAATTGAGCTAGAAAAGTCGCTTGGAGTGGCATTGGTTTCAAATCTGAGTGGTGATATTAAAGAACAATTGATGCGTTCTGAACTTATGCTAGCTCAGTATACTGAGGAAAAAACAATTGAAATTATTACATGTTACGCTTCAGTTTTGCAGCATTCTTTGTCTGAGGCAGTGAATGGTCGAAGAATTGAGTTTAAGGGTGACAGTATTAGAGAGACAGCAGTTCAAAAAATCGTACAAAGCGGATTTTATTCAGATGCATATAGTTTACCTAAGAGTATAACTACTGTAATTCCTCAAAAAATACGATGCGCTGCAGAAGGATATAGCTCAACACTAGGAGCTCATCTTCTTGCAGTTTTCCTACTAGGTGCAGAAAATGAATTGATAGAACTCCAACGAAGTGATCCAGAATTCGTTGAATTTATTTCTCATTTGCTACACTTGCGCGGACATGGCAATAAGAGAATATCTGATTTTTCGAAAGAAGAAATTGAGTCAGTCAAAAACTACTCAATAAGAAACAATGTATTCAAAGTAATTAAGATAATAACGGAAGTTTTTTAATGAGCAATCTTAACAAGCAGAATGGCCAGTCTTCTGTGGATAATGCACAGGCAGATCAGGCTGATAAAATAATCAACATCACAGAGTCTAATCTCCTGTATAGACAGCAGGAACTGAAGGAGTGGGAAGACTCTCTGAATCAAAAAGAAATGAGCATTGCTCAAAAGGAAGATGAGTTAAAGGTTGCTAAAGATTCAATAGCTAAAAAAGAAGCGGAGTTGAACGAGAAACGTTTTCATCTTGAAGCAATGGAGCTTCAGTCAATAAACGGTTTTCCGCAACTCTTTGAAGAAAAGTTCGCAACATTTAAAAATCAGTTGGTACAGCGGGAAACTCAGTGTGTAAGTGAGCTGAAAATTATTGAAGGTGAAAAAGAGAAATTGCGGCAGCGAGAACTAGCGGTTCAAAAAGCTGAAATTCAGAGGGACAACGGCTATGCAGATGAGCGGGCCAAGCTTGATGCCTTGCTGTTAAGACTTCAAAAAGAACAAGAAAAGGAATTGGAGTCAAAGCGAGCGGACGCTTTGACGGCCATTGAAAAAGAAATTTCGAAGGAAAGGATATCTAGAATAGAAAACCTGGAGAAAGAAATCACTGTTAGTTTAAAAACTCATGAGACTAAGATTCAACAGGAAAAAAATGAGCTCGAACAAAAAAGAAATATTTTACTAAAGGAGCAGGCCAAACTAGATGAACTCAAGGAGGAGCTTGAGTACCAAGAGAACCGATTTAAGTCCCGGAAAGAACGTTTAGATGAAAGGGAAGCGAATTTAGACCTAGAGGTGGATGCCAAAGTAATTGAAAGAAAGCGGTCTTTCGAGAATGAAAAGTCTGTGCTTAATGATGAAATTGCCCGTTTGAGAGAATCTATCAAAACAAGCAGTGCACTAATTTCAAGCTTTAATGAATTGAAAAATAAACTTGGTGATGAAGAACCTGATTCTGTTTTACTCAAACTAAAAACTTACGAAGAGGACATTAAGAGTCTTCGTGATGACCTTGCAATGCGTCCCACACTAGAGATGCAAGAGGCATTTGATAGATTAAAGAGTGAGCGGTCATTGTTAGAGCAAGCTTGTGGTGCCTTATCTGACGAAAATATTAATTTGAAGAAAAAAGCTCAAGAGCAATCGCAAATGGAGATGAAAATTTCCGAATTAGAAATCGAAAATAAATCATATAAAAGGCGATATGAATCTGTAGAAGCTGATAATAATCGACTAATGCAGGAATTTAAACGTTTACAATCCTCATATGAGCGAGAACAGGATCGCGAGGCAAGAATTCGAGACATTGAAACTCCATACATTCAGAAGGAATTGCCTCGTGCGCAGGAGGAAATAAGTGAAATTCAATGGCTAGAGCGTATTAGTAAGTCTTGTACAGATTATGGATTGAGATTTCCACGCCGGATACTATACGCGTTTCATACAGCTTTAAAAACTGCCGAGTGGTCACCTATGACTGTTCTGTCTGGGGTTAGTGGGACGGGAAAATCTGAACTGCCTAGACTTTATTCTCATTTTGGCGGTATCAATTTCCTGCCCTTGTCCGTACAACCAAATTGGGACAGTCAGGAATCCATGCTTGGTTTTTTCAACTCTATTGATAATAAATTCGATGCGCAGCCCGTATTACGTTTATTAGCACAAAGCCAAAAAGCGTTAGTAGAAGACTATCCTGGTTTAGAGGATGTAATGAGCCTCATTTTGATGGATGAGATGAACCTTGCTCATGTTGAACTTTATTTTGCTGAGTTTTTAAGCAAACTTGAGCTGCGACGCGGTCGAAAAGGCAATGATGTACCTTGTCTTGAAGTGAAGCTGGGTGCAGGTATTCAACATTACGACTTGCCTCTTGGAAGAAATGTTCTTTGGGCTGGAACTATGAATCAGGATGAAACAACTAAATCCCTCTCTGATAAGGTTCTCGATCGAGGAATCGTAATTAACTTTCCTCGCCCAACCACTCTGGAAAGACGTCGCCAGCTGAAATCATTGGGCAATCCAGCACCTCTACTATCACGAAAACTATGGGAGAGTTGGTGGTGCAAGGAAACTAGCTTTACCAATGATCAGATTTTACCATTTAAAAGTTTTATTGAAGAAATGAATAACTCTCTTTCTAAGGTTGGAAGAGCACTTGGACACAGGGTTTGGCAGTCAATTGAATACTATATGGCTAATTATCCAGACGTATTGGAAGCTCAGAAAAACAACGATGATGCAGGTTTGGTTAAAGCCATGAAGATCGCTTTTGAAGATCAACTTGTTCAAAAAGTTATGCCTAAGTTACGTGGTATTGAAACTAGGAAAGGCTCAAAATCAAGAACAGATTGTTTAGATAAAATTCGAGTTCAACTCATCAGTGATGATTATTCAATTGTAGAAGATTTTGATTGGGCATGTAGCGATATTAATTATGGTCAGTTCATTTGGAGTAGTGCAAATTATATAAAAGATGATGAAATATTAGATGGTCAATATATTAATATTTCAAAAGAAGTCAGTAGTATTGCACCTGAAAAAATAGAATTTCAAAATAGTTCGGTAACTGAGAAAAGTTATATCCCTGATGCTATCATCGAATATGTCAGTGACAACTCAAAGGAACTATGGCAAATAACGACAAATGAAATAATGAAAGTGATGCTATGTGATGTAAAAATAGCAAAATCAATCAAGGGCTTGTGTAATGAGACAAAGGAATCATAGTTAATGAATGATTCCTTCAAAATTGACTCTATCGAATCATTATACAAGGGCTTAAATGAGAGAGATGAAATAAAGATCAAAGCCTGTCTGATACTTATGGTTCGCGATTGGCTGACGGCAGCTTCGACTTTCGACCCTGTATCAGGGGATGTTATTCAGACCAGTATTGATGATTTTTCTGAATCTATAGTACATTCCTTTTGGAATGTACCTTCTGAGAGGGAAATAAAAGACCGTATCTATAGAATTGTATCGCATACGAAGGAAGCTGTTCTGGCAATCATGGAACATACTCGGGATAAGATATTACGAGAACATGCCATGCTACCAATACATGCAGCAAGAGAAGTTGACAGTAGTAGTATTCAATGGCTCAGTCGTCAGCCTGGAAGGACACTTCGAGAGAAGCTTTCTGGTAAACCTTATATGAAGGCTGTTAGACGGAGAACTAGTGTTGATACATCAGAGAACCGACTTTTGCGAGCATTTCTGTGCAGATTGGAACAAATTCTGATAGAAAGACAGAATATTTTATCTACAGAAAATGAAGAAACGTGTGAGGATCTACTTGTTTACCTCCAACGATGGCTTAGAATCGAAGAAGTCGCTGAAATCGGTGTTTGGGGGAACCTTCCACCTAATAACACGCTTCTACAGGATAAGCACTATCGAAAAATCTGGGATGGCTGGCTATGGCTCCAGGCTATTGATGAGCAGATCATCGAGGATAGTGAAAGAGTTCATAAAGATATCCTAACCGTTATTTATTGGAATACTGTTTCTTTACTTAAGGCCAGTGGTCGATTTAGAACAGTTCAGCAACCGGTTGGTCTAAGTTATGATGACTTTTCTATAGTCCCTAAACTACCTGTTCAGGGATATTTATTTCCTGCACCTGAATCAAAAATCAAAGGTAAAATAAGGTTTATTAAACCAGATAAGTTATTCGGATTTATCACTTCTGAAGATGGTTTGGATGTATTTTTTCACCAAAGCAATCTGTCTCGAAAATTAGATATCAATTCACTAACTGCTGGAGATGAAGTTTGTTTTGTTATAGGTAGCAATCGACAGGGCGAATGTGCTGATGACATCACCCTTCCAACAGGAATCATCCCCATAGACTTCAACTTGAAGGGTGATAAATGGAATATACAAGTCGGTGAGGAAAAATCTTTCTTAGAAATCGTTTCAGGGAATCTTATTATTGAGCAAGCCCAAGGTGCACAAAAGAAATTAAAAATAGAACCAGCAACTCTCAAGGATCTACCGAAGACAATATTGTCATTAATCACTGATGTTTCGTTTGATTGTTATAAGCCAACTTATAATCAAACTGACCTAATAAGGATGGATAGCTCTATTGTAGACCTATGTTCTATCCGTCCCACGTTTACGCATAATGCAGGTTCTCAGGAAAATCTACCGTTCAGGTTACTCCAGCAAATTTGGACTCATGAAGATGGCACGAAACAAACGGTTGATTGCGGTAGCGCAATGGCAATTGCTCTGCGGTCTGACATCGAAACAGTAAGCATGTGGAGTCTATTTTCACATAGCTCAACAATGTCTGACACTACAAAAAGCAGTGCATCGATGTTTTTTGTCAAAAAGTTGAGTGACTATATAAAGGCAGACAAACTGACATATCTTGTGCCTGATTGGGGCAATGATTTCGATTTAGAAGGAATAAGAAAAAGCGTCAATTTTTATTTTGATGAGTCGACGCCACTTCCTAAGAGTATAGCTGCTATCTTTGCATGGCAATCATCGAAGAAATTTATACAGGACAAAGTCAAGGAGAAAGATTTTGTACTGGTTATGGATTCATTTGACGGCGGTATTTCAATAACCCCTGTTCAGGCGAAATATAACAAAGAGTTGGCCGCAATATTGCCCGATACTCAAGGGATAAGCTGGGAAAGACATCCCACAGTTATGGTTCCAAACAAAAGTATTCAGACTTCTATTGGTCTAAATCTTGATATTAATGGTTGTCAGACTTCAGAGGAACTCCTTCATTTGTTCGGCTTCGATGGTTTAACCAAAGATTCTGGGCAAGTATCCTTTGTGAAAGATGATCATTGGTATCACTTACCAAGTTCTATTCGAGAGGCTCTGACTCAGAATGTAGATTTCAATATATTATCAAACGACACTATCAGTGATTGTCTGAACGCTACGAACAGAGATTGTCAGGGAGTTAGTGTCTTTGTCCTGCCACTTGAGGATACAATCAGGAAGAAGAATGTACAAATAAATTGCAAGTGGTTGGGGTCCACATGGTCACCAATAAAAGGTAGCCAAATATTAAATAGATGGCAGAATGAAGTTGAAGACATTGCCCTTTGGCGTGATCATCTGCCAGAGCTATCAATTAGAATTCCACGTGATGGACTGTTTGAAAATTTCTATCTAGTAAAAGATGCGACAGTAACACCGCAACGTGGCAGAACTGTGAATATACCAGTAGAAGAATTATTTACGCTTCCTGCTGGACAAATACATTACCGTTTTCCTCTACAGCAGGGAGAAGGTCATAAAGAGTTGCAATTTGTCGCATACCTGAAGTCATCCGCGTTCCCTCTGAAAAAGGATTTGGTCTGCAAGTTGAAAATGACCTATACCTATGGAGCGGATGATCCATACGAACTGAAATTCATTCCGTTGGATTCAGCGGAAGCTAGTGTTAAATCCATTCGAGTTGAATGGCGGTCAGCATCAGAAGAAGATGCTACTGTTGATCTTGAAAACCTACCGGTTCCAGATTTCCCGGTCCGTCACAGTTGGTCTGATTTTCAGAAGTTTCCTAAAGAAGATGGTAAGAGCTTCTCTGACCTTCTAGACTGGTGTTGCTCCAAAATTACAGGCTTGAATGAGCTGATCTCATTCGATTATGAACATGAATTCCGATCTATATTGAATAGAAGGAAAGTTGGTTCTTGGGAATGGGGAACTACTGACCGTAGCGGGAAATACTATTGCCGAGTTAATGTAGAGGGAGAAAGTGTGTTTTGCCACAGTTCAGAATTTATTGAGACTGTTGATGAAAACTCCCTATATGAAGGATGCCCAGTTTATCTGGATGTTTTTAGAAATGAAAAAGGTCTTTCCGGGTCAAATATATCATTTTCAGAGAACTTACCTTCACAGTTCCAAGAGAAGGCACAAGATACTATTAGTCGGAAGCTTTCTAAAATGATGGAGTCTGCTGAAAAAGGAATCTTTAGCTTACGATTCCCAGTATTAACTATTTGGAATAATGGCCATTCTCTTTCTGAATCAGATGTGCCTGACCATTTTAGAACAGTAATACTCGAGGGCACCCAAAAGATCATTTCACTAATTGATTCAGACAATATGTCGGATACCCTTAAGGAGGAGCTTTTCTTCTTTCTATGCTGTCTACATAAAGATGCTCCAGCAATTGTTGGAGCCAGACTTCTTGAGGTGGTTAAGGATAAAAAGCTTTTCCGAAGATATTATAAGAATATTGCATTCTCCATCGGGGATGCCGAATTGTCTTACCAAGAAAGTTTATTAAAGAGCGTCATAGACTCTGTTGAAAAGGATAATTTTACTAAATCGATTACGTTGGAAATTTTGGCAATAGCCATATGGCGCTCCCAAACGCTGATACAAAAAATAACTATAGAGGAACTCAAAGTTTTATCTAGAAATTTATACGATTGTTTAGAATTTGACATCAAAAAGGTCTCTAATGAAGGAAAGCCATATCAGATAGCGATCCTTTGTAAACATTTGGAGCTTCTTCTTGCATTGCTGAGGAGTAGAGATCTAGAAGATAAAGATTCTAAAATGATTTTTGCACCAAATAACGATTTGACCAAACAGTATGTAGATTTGATAGATAAACTCTCCAAATTATTAATCGATAGTGGCATGAATCTGAAGTCCCGAATCAGTCTTCAAATTGAAAAACCAGAAAGTTTGTGTAAAGTACCCGACCTTTTATATGTATTGCGTATGTATTTAACGGGGGATTCAGGTGCAAGCTCAATAAGTATTACTGCTGTATCAGATGATTAGCAGTTTTGACAGTGAACCGTACCGGGTTTTGTCGGAGACCACTTTTCTTGAGTGTTTTAAACAGCTTTATTAGAGACCTAGTTATTTAATTTTTGGATTCTCAAATGAAGTGCAACAGAGATTAAATTATTGGAAGGAAGTAAGATAGCTAGCATTTTGCTTCCGACCGACCAAAGTCAAAGTTGCGTCATGAACTATACTCATCTTACTCAAAAAGAAAGATACCAGATTTTTTCACTGTTACGTGAAGGTTTTTCTAAACATTATGTCGCCTGGAGGCTAACTGATCCGTAAGCGTCCGCTGAACACACCTTATGAATTCATCCTATAAGCCTTAATTTAGTCCCCACTTAGAAACAAGTGGGGACTTAAATTTATGACTACAAATAATCAGACATCCATCGCATCTCTTGCGAAAAAACGAAGAACATACAGTGCTGAGTTTAAACAGCAGATCGTTCAGGCTTGTAAAGCATGAACCGTACCGGGTTTGTCGGAAAGTCAATATTCTGAGAGACTATCCCGATGACAAAATTAAAATATACCCCTGAAATCAGAGAAAGAGCGGTTCAATTATTGATTGAATCTGAAAAAGATTATCCATCGAATTGGGCTGCAATCACAGCTATTGCGCCTAAGATTGGTTGTACTCCTGAAACACTTCGTGCCTGGCATCAAAAGCATTTAGATCAGCAAAATCCTATTAAAGTACAACAGATATCTGATCAAGAAAAAATGAAGCAAATGGAACGTGAAATTAAAGAATTAAAGCGTGCCAATGAAATTCTACGTAAAGCAGCCGCTTTTTTCGCCCAGGCGGAGCTCGACCGCCCACACAAATAATGGTGGATTTCATCCATAACAATAAAGACTTATATGGTGTTGATGCGATTTGTAGGATTTTACCGATCGCTGCTTCAACCTATTACCGGACTTTAGATCTCACAGTAAATCCAGAACATCGAGCGAAACGAGATTTACATGATGTGCATCATGCTGAGGAGATTAAGCGAATTTGGAAAGAAAGTTCAGGTCGATACGGTGTGCGTAAGGTCTGGCAACAACTGAAACGTGAAGGCTATGTTATCGCACGTTGTACAGTTGCTCGATTGATGCAAAAGTTAGGTATACAAGGTGTTTGGCGTGGTAAGAATAAACAAACCACCCGTAGCCGAGATGATCAAAAAAGAACAGATGATTTAGTGAAACGTAATTTTAATGCTGATCATCCTGACCAACTGTGGGTGAGTGACTTCAGTGTGCCGCAGCAAGCGGCGTAAGAGATGAGGGTATGGCCCCTCGCTATCGGCTTGCAGGAGCAGGTAGCAAACCACCATAAGCGGCTTGGATCAAAAGTCCCGGTCGTGAGCGTTATGGAAAAGG
>NZ_VOZS01000014.1:0-100235 GCF_013419675.1 Acinetobacter sp. YH12069 | reverse complement strand
TGATGAAATACGGTATTCTGATGTGACAAAACCTGAATCCTTTATAGTTGAAGTCTTTGTTAGCACTTACATTTTAACTATTTTGGACTCAGGTTTTTTATTTAAGTCAAACTATGGGACAGCAGTGGCGTTACGCTCCTTTTTAAATTTATGCTTTAGGCTTATCTTCAGCCGCTTTTACGCGAATACCCGCACCTTTGACTTTCAAAGTATTCAGGCCTTTAATCGCTTTTACAGCTTCACGACCATTTGGCATTTCGACAAAACCAAACCCTTTCGATTTACCTGTGCTTGCATCCATAACAACAACAGCAGACTCTACTGCGCCAAATGGTTTAAACAGCTCAACCAATTCAGCTTCAGTAACTGAACGCTCTAAGTTACGTACTAAAATTTTCATTCAATCTTCCAAATAGACAGCATCATCAAAAAGCATTTGTCTATTTTGCTTTTTAACTTGCGTGTAAATCACGTCAAAAATCTATTTTAATCGAGATCGATACCAAAATCTAAATTAATCGATTTTCTTTCGATTAACGCACTTTTTACGGTTTGCTGACGGGTTTTATAGTGTGTTTCCAAACTACATAAATTTCGAGTTAAATCATTCATAAAGTAACTTTCTACTTTACGCCCTTGCTCATCGACAGTTTCACGCGCCCAGTGGTTCAAGTTTTGCTTAGTCAAAATCAGTTCATTTTGCGCACGTGTCAGCGCTACATATAACACGCGACGCTCTTCTTCCACTTCATCGAAATTGCCTTGGGCACGTGCATGCGGGTATTGCCCTGGCGTGACATTCGCCACATAACAGACTTTTTGCTCCGTTCCTTTTGCCGAATGAATGGTAATTAAAGTCACGACATCACTGTCAGATTGGCGTTCAATTTCAGAAATGGACACTGGATCAAGGACATATTCTTCTAAGAATTCACTCAACTGCGTATGTTTGGATGCCAGTTGTTTCACCAAATCAAAATCACCCTGACGGCGGTTCCAATCTTTTTTATAGTTTTCTTCTAGCTGCTCAGAAATCGCTTGAACAGCCAAGCTTACACATTCTTTGACCTGATCTTTCAACACCGACATTTGCTTCATCATCAGAATCGCTTGGTCAGGTACTTTGCCAAAATTTTCCAACTTGGTTGCAATGGCTTGCATTTCTGGCTCAAGTAAAATCTGCTGCGATAACTTACTCGCACCGACATCACCCACACCATTCCACAAGGTTAAAAAGCGCATCCACGCGATATCATCTAAAGGATTGGCCACTACACGCAGCACACTGAGCAAGTCTTTGACATGGGCTGTTTCAAGTAATTTCATTCCGCCAATAAAGCGATACGGCACGTTTGCGGCAATACAGGCTGCTTCAATATGACGAGCAGCAAAGCTTGAACGCACAAGCACCATATGATCCGACCATTTGCTGCCTTCGAGGTAATGACGCTCTTTGATGTCGATGGCAATCCATTTGGCTTCATCAAACTCATTCGGGAAAATATGCATTTTTGGCTTAATCCCTTCACCACGATAGGCATCTAAGCGTTTGTCATATTTAATTTCGCTTTCATCCAACAACCAATTCGACAAGTCTAAAATTTCTTGGGTTGAACGATAATTTTTTTCGAGTTTGAAAATCTGTGCGTCTGGTACACGCTCTTTGAAATGATGAATGTTTTCAAAGTCCGCACCACGGAAGCCGTAAATGGACTGCGCATCATCGCCGACACAGAACAAGCTGACACGTTCTTTTAATGGCTCAAGTAACGCCCATTGCAGCGGATTGGTATCCTGCATTTCATCAACCAACATGTGGCGACAAATTGAAGCGACATAATCGACCAGTCCATCTGATTCCGCCAAGGCTTTCGCCACAATCGCCAAGATATCGTCATAATCTAAAAAACTACGCGCACGTTTACGAGCTTCGTATTCTTTCATGATATCCGCGATTTGATCTTTCAACGCAAAATACTCAGGCATTTGCTTTTCCATGGCAATGCTGAGTTTTTGACGCGTATTCCGCGCAAAGGAATACAGATCACAGAGTTCTTTCGGCTTGGGCAAGTGATTGGGGTTTTTCTTATCATCACGGCCACGAATCAGGCGGAACATCATGAGCTGATCATCACGATCAATAATCGAAAACTGTTCTAGACCAAAAGCTTTTGGAATGCGGCGCAATAGGTACATACAAAAGGTATGAAAGGTTGATGCGCGTAGCCCTTTGGCTTGCTCACCCAGAGCCAGCTCCACACGAGCGACAATTTCACTGGCCGCACGGCGAGTAAAAGTCAAAATTTGAATTTGATTGGCAGGCACGCCTTGATCAATTAAATAAGCTGCACGCGCTACGATGGTTTTGGTTTTACCACAACCTGCTCCCGCCAAAACCAAGCTATGCTGTGCTTCTGTTGTTGCGGCTTGTTTTTGTTGAGGATTTAATTCATCAATCAGGTTGGCTAAACTCATGTGTACTCATCATTTTATGGATAGGTATAGTTTAGCAGATTGAAAAAAAATACATGTTAATGTAGGATCAAAATTACAACTAGAAAAAGATAAGTTTATGAAAAATTTTAAGCTAATTAGCCATTTCCTTCAGCCAGTTTTATTACTTTTAATATTTACAAATCATCCATCTTACGCAAAAAAAATTGACTCAAACTGAATTTGATCACTTGATAAGTAAAAATAATCAGAAAGGAATTCAACTCCATGATGATCTAGCTGTAGCTCTAATTTCTGGCAATCATAAGCTTATATCCGATAATTTATGTGCAACTTATAAAATGAGTAAAGCACAATATGAAATTTCTTCAGAGAATTCTGAATTATTAAAAGCGAAACGGGCAAAAGAAAATGCAATAGAAAATATAAAAAACATTGAAAATATAATTCCAAAAAATCAAAAACCAATGGAAAAATATTGCAAAGATTTTCAACAAAATTAATCATATTTTCTAACTATGATTATCTTAAAACTCACTAGATGCATGTATAAATTTTACCTTGATTTTTATTTCAAACATCTCATCACATTTCTACAGCAATGTTCCAAATTTAGTTCCGCATATTTTAATGCATCTTCCAACTTACAATCTGGTGGGTTAATCCCAACAATCTGTGTGAAACCTAAATCATAGAGTTCTGCTATCCCCTCACCTACTAGACCAGTAAAGGCGATCACAGGTTTATTAAACTTTTTTGCAACTTGCGCCACACCAAATGGCGTTTTACCGAACTTAGTTTGATGATCAATTTTCCCTTCACCTGTCAGCACATAGTCTGCCTGTGCTATTTTTTCATTCAACTGACATTGTTCAATGACCAATTCCACACCTGATTGCATCGATGCACCTGCAAAAGCCATCAACCCAAAACCTAATCCACCTGCAGCACCTGCACCTGCTACATCACGTAAAGCACAACCCAGAGTCGCTTCAACGACATCGGCATAATGACTGAGGTTCTGATCTAACTGACGCACCATCTCCTGCGTTGCGCCTTTTTGCGGGCCAAAGATATGGGTTGCACCATTTTCACCACATAGTGGATTAATGACGTCGCTGGCAATGATAATTTCTGTATGCGCTAAACGTGAGTCGAGCTGCGTCAAATCAAGACTGTTAATTTGATCGAGACAACCACCACAAACTGCTATTTCCAAGCCATTTTCATCTAAAAATTGTGCCCCCAAGGCCTGCGCCATACCTGCACCGCCATCATTGGTCACACTCCCGCCCAAGCCAATGATAATTTTACTTACTCCGAAGTCTAGAGCAGCCTTGATCATTTCGCCCGTACCATAAGTTGACGTCAGTAAAGGATTTCGCTGAGCAATATCGACAAGATGAATACCATTGGCTTTTGCCATTTCAATCACTGCGGTTTTCCCACCGTCGATCAAACCGAAATACGTCGTCACACGTTGATTGGGCAAAGGACCTGTAAGCGCTATCGTCAATTTTTGGCCGTCGCAAGCACTGAGTAACGCATCTACAGTTCCCTCACCACCATCTGCCATTGGCACAGCGATGACATTGGCGTCAGGTATGAGCTTTAAAATTGCACGCTGCATCGCGTCACAGGCTTGTTGAGCACTCATACTTTCTTTAAATGAATCGGGCGCAAGAACAAAAGTGGTCATCTAAATGCTCAAAATAAAACTTGTCCTCAACCATAACGGTTTTAAAATAGCAGGTATATCTAAAAACATCAGAAAGGTTCGAAATGTCACGAATCAACCTAGGTCAGTCTGCACCTGAGCTATATAAAAAAGTCGCAGAACTTGATGCACTGGCAATGCAAAAAATAAATGAGACTGGTCTTAATGAAGGTTTAGCCCATTTACTCAAACTACGTGCATCCCAAATCAACGAATGTGCGTTCTGTATTCGCATGCATGCACAAGATGCACTTAAAACTGGTGAAAGCATTGAACGTATTAGCCTACTCAATGCATGGCGTGAAACTGCGTACTACGATGAAAAAGAACGTGCAGCTTTGAGCTTGATCGAAGCGATTACATTGATTGCCGAAGGCCAAGTTCCCGATGCCGTCTATGAAGATGCCCTACCATTTTTAACTGATGATCAAATCAGTGCGATTGAATGGCTCGCGATTGTCATTAACACATGGAACCGAATTGCAATTAGTAGCCGCTATAGCGTGAAACCTTAACGGGTTGTACACATTAAAAGTGAATAAAAAAAGAGTGCCTCAGCACTCTTTTTTTATTTATCGGAGACGCAAGCAACTTACTGCTCTGCCGAGCTTTTCGGCACTTCACGTCGAATATAAGATGCCAAAGTAAGGTAGTTGACCCCTTGGAATAAAATATCAACCGCCAAGAATAATCCTAATACCCAAAATGGCGCATCAGGCGAAATCAAAATGATCACCCCCGTAATCAAGGTCAATAGCCCTGAAAATAGCGTCCATCCCCAACCTTGAAATGCTCGAAATAGCACAGCATTAAAGATACGAATGACCCCTGCAATAATCAAGATAATCGCCAATAAATTGGTCAGGACAATGGCCGTTTTGACAGGCGTTGTAAATGCATAATAACCTGCGACCAAATACAGCACACCAAATAGTGCCCAGAACCAGCGGTAACCGCCTTCAAAAATTTTAAATGCTGCAATGAAATGGATTACGCCACCTAACATCATCAGCACACCAAAAATATAAATCACCGTAAGTGTCGCAAATGGCAAAGCTGCCAAAAGGACCAATCCGAAGACCACCAATAAAGCACCTAAACCGAGATACCACTTACGGTTTTCATGGAGCTGACTGCGAATTAAATCGTTGCCTACTGTTCTCATGTTTTTTCTCAAGTTATTCGTTATTCAATGGATTATGCAACTTTATGATGAAGAAAAATGAAAGAAAAGTCCAAATCTTATCCACACTGCTGACTTAGACTGTGGATAAGATAGGTTTTATCCACATTATTTTTTCCATCCCACTTCAATCGCTGTGACGTCATTCACCACAGTATCAGCTAAATCTTCAGGCATTTTACTTTGCGTCTGTGAGGTAGGAATATGCCCTGCCATCAGTTCAGCTTTGCTTTGTGGAAACAAAGGCTGCCGCTCAGGTTCTGCATAACCGACAGGGAAGATAGGCTGACCTGTGGCCAAATCATATTTATCAGTTGCACCAAAAGCGTGTAATAACTCATGGGCTAAAACGATTTTATTCTGCGCTGTCTGTTTATTCGATGCAAATAAATTCACCGATCCAATTCGACCATTTTCCAAGGCTGTGGAATGTTTAAGTTCTTTGGTTTGGGTCGGATCGTAATAATTTAAAAATAGCGTGACACTCGAAACACCATCTACATTTTCATGCTGCTGCCAAGCATAGTAGCGGAATTTCAAACTCCATAAGATAATGTCCAACATGCCAGCATCATTGGGTACTTTGGGAGGTAAAACTTTCAGCTCGCGACCTAACTTAAAATACACATAAGTCGGTTGCCCTCGGTATTTCTGTGCTGTCGCTTGTAAATATTGTTGAACATCATTTAAATCATTGACAGAGAGCTGCTGTATATAAGCTTGTGTGCTCTCTCGACCATCTGCATTAATTGGATGTAACAATACAAAGATCGGTTTACTCCAGTCTTGATTTTTGTCTTTATAGGCATTGACTGCGACAACCAATAAAATCAGCAATAAGCACAGTACCCGAATTTTTTTCCACATTTTAAATCGTACTCTGCTTTTTTATCTTTCTTAAATACATTTGACTCATTTCTATTTTTGTTTCAAACAAATTTAGCGTTTTAATTAGTCCAGATAATTTTGCTCGACCGTAGTTTCTAGAATCAAAGTCAGGTTTGACTGCGCTGATATATTGCCCAACCATACTTAAATTGGCCCATCCATTTTCATCCGCATTATCTTTCACAGCTTTATAAATCAAATTTAAAGTGGGTTTATCAATGATTTCAGTGATTGTATTCTCTTTAATCTGCACAGATGGCTTTGGTTCACTTACTTTTGTATTTTCAATGACTTCTTTAATTGGTGAAACAATAAGATCTTCTTCAGTATTTTTTAGCTCATTATCTTGCAGTAAGTTTTCAACATAAATAAATTTATCACATGCTTTTTTAAATGCCTCTGGCGTCGACTTTTTTCCAAAACCGTAAACACTTAGCCCATTTTCACGAATTCTAGATGCTAAAGGGGTAAAATCACTGTCGCTTGAAACAATACAAAAGCCATCCAATGCACCTGCGTACAGCAAATCCATCGCATCAATGATCAAAATCATATCCGTTGCATCTTTGCCCTTTGTGTAAGCAAACTGCTGAACAGGTGTGATGGCATGAGGAAGTAAGACTTCACGCCAATTTTTTAAGGTTTCGCTGCTCCAATCTCCATAAACCCGTTTAACACTTGCGATTCCATATTTTGCAACTTCTTCCAACACATATGGAATAGCATTGATCGATGAGTTATCCGCATCTATGAGTACAGCAAACTTTTTCGTTTGAATTTCCACTATTCCCCCCAATCATTTTTATCATTTAAATTTTGATTAATTCTGACATAAAAAATGCCGACCGAAGTCAGCACTTTATTGGTTTTAAAGCTTAAGCTTCAACCCACTTACCGTCTTGGTACACCAAAGACCATTTGGTTTGTTTGCCTTCAGCATTTTCAGAACCAATATATTGTGCTTGATTCTTACGGCTGAATTTCACCAATGTTGGGTTTCCTTCAGGATCGACATCCGGTGCTTGCAAGATAAACTGATATTTCGCATCCAACTGATCTGCGACAGAACGTAGTTCCGCGACTTTAGGCGCACGAGTTTCACGTACTTTCGGGAACTTACTTGCAGCTAAGAATAAACCTGCTGCGCCATCACGAAGGACAAAGAAGTCATCATGTTTGGTTGAACGTAAGTGTTCCATTTTAATTGGATCTACACGTGGAGGTGCCGGCTGACCGCTCTTCAACACTTTACGTGTATTGTCACAGCTATTACACGCAAAGTATGGACCGAAACGGCCTGTCTTCAATTGCATTTCGCCATCACACTTGTCGCAAGGAATAGTTGGGCCATCATAACCTTTGATTTTGAACTCACCTTCTTCAAGCTCAAAACCAGCGCAGTCTGGGTTATTACCACAGATATGCAACTTACGCCCACCATCAATCACATAGCTATCCATGGCTGTTTCACAGATTGGACAACGTTTTTTCGACATCAAATCTGCTGTTTCTGCCGAGTCATCGTCAGACAGTGCAGCCAATGATTCTACAGGTGTCAGGTTTAAAGTTCCCTTACAACGCTCTTTTGGCGGTAAGTTATAACCTGAACAACCCAAGAACACGCCTGTAGTCCCTGTACGAATCTGCATCGGACGATCACATTCTTTACAGTGCACCGCATCCACTTCTACAGGTAAATTACGGCGCATGCCATTTTCACCCTGAGCTGTGGTTAAACGTGTTTTAAAATCACCGTAGAAGCTATTGAGTAACTCTTTCCAGTTACGATCACCATCAGCGACTTTATCCAGCTGACCTTCAAGATCTGCCGTGAATGCATAGTTCATCAAGTTATTAAAGTTTTCATCGAGACGGTCTGTCACGATTTCACCCATTTTCTCGGCGAACAAACGACGGTTATCGAGCTTCACATAACCACGGTCTTGAATGGTTGAGATAATCGCAGCATACGTCGATGGACGACCAATCCCTTTTTTCTCAAGCTCTTTGACCAATGATGCTTCAGTGAAGCGCGCAGGTGGTTTAGTAAAGTGTTGAGATGGGTCTAATTTTTCAAGTTTCAGTAATTCACCGACTTTTACAGCAGGAAGCAGTACATCATCATCCGATTTGTTTTGGCCACGCACTTTAGTGAAACCATCAAAGACCAATGTACGACCTTTGGCTTTGAGTTCGACGCCATTGGCATTGACTAAAATCGTTGATGATAAATATTCTGCAGGGGTCATTTGACATGCAACGAACTGACGCCAGATCAAGTCATAAAGACGCTGTGCATCACGCTCTACACCCACCAAACTATCGCCTTTTAGCGCGACATTTGATGGACGAATCGCTTCATGGGCTTCTTGCGCACCAGCTTTATTGCCGTAGCGATTTGGTTTAGCCGGTAAATATTTTTGACCAAACTCAGTTTCAATATGACCACGAACCATATTTACAGCGTCATCACTCAAGAATGTTGAGTCTGTACGCATGTAGGTAATAAAGCCGGCTTCATATAACCGCTGTGCCAACATCATGGTTTTCTTCACAGAAAAACCTAAACGTGTACTTGCTGCTTGTTGCAATGTAGACGTGATGTAAGGCGCGCTTGGATTAACCTTGGTTGGTTTGTCTTCACGTGCTGAAACTGTGTAGTCGGCATCTTTAATCAGGTTCAGTAAAGCATCCGTTTCAGCTTTATTGTGCAGTTTTAAAGTCTTGCCATTTTGCTTCACCGCTTCTAAGCGGATATCGTCTTTCTTCGACTTGGTATCTGCAAAAACTTGCCAAAATTCTTCTGGAACGAAGGCACGAATTTCACGTTCACGCTCAACCACAAGTTTAACAGCCACAGATTGCACACGACCTGCCGATAAACCACGGGCGATTTTTTCCCATAAGAGTGGCGAGATCATAAAGCCCACAATACGGTCGAGGAAACGACGGGCTTGCTGAGCATTGACTTTATCTGTATCCAGGCGAGAAGGATGTTTAAACGCTTCTTGGATGGCATTTTTGGTAATTTCGTTGAACACCACACGTTGATAACGTGAGTCGTCACCGCCAATTACTTCTTTTAAATGCCAAGCAATTGCTTCTCCTTCCCTATCCATATCCGTTGCGAGATAGACCTCGTCAACTTGCGATGCAAGCTTTTTCAGTTCCGCAACAACATGTTCTTTACCCGGTAGGACTTCGTACTGTGCCTTCCAGTCATTTTCAGGGTCTACCCCCATACGATTAACCAAAGCTTTTTGTGCTTTTTTGGCTTTTTCAGCTTCAGTTAATTTCGCACGAGTTACTGGCTTTTTCTCTGCTGTTTTCGCAGAGCCACCTGTAGGTAAATCACGGACATGACCCACCGATGATTTTACGATGTAATCAGAGCCCAAATATTTATTGATTGTTTTCGCTTTTGCAGGCGATTCCACAATCACTAACGCACGCTTTTTCCCAGCATCGGCAGATTTTGCTGTGGTACTTTTAGATGTGGACCGAGGAGCGTTCGCCATAGTTAACCATCATTCCTGTTTAATAGGTTTTTTAAAATTTAAAGTTCAGCCAATGAATGTAAAAATGCTTTCATATCTTCAAGCTGTGTGGCTCTTAAGTCAGATTCTTCGTTCCAATAGAGTCCTACACAGTTTGCCTGCATATCAATAGCATAAATGCCCTTTAATGTAATGGCTAAATCCTTGAACTTGTTATCACCATGCACCAGTTCAAGTTTGTCATCGACCACTAAAGCACGCATTAAAGGCAAACGCGCATCTGGAATCAGCACACTGTAATACGCCACCATACTGGCACGCTTTTCAGATGCCATTGGAATCTTGGTCCAAGCAGGTGCAGCCACTAAACGTGGGTGCAGCCCCATCTTACGCGCCTTCTCGCGCATAATGCCCAAGGCTTTTTCTCTAGGATTTACTCGAAGTCCAAAAATCGACCCAAGTACAAAGACCACAATAAAAACGGTAACCCAGATTCCAGTATTTTCCATAGCACAACCTTTATATTCCTTTATTAGAGTTGCATAAGCGCAATATAAAACGCAAGTTCACTCGATAAAATTAATTCAGGAACATCTCATGGCTATATAGCACTTCGTGACCATTCCAATAGATATATCCTTTTTCGATCAACTCTTTAAGTAATAGTCGAACATCAGATTGTGGGAACATTTGCTCCAATAAATCACGTAAGGCGTAGATATCTTTTGGTTTATCTGACTTTAATTCATGCAATTTTCGGATCACTTCCATTTGCACAGGATCAATTTTATTGAAATTTTTAAATAAGCCTTGTTGTGCAGCCTGAATCATCGATGCCGTATCATCAGTATTTGAGGTTTGATCTTCGAGTGAAGCAGTAAATGCATTCAGGTCTGTTTTTATGGGCAATGCTGTTTCAGCAGTCGTATTTAAATCTAGCTGCACCCATTGTTTGAGTACTTTTTTTCGAATCGAAATCTGCTCATCAAAGCGTTTGACGATTTTTAGATTGATCAACATACCGACCAAATGCTGAGCTTTTTCGCTAGAGACTTGCAAAATATTCATCAATGAGTTTTTCAGTTTATCCAAACTGTTGGGTTTGCCACTGAGTTTTTCCAGACCATCACAATAGTGTTTAATCAGTAATAAATCAGGTTTATTCCGAATGGTTTCTAGGTCAGGAATTTTATACTTCACTTTATGTGAAACTTCTTGTTCTGACTGAATTTGAATGAGATGTACACTGAGTCCAGAGCCATCCAATTGTTCCATCAGTAATTCAATATCAGGCATTGCTGAAATGACTTCAATATGCGCATCTGGATCCATCAAGGCCATCAGTTGCCCCACAATCACCGCATATTCAAATTCTTTTTGCGGTGTTTCTGGAATATCCAAAACCACCAATTGACCACTCGCGATCCACCCTGCAATTTCAGTCAAATCTTCAAGTGCATATTCAAATTTTCCGCTGCAGCTAAACACATACAAAGTACTGTAATGTTCAATGATATTGCGCAATAGATTTGCTGTGGGCGGGTTATTTTCCAAATCTAGCAGGACAACTTTTTGACTCATGAGATGAAATAATGGGTTTCGATCAGCAGATGCGGTGCATTAGACCTGTCACGCTGCAAAAGGTCAAATAAATTTACACCAATCCACAGCTTTGGCGCTGATTCGTCATCTGCCTGTCATTCAATAGTGACATTAATAATGCGGTGGGCGGTTGGTCATCGGGTCAAATGCCGCGATGCCTTCAGATAAATCTGCCGATTCAATACGACGATACAACATCTGCATTTGTTTCTTTAAATCAGCGATTTCGGCGTTTTGACGCGCAACTTGATCATTCAGTTGGTCAACTAAATCATCTAAAAATGCAATTCGGACTTGCAAATCTTCAATGGGTGCGGAAAATGACGCCTGTTCATCAAGATTTTGTTGTGTAGTCAATTTACACTCCTCATATAAGATTTCAGGAAACATTATGGCCTATATTACTTTAAGGGACGTCCAGCTTGCATTTGGCGGACCTTCCCTACTCGACGGCGCGAACTTCAGTTTAGAACGTGGCGAGCGAGTGTGTCTAATCGGTCGTAATGGTGAAGGTAAGTCTACTTTACTTAAACTGATTGAGGGAACTTTATTGCCAGACGGGGGTGAAGTTTCATTGCAAAATGGCATTACGATTTCAATGCTTGCTCAAGATGTGCCCATGGATTCGGGCAAAGTTGCTGATATTGTTGCCGATGGTGCAGGTGAAGCCGCTACTGTACTGCGTGCTTATCATGAAGCCAGCGAAGCCTGCGTACTCGGTGATATGGACGCCTGTGAGCGCATGGGTAACCTACAACATCAGATGGATCAAATGGATGGCTGGTCACTTGAAACTAAAGTGAATGCCATCCTCAGTAAAATGGGCCTAGACCCAGAAGCTGACCTTGCAGATTTGTCTGGTGGTCGTAAGCGTCGTGTTTTATTGGCACGTGCTCTCTTGACGCAGCCCGACGTATTACTACTCGACGAACCGACCAACCATTTGGACGTTGAAAGTATTGAATGGCTCGAAAAATTCCTGCTTGATCAAAACAACTTAACCCTGTTGTTTATTTCGCATGACCGTTCATTTGTCGACAGCATCGCAACCCGTATTGTGGAACTTGACCGCGGCATTTTGCGTAGCTATGAAGGTAACTATTCACGTTACCTCGAACTCAAAGCTCAGCAAATGGAAGCGGAAGAAAAGCAAAATGCGCTATTCGATAAAAAACTCGCTGAAGAAGAAGTATGGATTCGTCAGGGCATTAAAGCGCGTCGTACCCGTAACGAAGGTCGTGTTCGTGCCTTAAAAGCATTGCGTGAAGAGTCTAAAGCGCGCCGTTCACAACAAGGCAAAGTGAGCATGGCAACGCAAGATGCGCAGCGCTCAGGTAAAGTGGTCTTTGAAATTGAAAACTTAGCTGTGCAATTTGGCAACAGCGCGCCAATCATCAAAGATTTCTCGGCACTGGTATTACGTGGTGACCGTATCGGCTTAGTCGGTGACAACGGTGTGGGTAAAACCACTCTTATCAAAGCTATTTTGGGTGAGCAAGAACATACTGGTACAGTAAAAACAGGTACACAGCTTGAAGTTGCTTACTTTGATCAGCTTCGAAATGCACTTGATCTTGAAAAATCAGTGAAAGATAACGTTTCTGAAGGCTCAGACCATGTCGATGTCAATGGTAGCCGTCGTCACATCTATAGTTATTTACAAGACTTTTTATTCTCTCCAGAACGCGCACGTACACCAGTTAAAGCACTTTCTGGGGGTGAGCGTAACCGTATTCTGTTGGCTAAACTGCTACTGAAACCATCGAACCTTATCGTGATGGACGAACCGACCAACGACTTGGATATGGTAACTCTTGAACTGTTGGAAGAAATGCTCAGCGCTTACAAAGGCACACTGTTACTGATTTCGCATGACCGTGCCTTTATGGACAACGTGGTGACATCAACTTGGGTCTTTGATGGTAAAGGTCAAATCGATGAATACATCGGAGGTTACCAAGACTATTTGGAACAGCGTCCTGACCAAACTGTCGTGGATCAAAAAAGCGATGTGAAAAAAGCCATGGCTAAAGCCGAAGCCGCGGCTGCCGCTGCCGTGCCTAAAAAAGTCAAGCTCAGCTATAAAGACCAACGTGCCCTAGAACAACTGCCGACTGAAATTGAAGCATTGGAACAAGAGCAAGCTGAATTGTCTGAAAAATTAGCTGACGGTTCTTGGTTTATGACTAACGCTAATGCTGCGACCAAAGCATCACAGCGTCTAGCTGAAATTGATGACGAAATGCTGGAAAAAATGGAACGTCTAGATGAGCTAGAAACACTTGCTAAAGGCTAAGTCCACAAAGATTCCATACAGAAAAAGCCGTATTTCGATACGGCTTTTTTTATGTCATATGACTCGACTGGATGGCTAACCTAAATGACGCTGTTTTAAATTGGAGCATACAGCGTTTGTAAAGACGATTCCGCTAATGTGAAAAGCTTGCTATGGTGACGTTCAACATAAGATTGAGTCACGAGCATGCAAATTTCAGATCAAATTGTCTTGGTTACAGGGGGCGCACGTGGCCTCGGTTTGGCAATTAGCCAAACGTTAATTGCTGAAGGCGCACGCGTGGTCGTGAACTATCTATCCAGTCAAACTGCAGCAGAACAGTTGGCGACCGCATTTCCTCAGCAAGTGTTTGCCTATCAAGCAGATGTCACCGATAAAGCTCAAGTAGAACAGCTTTTTGCGGCGGCGGAAGTACATTTTGGTACCGCAATCACCTCTGTCGTGAATAATGCCCTCATCCATTTTCAATTTAATGGCGATGCCCGTCCTAAAATGGAAGAACTGACTGCACAGCACTTACAGCAACAGTTTGATGGCGCAGTCGTCGCTGCACTCAACACCACGCAAGCGGCGCTTCCCAATATGAAAGCACAGGGTTTTGGTCGCATTGTCAATATTGGTACCAACCTAGTACAAAACCCCGTCGTGCCTTACCACGACTACACTGCAGCAAAAGCGGCACTTTTGGCCTTCACTCGCACAGCGGCGCATGAGCTAGGTGAGTTTGGGATTAACGTCAATATGCTTTCAGGCGGCTTATTACAAAGCACCGATGCCAGTAAAGCCACACCCGATGCCGTGTTTGATTTAATTGCGGCATCAACACCTTTACGCACAGTGACCACGCCTGAAGAATTTGCTGCGGCCATCATGATGTTCTTGTCCCCTTACTCACGTGCAGTCACCGGGCAGAATTTGATTGTCGATGGCGGTTTAGTCAAAGGTTAAGTCTAGCGCAGCATGAGTTTGAACTTTCTCTTTCAATTCAGCTTCATGCTAAACTGAACCCTATTTTTTAATCTTTGATTTAGCCCTATGAGTCAAAAGCCAACATATCAACCCGGAAAATTCCAATGGTCTTTCTTACTTCCTCAGTATTGGGGAATTTGGATAGGGATTGTATTTCTTATGATTTTGGCGATTCTTCCATGGGCAATTCAGTATCGCCTTGGGCAATTCCTCGGTTCTGTTGCATTTAATAATCTCAAATCACGTCGTAAAACCACGATTCGCAACTTGGAAGTTTGCTTTCCTGAATGGACGGCAGAACAGGTTGAAGCCAATGCAAGACAGGTTTTTATCGACCAAATGATTGGTATTTTTGAAACCTTAAATGCATGGTACAGCCCGCAGTGGTTCAAAAATCGGGTGCAAATTGAAGGCTTAGAACATATTCAAAATGCACAAGCTGAAGGCAAAGGTATTTTACTCCTCGGCACACATTCTACCCTGCTCGATGCTGGTGGCTATTTATGCGCACAGTTCTTTGAGCCGGATGTGGTTTATCGTCCGCAAAATAATCCGCTGTTGGATATGTTGATTGTGCGTTGCCGTGCCACCATCTATGCCAACCAAATCGACCATGATGATATGCGTGGCTTAATTCGCAATCTGAAAAATGGCCATGCCATTTGGTACAGTCCCGATCAAGACTTTGGTTTAAAACAAGGGGTCATGGCTCCGTTTTTTGGTACTCCCGCAGCCACTGTTACTGCGCATCGTCGCTTATTAAAAATTGCTAAAGCGGTAGCGATCCCATTGTATTTTTATCGAGACGGCGACATCAGCAACCCTCAATATCATGTGCTGATTGAACCTGCTTTAGACAATTTTCCGAGTGACGATGAAGTTTCGGATGCTATTCGAACCAATAAAATTATTGAAAATCAGCTGCGAATCGCACCGACACAATACATGTGGTTCCATCGCCGCTTTAAAACCCGCCCACAAGGCTATGACAAAATCTATTGAGTTCAACTCAGCACATAAAAAAGAGAAATGCTATGAAAGTGATGCAGCTTTTACCTGAATTGAACAGTGGTGGTGTCGAGCGAGGAACCTTAGAAATAGCTCGTGCTTTAGTGACCGCCGGTCATGAGTCCTTAGTGGTTTCAAATGGTGGCCGTATGGTGACTCAATTGGAAGCCGAAGGCTCAACTCATCTCACACTCGCAATCCATAAAAAAGCCTTATCAAGCTTATGGCAAATTCGTCCTCTACGTAAACTGATTGAGCAACATCAACCAGATATCGTGCATGTGCGCTCACGTGTCCCCGCGTGGCTCACGCATTTTGCCCTCAAAGAGATTCCTGCAAACAAACGACCTCACCTGATTTCAACTGTACATGGCTTTTATTCGATAAATCGCTACAGTCAAATCATGACGCAGGCTGAAAAAGTCATTGCGGTCTCGGATAGTGTTGTCAAATACATCACGGACAACTACAAAAACTGTCCTACCAAGGACATTGTGCGTATTTATCGTGGCATTGACCCCGCTGCTTTTCCGCATGGTTATCAACCCTCAGCACAGTGGCTCAATCAAACCCTAAAAGATTTCCCTGAACTAGAAAATAAGCGTCTGATTTGCTTACCAGGCCGTATCACCCGTTTGAAAGGTCATGAAACCCTGATCCATTTAATGGAACAGCTACAAACACAGTATCCCGACGTACATGCGGTGGTGGTCGGGGGTGCTGATCCGAAAAAAGCAGCTTATTTACAAGAAATGCAAGACAGCATTGCGGCGAAAGGACTGAGTGATCGGATTACTTTTGTCGGTCACCGTTCAGATATCCGTGAATGGTTAGCTTTTAGCGATTTGGTTTTATCTTTGTCGAGCCAAGCGGAAACCTTTGGACGGACTGTACTCGAAGCACTGTCTGTCGGTACACCTGTGATTGGTTGGAACCGTGGTGGCGTAGCTGAAATTTTATCGAATGTCTATTCGCAAGGTTTAGTCACTGTCGATGATGAAACACAATTACTCGACACTTTAAAGTTGCATTTAGACCAACCACAACACGTGCAGCCTATCAGCATGTTTAGTTTAAAAGAGATGTGTGATCAGACTTTGGAGTTGTATACGCAAGTGGTCTCTCAGCATTCAGCTTGATTGACTACACGCCATAGATCTTTGCTGTACAGGATAACGCTCTGGAAATCTTTTTAATTCAGCAACTAGATCAGCATCTAGAAAGGATATTGTGAAATACACAATATCCTTTTTATTATGAATGACTCAATGGTGATTCAACCCTACTATTTAGCCCTTCAATTTCGCGCTTCCACTTTTAGCCCTTCCACACACGGTATCGGGCCATCAACCAAAGAATTAGCGGCAACAACATGACATTTAGAATATGTTTCAAACTTTGCCCTATACGCCAAAAGCCTCTATCTAAAATATCATGGCGTGCATTAAACAATTCCAATCCCACTGCGACGACCACAACAGTCCAAATCGCATAAGGTGATTTCAATTGGCGGTGATGGCAAAAGGCCACAAAAAAGAACAGTATTAAGCCAAGGTAAATGGAAAGTGCATCGGTGGATAAGTGTGTAATCTGCAATATTTTTTGGTGCCATTCGGACAGCATAGAACGTCTCATACCTATATTTTTATTGGAAATTCATCGTTTTTTTCTTGGCACACTGTATAAAGAAATTGATCAAAAGAAAAGCAAAAAATTCTATATCACAAAAGCAAAACCCGAGTTCTGCATCCTGCAAAACTCGGGTCTATGAGGTTGTGCTTTCACAAGTATTCTTTTTATTTTTTATTGGCTTTCCTTTCCTGCATCCGTTCCGTGATGCTTCCATCGGCTTCGTCTTCCTTAGTGGGATGTTCCGTTCCCAGTTCCATGTGCCGATGAACAAAGAATAAGTCAATACACTTGACCTGACCATTCGTCAGAAGCCGAAAGCTGTGTAAGCTATTTCTTACACTTTTCTCTTAAATCAAACAAAATCAAGGTGCCTTCGTACCATCCTTATAATCACGGGCGATTTCATCAGTCACAATCTTCTCCTCTTCCTCAGCTTTTTCTATACCCTCCTGAATTGCCTCTTGCGCTTCTTGTTCATCTTCATCTGTTTGCTCTAATTCTTCTTGGATTTGCTCAAATACCCTGCCTGTTTGCAGCACCACATAGACTGGAAAATGGTCTGAACCGATATTGGGCAAGCGTTCCATATGTACCAATGCAAAATCTGTACTATGAAAAATATGGTCGAGCGACCAACGCAGCAGTGGATAATTGGCATGAAAGGTATTTACGAAATGCCGTCCAACACGTGGGTCTAAAAGCCCACTGATTCGTTGAAAGAGTCGTGTAGTACGTGACCATGCCACATCATTCAGGTCCCCCATAACGATGCAACTTTCATCTAAATCTTTAATCTGATCGCCCACAATCAGCAATTCTGCATCGCGTAAAGTTGAATCTTTGGCTTCTGTTGGACTTGGCGGTTTGGGATGTAAACAATACAGTTGAACCTGATTTCCTGATGCTAAGGTGACTCGGGTATGGATCGAAGGAATTTCATCACTGAGAATAAATTTGACTTCAGTTTCACTAAGTTCTAACTTGCTATACAAATGCATGCCATACAAATTATCCAAAGGTACGGGTACGCGATAAGGATAATCAGCTTCAATCACTGCCAATTCATTTTGCCAAGTTTGATCTGTTTCTAGCGTGAGTACTAAGTCAGGTTGATGCTTTTGTATTTGTGCCAATAATAAGTGATATTGAGTATTCGCCGTAAGTACATTTGAGACAATGATTGAAATTTGTTTCTGTTTATCTAGCTGGTCTGATCGAACTTTTTTGACTTGTTTTTTCCAAATAAAGGTATAAGGCAAAACCATTTTTAATTGATATGCCAAAGCAGCAATCAACCCAATTAAAATGATTTCACGCGCCAAGTCCCATTCAGCATTCCATAAAATTAAGCCTATGAAGGCAAAGATGCCCAAAGCCAAGATTTGCAGACGCGGAAAATCTGCACCACGAAACCACCATTCATCTCGTGGTATGAGTGACCAAAATGTCAACCAAATGACGAAGCCCGCCAGTATTTCAATCCAAATCATTACGCCTCCCTTATATTCTTTATTTTTTATTGATTCATAAATTTATATCAGTTTTGCATGTAACATAAACAAGATATATTGCACAATATTATTGGTGTTTTCATTATGTAGCGCTTGCAGTTATGCGCCCTTTTGGTACACTCGAACCCCCTTTTTATTTTTTTAACGCACCGAGGCAAAGTGACATGAAAGTAGGTCTGGTCGGTTGGCGCGGGATGGTTGGTTCCGTCCTTATGCAACGTATGGTTGAAGAAAACGATTTCGCTCATTTCGAACCGTTTTACTTTTCTACCAGTAATGCAGGTGGTGAAGCCCCTGCGTTTGGTGGTAAGACTGCCCCAGCACTTATGGATGCAACGGACATTGATAGTCTGAAGCAAATGGATGTCATTATCACCTGCCAAGGTGGCGATTATACGACTGAAGTTTTCCCTAAGCTTAAAGCAGAAAACTGGAATGGCTACTGGATCGATGCTGCATCGACTTTACGTATGGATGATGAAGCGATCATCGTACTTGACCCAGTAAACATGAACGTAATCAAAGACGGCTTAGTGAAAGGTACAAAAACATTCGTGGGCGGTAACTGTACCGTTTCACTTATGCTGATGGGTTTAGGCGGTCTATTCCAAAATAATTTAGTGGAATGGGCAACGTCTATGACGTATCAAGCGGCTTCTGGTGCAGGCGCGCAAAACATGCGTGAACTGATTTCAGGTATGGGCTACTTGTATAACAACACCAAAGACTTGCTAGATGACCCACGTTCACCAATTTTAGATATTGATTCTAAAATTGCACAGTTACAACGTGGCGAAGGTTTCCCATCTGCAAACTTCGGTGTGCCTTTAGCGGGTTCTCTCATTCCTTATATCGACAAACAGCTTGAAAGCGGTCAGTCGAAAGAAGAGTGGAAAGGTCAAGTTGAAACCAACAAGATCTTAGGCAACCAGCAAATCGTTCCAATCGATGGACACTGTGTCCGTATTGGTGCGATGCGTTGTCACTCACAAGCATTGACTTTAAAACTTCGTAAAGATGTTCCACTGGATGAAATCGAAGATATCATCGCAAGTGCCAACGATTGGTCTAAAGTGGTTCCGAATACGCGTGAAGCTTCAATGACTGATCTGACTCCTGTTGCTGTAACTGGCACCTTGTCTGTTCCAGTTGGTCGTCTACGTAAGCTCAATATGGGTAAAGAATACCTAGGTGCATTCACTGTGGGTGACCAATTGCTTTGGGGTGCTGCTGAACCTTTACGTCGTATGCTAAGAATTCTCATTGATTATAAAAATGCTTAAGCATTTTTAAGTCTCTGAATAAGAAGCCGATCACAATTGATCGGCTTTTTTATGTAACTGTCGTGTAAATATTTTACAATTCTTCGACAACTCGCTAATCTATAATTTTCGCCATGCGACATATATTCGAGCTAAAGATTAAGATGACCGTATATAACAAATTAAAGATCGCCATTTTAGCCGTTATTGCATCTCAAAACATTCAAGCGATCAGCATTGATCCTGTACAAGTCCAGTCAGCACCCGGGGAATTGCTGTACGCTGAGATTCATTTTCGCCACTCAAATACATCTGTGCCGCTCAATGCAAGTTTAGCCACGGCAGAGGATTTATTGAGTATGGGTACAGGGCATCAACCACCGGGGCATTTAAACTTCTTCACGCGTCGTGATGGTGCGGGCAATGGGGTAATTACCATTACCTCTTCGCGTCCAGTGACCGAGGCTGAGCTTAATTTTATTGTCAATATTAAAGAAGGTAATGCTTCACGCCTGCAACAAATTCGTACCCCATTAAAACGCAATCCAGCGCCGTCGAATGCGACTCAAACCCGTGCCAATGAGCGTGCTTTAGCACCTGTTGTGATCGTAAATGAAAAAGAAATTGCCTTAAATTTACCTGTTAGCACCCTTTACACCGCAAAAGCACCTGTAGCTGCAGAACAACCCTTATTACTCAGCACCAAAACACCGCCGAAGTTAGCACAATTAGCAACGTCAACGCCTGTTGCGATTGAACCTGTCACGCATGTGCAAAATTATAGCGTTGCACCTGCGGAGCAAAATAGCGCAAGTACTTCATCAGGTGCTGAAACATCAATTTCGCAAGTTACAAAAACCAATTCGACCGGTTCTGTCAGTTCAGAAATGCAAGCTGCAACAGCATCAACTGCAAGATCTCAAGACCCATTGGCACAAAAATTTGCTGCGGAACAGGCAGCACAGAAACGTGAAAATCCAACAACGACAGCTCAAACAACATCTACACCAAAACCAACAAGTACTGCAGCTGCATCGACAGCAACACCAGCGGCAAAATATGTGGTTCGCTCGAATGAAAGCCTTTGGGGGATTGCCTCACGTATTGCGACAGAACAAAACCGCCCTGTTTCTGAAGTCATGCAACAGATTAAAAACAGTAACGAACATGCATTCATTCAAGGCGATGTCAACCGTCTGCGCCGTGGTGCTGCCTTAAATCTGCATGGTATGCAGCAAGCAAAACAGCCTGTCAAAGTCTCTGCTACAGAACTTACCAAAGTGCCTTCGAAGCAGTCAGGCAAAACCAAATACCGCTTAAATCAAGCTGAAATGAGTCTGGTTGCAGAGAAAGCGCAAGATTCGGCACAATCTTCTGCCAACAGTGCAGCAGAAAAGAATAAAACTTCGAAAGAGTTGTCATTAAAAGTTATGACATCTCGTGAAAAAACCGTTAAATTACAGAGAAACGTAACTCAATTAGAATTGGCGCTAAATCAAAAGGATCACAGAATTCAATTATTAAATGCTCGTCTTGCCCAATTGCAACAACAGTTGAAAGCTCAACAAGCAGATAAAAGAAGCCAATAAACTAAAACGTTACCAATCAAGATTTTATAGGGATGAGTGCAACTGTATATCGCTCTATCTCCAAGGGGTTAAAACATGCTGATTTATGTGATTCCATTAGTGATCTTAGTGATCGTATTGGTTTTTTTAAACAAACGCCAAAAAGGTCAAGAATCAGATAAAGCCAAACCAACATCCACTAAAACCAAGAAAACGGGTGTTTCGGCCAAAGCGACTCCGAAGAAAACTCAAGTGGTTGAAAGCAGTGTCATTGAAAAAAAATCAATGACGCCGTTAACGACCGATGCTCGTGGTAAAATTGAAAAATTAATTGCGGAACGTAATTTCTTTTCTGCTGAAGCGCAAATTAATCAATCATTAAAACGTGACAACTCACAACATGAGTTATATCTATATCTATTAGATATTCACATTTTACAAAAAGACGAATTTGCCATCAGCCAATTGCTGAGCCATATTCGTTCACTTGAACTCGATGAAATTTTAGAACAAGCTGAAGCAAAAAAAGTAGAGTTTGAAAATTCTCAAAATGTGAAAGATGATGCCATTAACTTTGTATCACCGATCACTGAAGAGGTTCCATCAAAAGCTCAAAATACCTCTGATTTTGATGCTTTAATGCAAAGTTCAACTGCTGCACCTGTTGAGCCCAAAGCAGCCGAAATTAAACCACTAGATTTTAATTTCACCACTGAAACGCCTGCAAAAGCAGACATTTCTACCCCAGTTGAAAGTGCTCCTGCTGAAAAAATACAGCCGCTTGAATTTGACACGCTTTCAATTTCACCAGAACCTGCACTTGAAGCGACACCGAAAACCGAAAAGATTGCTCAGCCATCTCCTGCCGTTGAAGAAATCAAACCGATTGATTTTGCAATGGACTTTGCCCCAAGCACTGAAGCTGCGGCTGAAACCAAAACAGAAACTGTAGAAGATAAAATCGAGCCTTTAGATTTTTCATTTACAACAGAAACACCAGAGGTAGAAGAAAACAAAGTTGAAGCTCCAACCTTAAACTTTGACTTAGGTGCTTTTGAAATAGCAAAAACAGAAGAAGCGGTTGTTGCTCCTGCAACAGAGATTAACCTTGAGTCTACGCCTGAAATTAAACCTGCCGCACCTGCTTCAAGTGGTGTGAGTTTTGACATTAGCGGTTTAGGCACACCGTCAACCCCATCTGCTACAGACCAAAATGATCCATTGGTTCAATCATTCCCTGAACTGGTTGAAGTCAATGAAATTGAATTGAATCTTGAATTGGCAGCGCAATACATCAAACTGGGTGCTTATGACGCTGCACGTGAAATTTTAACTGAAAAAGAGGCTGAGTTTTCTTCATCTCAACGTCAACAAGCAGATCAGTTACTGAATCAAATCGCATCTTAAGCAAAAGCGATTTAAACTAAAGCAGTCTTTCAAGGCTGCTTTTTTTATGATGAAAAAAATTGCTCTTATTTATATGGGTGGTACCTTTGGTTGTATCGGTGAACCTTTAAGCCCCATGCCAGCGAATGCGTTTTTACCTAAATTACAGCATGTCCTGCCACTGCACCTTAACATTGAATGTTTTGTCGCACCTGTCATTCGTGACAGTAGTGCCTGTACCGCACCCGACTGGCTGGCACTGATCCAACAAATTCAAAGCTTACAATTACAACAATTTCAGCATTTCGTAATTATTCATGGCACAGACACGCTTAGCTATGCCAGCGCAGTGCTTGCACACTTTATGGGACAGTCTGCTCATATCGTGCTAACAGGCAGCCAATATCCGCTGTTTAATGTGGCTGGTGACAACACCCGTGAATTTACCGATGCCATCGACAATTTAAATTTTGCATTGGAATCGGTACATCAATTGAGTGTTGGGGTTTATTTGGCCTTTCACCATCAATTGATGCATGCTCAATCCGCACTGAAAGTGCATACAACCGATCTGAAAGCCTTTGATGGGCTGCCAGCCACACAGCCACTTTCAATGCTGACATCGCCTTATATTGTTCAGGCCAATGATTTAGACAAAGCGGCTCATTTCAATTGCCTGAATTGGATGTGGCAACCGATTGCAACCAAGCTACACAGTCAAAATTTAACGACTCTGCTTACACACACGCCAGACGTTTTGATTCTGCAAGGTTTTGGCACAGGCAACATTGCCGTTGATGCTGAATTACTCAATGTATTGAAAGCCATACAACAAAAAAATTGCAAAATTATCTTAAGTACACAGGTTGTTCATGGCGGTATAGATCAGCGCTATGCTGTGAGTGACTGGGTCAAAGACAGCGGAATTTTACTGAGTAATTGTTTGGGGCATGCAGATCTTTATGCCAAATGTTTGAAAATGTATTTACAATACGGCAGTGACGCAGACTGGACTGCGCATTGGAACGATTAAGTCATTTGAGGTAACTATGCAACGTTTTGCGATTGGGATTGAGTTTTGTGGCATGCAATACAAGGGCTGGCAAACTCAGCAACCGGGCGTACCAAGCGTGCAAGAAACCATTGAAACCGTCCTCAGTAAAGTGGCCAATGAGCCAATCATGTTGCACGGTGCTGGCCGAACAGATGCTGGTGTCCATGCAACCAATATGGTGGCACATTTCGATACTCAGGCGATTCGTCCCATTCGTGGATGGTTAATGGGCAGCAATAGCCAATTACCCCGTGATATTTCCATCCAATGGATTAAGGAAATGGATCAGGACTTCCATGCCCGCTTTAAAGCGCAAGCACGTCGTTATCGCTATGTGGTCTATAACAATCCACAACGTCCAGCTTTACTGCACAAGCAAGTGACTCATGTTTATGCCAAGCTAGATGTGCTAAAAATGCAACGTGCCGCGGCCAAATTTGAAGGCACTCATAATTTCGAAAGCTTCCGTGCCGCAGCCTGTCAGTCCAATCAGCCTGTTCGTCATGTCAGCCATTGCCGTCTGATCCAACACGGATGCTACTTGGTCCTAGATATTCAGGCCGATGGTTTTTTACATCACATGGTGCGTAACATAATGGGCTGTTTATTGGAAATTGGGCAAGGTATGTATGACGTTGACCATATTGACGACATTTTTGCGGCTGAAGACCGAAAAGCAGCTGGTGTCACCGCACCGCCCGATGGGCTGTATTTTATCCATGCAGACTATCCAGCACAGTTTGAACTTCCTCAAGTTCCGCTGGGACCTCATTGGTTAAATATGCCTGAATAAAAAATTCCTCCCAACCTCCCTTTCACAGAGGGATGAGTGTCATTTTCGCCATTGCTAGGTTCTAAAAATGAAAGTACCCCTTTCAAAGGGGGGATTCTGTTTAGGGAAGGATTTTATCGAAGATCAACCTTAACGCTGCTTCCGCTTACGGTATTCCACGGGCGTTTCATTGGTCCAGCGTTTAAATGCGCGATAGAACGTACTTGGCTCAGAAAAACCCGTTAAGTAAACAATGCGCTCCACACTTTCATTGGTATTGGCCAATAATTTTTTAGCCAAACGACAGCGATAGTCTGACAAAATTTGCTGAAAACTGGTATTGGCTTCTGACAACTGAGTCCGTAAACGACGTGGGGTAATGTTGAGCTGTGCAGCGACCGTTTCGAGTGTGGTTTCACCACTTTCAAGCGTTGAACCAATAGCACGGCGAACTTCACCAACCAAATCATAACGCGCCAACTCCTGAAGTTTTTCAATCGCTAACTGCTCATGCAATTGTAATAACTCAGGTTCTGCCTGCCACAATTGATACTCTAAAATAGCCGGATCAAAATATAATCGGGTTTCTTTCTGCCCTAAACTCACAGGGCATTCATAGACACGGAAATACTCATCATCTGGCGCGCCCTGACTAAAGTTAAAGTCGATATAAATTGGCTGAAAACGCCCTTCAGTAATAAACTTAAAGAAACGCAAAACACCCGACATCGCGCATTCAGAAAAATGACGATTCACGATATTTTCTGCCCAAGACTGATGACCATTGGTCAAATAGCAGCGGTCATCTTCAATCACCAATTGCGCATGAAAGGCATCGCTAATGAGGCGTTGATAGGCCAAAGCCCGCTTTAAACCTTCACCGAAATTCTCAGATGAAATAAATAAGTGTTCAATCACCTGCCCTCGATATAAAGGCAAATGCTCTCCCAGATGCAAACCAATATCAGGATCCTTACTGACTTCTTCTGCAGCCACCCAGAATGCAAATTGTGCATTCAATGGGGTACGGTCATTGGTTTCAACCTGATTTAATGCCACACCCGCTTTTGTTAAAATTTCTTCTGTTGGCAATCCGGCACGACGAATCGCTTGATACCCTAAACGCAACACAACAGATGCATCAGTTAGCTGACCCACTCCAGAACCTTCCTTGTATGTACTTCATTTATACCTAAAAAGATTGATTTTAGATTAACTGCGATTGACCAAACTGACAACAGTTACTGCACATTTTTTGTTGAAAATATTTAACTAAATTGTTCGCTTATTTTACTGACAGTCGATCAGTTCAAAGCCTTTTACGGCTTGTATTCTGAAAAAAAATTGACTATAATTTGCGCCTTGCTAATTTATTCATTCAGGTAGGCTATGGCCAATAAAGAGGAACTCATCGAGTTCGAAGGCGTTGTCACCGAGACGCTTCCTAATACTATGTTCCGTGTACGTTTAGAAAACGGTCATGAAGTGATTGCTCACATCTCTGGCAAAATGCGTAAACACTATATCCGTATTTTGACTGGCGACAGTGTTAAAGTAGAAATGACACCTTATGATTTGACTAAGGGTCGTATCACTTACCGTGCGCGCTAAGTTTTAGCGAAGCGAAAAAGCCACTTTATCAGTGGCTTTTTTTGTATTTATTTCAATACAATGATAAAAATTGACTGCAAATTTGCTTTCCTTTACAGTCTAAAAACATAAAAATTCGATTATAAAATTCAAAATATAAGGACATAAAATCATATGAAACATCTAGGATTAGTCGGTGCTATCTTTTGTGTTGCTTGCGCCACGACAGGCCAAAAGCAACTCAATCAATCCCTACAACACTATATTGGACAGCCAGCTGATCAAGTTCGTAAAGAGCTCAACTTGAGTCAATTGGGCTATAAAGTGATGGGAGCACCCGTACAAAGCAACGAAAAACTCAGTTATACCATTTTACGCTCGATGCCAATCCCGATTGGTACACCAAATATCGGCACCAGTATAGCCATGGGCGCCCCTATCCCAACGCCGTCTAAAGGTGGTGTCACTGTCGATATGGAATGTAAAATCGAGTTCAAATTACGCAATCAAATAGTTGAATCCATTGACTATGTTGGCAGAGCTTGTTGATCCTGCATGAGAATCCTAGAGGCTAATCTTGCTCGGATGACCGTGTATCAAATGACTACAGTGTTATACAGACCGAACTGACTAAACTGAATTTATTTCGTGAGGAACTAACCCATGGAATTTATTTTAGAACATCAGGTTTACAAAGATCAGCGTTTTATTCGCCCAATATTGAGCATGGGATACGTTCTAAGCATCGTATTGTTGGCTGGCTGTAGCACGACATCAACGATATCCTCCGTTGAACGTGAACGCTATTTAGCCTCATTTATTGGTCAATCGAGCCAAACGATTCAAGCAGAACTTAATCTCAGCAAACTCGGCTATCAAAGAACCTCTCCCGTAGAGGTCAGTTCAGACTACCTTCGTTATCGTGTTACACGCCCGATCAGTATTCCTTTACCGATGGCGGAAAATCCTGCGATGCGCATGGGCAGCGGCGCTGCTGTGCCGATTCCCAGTGGAAATACACGCTATGAGGTTGAGTTAAACTGCCTTATTCAATTTCGCATAAAGCATAATATTGCAACTGATGTCCGATTAACTGGTCGCACCTGTTAGCGCATCAATTCTAGGATTGATAATTTCTAGGCACAAAAAAACGCAGCATAAACGCTGCGTTTTTTGATTCGCCATTAGTTCAATGCAGAAACTACAGCTTGACCCATTTCAACAGTACCGACTTGAGTACTGCCTTCTGACATGATGTCACCTGTACGTAAACCTTGATCTAAGACATTACCTACTGCATCTTCAATCGCTTTTGCCGCCGCTTCTTCACGGAAGGTATAACGTAGCATCATAGCAACAGACAGAATTGTAGCTAATGGGTTCGCAATGTTTTGACCTGCGATGTCTGGCGCTGAACCGTGGCAAGGCTCATACATACCTTTACCATTTTCATCTAAAGAAGCCGATGGCAACATGCCGATAGAACCGGTTAACATCGCCGCTTCATCAGACAAGATATCGCCGAACAAGTTACCTGTCACGATTACATCAAACTGTTTTGGCGCACGGACCAATTGCATGGCAGCATTGTCAACATACATATGAGACAAGTTAATTTCAGGATACTGCTCTTCTTTTAACGCAGTTACAGTTTGTTTCCAAAGCTCAGTCACTTCTAGTACGTTGGCTTTATCCACTGAACATACCTTACCACCACGTAAGTTCGCCATTTCAAAAGCAACTTTGGCAATACGCTTGATTTCAGATTCAGCATATACGTCAGTATTGAAACCTTGTTTTTCACCGTTTTCGAGTTCACGAATACCACGTGGTTGACCGAAATAGATCCCGCCAGTTAACTCACGTACGATCAAGATATCCAAACCTGCTACGATTTCAGGTTTTAAGCTCGACGCATCTGCAAGCTGCGGATAAAGAATTGCTGGACGTAAATTGGCAAATAAATTTAATTCTGAACGAATTTTTAATAGGCCACGTTCTGGACGAATTGAACGCTCAATGGTATCCCACTTAGGACCACCCACTGCACCCAATAAAATCGCATCAGCAGTCTTCGCTTGTGCTGCTGTTACTTCTGGATAAGGTGAACCGTGCGCGTCGATCGCTGCACCACCTAAAAGACCTTGTTCCCAAGTCAAACCTAAGTTGAATTTCTCGTTTACACGTGTCAGCACTTGTTCAGCCGCTTTCACGATTTCAGGACCAATACCATCACCTGGTAAAATCAAAATATGTTTTGACATGAGTCTTTCCATTTATACGCTGGCTTGATTACCAGTCGGATTTAAAGTTTCTTTTCTACAAACTCACCAAGTCCTGTGAGGACATTGTAGGGTCGGCAGAAACGTCGAATCGTTTTTGCACCTTGCTTTAAGTCTACACAGAGCGGATCAGGCGCAGATTTATCTAGTAAACTGCCTGTGTTTTTTGAACGCTCACGGTACATTTTAAAGGTGTACTCGTGTTTGGACCTAAAGTTGTGAATGACATGCAAGCGCTCTGCTTTTTCCTGAGAAATTGGATAATAGCGAATCACGACTTCATGCTGACCTGAAGGTACAGACAAATACAAAGGATTAGGCTCAGACAATGAACGACCATTCAACCGTACAATGCCTGCTTTAATCGCAGCACGTTGTACATGTTGATTATTTGGATCAACCACCTGTATTTGATCAAAACGCTCAAATTCACAATGCGCTGTACCTGCACAGTAAATCAGAGCATTATTTTTTGTACTTTCAGTTTCTTTCACATTTTTAATGCGTGCCGTGTCAAAGCTTTGACAGGCAGAGAGCGTTGCGAACAGCGCTCCCGTTACAACCAGCTGACCGAAGAACTTTTTCATTTTTCGAACCCAACCTGATAAATTCTGGCTAACGTATAAATTTTGTTTCGCCTGATATTAGCAAGACTTAAGCCGACTGACTACTAAGAAGTTCTACAGTGACACTGACTTAAGCTTTAATTTCTGCAAATACCCAAGGGCGAGATGCTTTGGTTTTTTCTTCATAAGCGCGAATATCATCGGCTGCTTGTAAGGTTAAACCGATATCATCCAAGCCATTCAATAGGCAGTGTTTACGGAATGGATCGACTTCAAATGTAAATGCTTCACCACTCGGTGTACGTACTTCTTGCGCAGCCAAATCAATGGTTAATTGATAGCCTTCAGATGCAGCACATTCTTTAAATAACTGATCGACGATCTCTTCAGACAAGATCACTGGCAACATGCCATTTTTAAAGCTGTTATTAAAGAAAATATCCGCATAGCTTGGTGCAATGACAGTACGGAAACCATATTCTTCTAATGCCCAAGGCGCATGCTCACGGCTCGAACCACAACCAAAGTTTGCACGAGAGATCAAAATCGACGCACCTTGATAACGCGGTTTGTTCAATTCGAAATCGGGGTTAATCGGACGTTTTGAAATGTCCTGACCTAAATAGCCTTCATCCAAATAGCGCAACTCATCAAATAAGTTGGCTCCGAAGCCTGTACGCTTAATAGATTTCAAAAACTGTTTTGGAATAATTAAATCTGTATCAACATTGGCACGGTCTAATGGTGCAACGATACCTTGTTCAACGGTATATTTTTTCATGTTTATTTCTCACTGAATCCGTGACCTCTCCCTAACCCTCTCCTAAAAGGAGAGGGAACTCCTTCTCTTGCGCCATGATATGGCTCAGGGAGAAGGTTGGGATGAGGGCTTAAACTAGAATGTACGAACGTCAACGAAGTGACCTGCAATTGCCGCAGCTGCTGCCATTGCTGGACTCACCAAATGCGTACGACCACCATTACCTTGACGACCTTCGAAGTTACGGTTAGACGTTGATGCACAGTGCTCACCCGGTTGCAACTTGTCAGCATTCATTGCCAAACACATTGAGCAACCCGGCTCACGCCATTCAAAGCCTGCTTCAATTAAGATTTTATCTAAGCCTTCTGCTTCTGCTTGTGCTTTAACTAAACCTGAACCCGGAACCACCATGGCTTGTTTAATCGATGCCGCCACTTTTTTGCCTTTGGCCACTTCAGCCGCTGCACGGATATCTTCGATGCGTGAGTTGGTACATGAACCAATGAATACGCGGTCTAACTGGATATCAGCCAATGCCTGACCCGCTTCTAAGCCCATGTAGTTGTATGCACGTGTCCAGTCATTACGCTGTACGTCATCTTTAGCTTGTTCTAAAGTTGGCACTGCTTGAGATACAGGAATCACCATCTCAGGAGAAGTCCCCCAAGACACTTGTGGCTCAATCTCTTCACCTTGCAACACCACAACAGTATCAAAATGCGCGCCTTCATCAGACACTAAAGTCTTCCAATATTCTACTGCAGCATCCCACTGTTCGCCCTTCGGTGCATATGGACGGTCTTTTACATAGGCAATGGTTTTGTCATCGACAGCCACCATACCCACGCGCGCGCCACCTTCGATCGCCATGTTACACACCGTCATACGACCTTCGATCGACATATCACGGAATACTTGACCACCAAACTCAATTGCGTGACCTGTACCACCTGCCGTACCGATTTTACCGATAATTGCTAAAACCACGTCTTTAGGAGTTACGCCTTGACCCAATTGACCGTCAACACGCACCAACATGTTCTTCATTTTCTTTTGAACTAAGCATTGAGTCGCCAACACATGTTCAACTTCAGATGTGCCGATACCATGTGCCAAGCAGCCAAATGCACCATGCGTTGCAGTATGTGAATCACCACACACCACGGTCATACCCGGCAACGTTAAACCTTGTTCAGGCCCAACTACATGCGCGATCCCTTGGCGTACATCGTTGATGTCAAACTGGGCAACATTAAAGGTTTTACAGTTGTCATCTAAAGTTTGCACTTGGATACGTGAGGTATCATCTTCAATACCCGCAATACCTTCAGCACGCTCCTTAGTAGACGTAGGTACGTTATGGTCTGGCGTTGCCACGTTAGCGCTTAAACGCCATGGTTTACGACCTGCAAGTTGTAGCCCTTCAAAGGCTTGTGGAGAAGTCACTTCATGCAATAAATGACGGTCGATATACAATAATGAAGAGCCATCATCTCGTTGTTTTACTAGATGGTCATCCCACAATTTGTCATACAAGGTTTTTTTTATTTGGGTTTCCGCTTTTTGGGTTTCGCCTGCCATGTCGATTTGCTCCACTGGACTGGGTAAATTCTTTCGTTAAATCGATTATAACCACGTATTCACATAAATCTAATTTATCATTTTTATTAGTTTAAAAACTTATAGGAATGATATTTAACTGCTGATTTCCGCTGCATTTTAATCACCATTGATGCGTTCAAAACACGCTCACTTCAATACTTTCAGCAGATGAAACTTTAGAATTTTCTCCGACTTTTTGATCACTTTCTGCCATTTTTAAGCAGTGATTTAGAAATTCAATGATCATAAATTGAATTTTCTCTTTTACATTGCAAATAAGAATCATTATTATTAACTCATTGCCAAGATTTATCAATTTAACAAGGAGCATTCTCATGGCACACATTAACAAGTTCGTCGAAAATAATCAGCGCATGTTCAAAAAAACCTTGAGCTATTACATTATGCATATCACGGTTGCGATGTTGGTTGGTTATTACGTGACAGGCAGTATTGCAATGGCCATTACCTTAAGTTTACTTGAACCAACTGTTCAAGCGGTTGCCTTTTTCTTCCACGAAAAAGCATGGGAAAAGAAAGATAAAGCTGTAGAGGAAAATATCCCCGCTTAATCCAATCCTGCTCCTTGTAAAAAAACCACCATCACGGTGGTTTTTTTAATGACCTTAAAACGTTCTTTTACTCTATCCACTTTAACTTTCTATTCATTTCATCCTATAGATTCAATTGTAGACAGATCATCAAAGCTTGGGTTTTTGTTGTAAGACCAGCTGATCATGCGCCTCGATCAATTGTTCTATCGCAAGAATCAGTTTGTTTTTTGCCGCATTACACTCGGCAGCTGCACGGTTTTCGTCGTCTTCGTCATCTGCGATTTCATATATTGCACAGCGCTTTTCGACTGTCCCTTCAAAAATATCCAATAAATTTTTAATGTGTTTAATATCCATCGCCTTCTCCCTGTGAGGTACGCCATCGCTAATCGATGCCGCCTTGACTGTACCTGTTGCTTTAATTATTCAATGAAAGTATGTCCCCCAAGCCATCAAAACTTGAGTTCATTTTTTGTTTTAGTTCAATGCCGAGTTAAAAAGAAAAGCCATCGCTCCTCTTTAATTTAAACGGTTGACGTACTTTCCAGCCGTGTATTTTTTATATTATGCATAACTCTGGTTTCGGTTTAAAAAACAACTTTGTAACAACGCATTTGAGCTAAAAACGTCACAGCTCCATCTTAAATCATGCAACAATCAAGCACTCAAATAACACTATTGAACCCTGAAAATCCCCTCAGATTTAAAGGGTCATCTGGCTTGAACGCCTAGTTTTAAATCAAAAGATACAACTTTTCCTTTGATTTATTCTTAAAATATTATAACAATGAGACTACGCATAAAAATTCTTTATAGGAATGAAGATGAATCTCGCAGCCTTTGAAGCCTTTGTAAAAGTCATGGAAACTGGTTCGATCTCCTTGGCAGCAGATCAGCTCTTCATTACGCAACCTGCTGTGACCAAGCGTATTCACAGTTTAGAAGAATACTTCGGTGTCAAACTTTTTGAATCCGCGGGTCGTGGTGTTCAAGCGACGCATGCAGCAAACTCTCTCTTGCCAAAAGTAAAAAGCTGGCTGAATGAATTGGGTGATATTCACCATACGCTCAGCCATGAGCAAGGTCAGGTTCAAGGTAAACTGAAAATTGGCACCAGCCATCATATCGGCTTACACCATTTACCGGCGCATTTGCGTCAATATGTACAACAGTTTCCAGAAGTGACCTTAGATGTACACTTTGTTGATTCTGAACAAGCCCATGAGCAAGTTTTGGCTGGCGACTTAGAGTTGGCATTTTTGACTTTACCACCACAAGGTGACAGCCGTTTAAAATACATCACGACATGGAATGATCCACTGGTATTCGTGGTTGCACCTTTCCATCCTTTGGCGCAAGTTGAGCATTTAACCTTAGAAGATTTGATCCAATACCCAAGTCTATTGCCTGCGGCGCAAACCTATACCAGTCAAATTACCTTAGCTGAGTTTGAAAAGTATGGACTCAAGCCCAAAGTCACCATGAGCAATAACTCACTTGAGTCGATTCGTATGTTGGTTTCCATTGGTCTTGGTTGGTCAGTCCTTCCTAAAACCTTATTGAACCAAGATTTAAAACAACTGAATTTACCTTCAAACATGAATCGTCAATTGGGCATGGTATGGCACCCAGGCCGTACTCAGTCACTTGCTGCACAAAAGCTGGTTGAATTGATGAAACACATCTAATTCATTTTTTTGCCTACAAAATTCAATTATTAATCAAGCCACTGCTATGGTGGCTTTTTATATTCATCTGTTTAAGCATTTAGAAAAAGCGAATAATTTTCTATATGTTGAATAGTCGCTTAAATTTCTTTTGCATTAAAAATGGGATCGCCTATTTCAGCCGATCCCATTAAAAAACCAAGGAAGACCTGTGGGTTTTATTTCGTCAATGAATCTTCATGTAATGATTCATTCAATTGATCGACAATAATCGCCCACTCACCATCTGACTTAATTTTTTCGGCCAAGAACTGGCGCTGAGCATCTGTCCAATAATCTGCTTCGGTAATTTTAGTTTGGGCACTGAGTTGATGCGTCACGATAAATAAAGCAATCGCGTCTTCACTCGAATCTAAACCCAGTTGTTCAAATAGATGAGTCATGCGTGGACGTACACTCATTGTCATTCTCCGTGTTAAAACTTATTGTTTATGGATACAAAATTTCTGTTTTAAGGATATAACACGGAACGAACACGCACTCAATTACAGAATTCTATAGCGGTGAAAATTGAATAAAAGGCAAACTGAGCATAATCATCACGACAGATTGAATAAATACCAACAATAAAGGCAGCCCCCAGTTCACTCCGCCTTCTTCAGCAAACACCTGTTCACTATATTTCGGCTGCTGCATATAGGCTTTGGTCTTTTGCACCGCAAAATCGCTATAAAGCCGCTTTCCGATGCCAGCGAGTATGAGGTTAGGAATCAATGCTAGCCCCATCAAGACTTGATCAGGCACTCCGATGATGAGTGCCAACATACTAATCAAAAAACCAACCGCAAAGAATAAGAAGAAATAGCGATACATCTTCCGATAGAGTAACCAATAGGGCCCAAAAATTAACCCCGCCCAACTCAGGCCACTGTTCTGCCCACCTTGTTGTTCTATGAACTTTAAATAAGATTGAGCACGTGGCCCTATAAAGATTTGAATTAAATGTTTAAAAGAAGCTTCTGTCTGCATATAGAGCGATAGTTCAAATTAGTGAGCTGAAGTTTAATCAAAAGGACGTCAAATAAAAAAGCATCTAATGATGCTTTTTTATCATATCTATTTTTAGGCTTGAATTGACCAGTCTTGAATGTCCCAACCTTGTTCTTTTGCAAGGACTTCTAAACGGTCATCTGGGTTAATTGCAAAGGCATGATCGGCATATTCCAATAGGAAGCGGTCATTAATCGAATCTGAATAGGCCCAAGATTCTGTCACATCACGACCTTCTAACCATTGATTCAAACGGACTAATTTGCCCTTTTGGTAGCACGGAGTATTAATCACTTTACCCGTATATTTACCATCCACAACTTCGGCATTGGTCGCAATGATTTCAGTAATACCAAATTCACGAAAAATCGGTGCGGTAATAAAATCAGACGTTGCGGTGATCCCGACCAATTGATGTCCTGCATCTTGATGGCGCTGAATGGCAGCAAAGCCCTCAGGACGCATTTGCGCACGAATAACTTTTTTCATAAACAACTGATGTAACTCAGTTAAGTAGGCATTGTCATGTTGGGTTAAAAACTCAAATACAAATTCGTTATAAGCAATCGGATCAAGCTGGCCTTTTTTATAATCATCATAAAATTTGTCATTCATGGCACGATGACGAATTGGATCAACCAAGCCTTCATTGACCAAAAACTCCCCCCAAGAATGGTCTGAGTCGGTATTTAATAAGGTGTGATCAAGGTCAAACAGTGCCAATTTCATGAAAATACTCGTAAAAGCTGAAATTTAAGAAAAAAATTGTAAATCTATCTCCGCTAGTCGATAGAAATTCGTTAAGATCATAACAATTTTAACATTTTTACACTTTGCTTTTTCGAGATGGACACAGAAATAAACGTCCCCGTGAGCAAAGTCATAAATTACACAATATTTAGGTAGCCAAATGATCGATTCAGAAGGTTTCCGACCCAACGTCGGGATCATTTTGGCAAACGACATTGGACAAGTTTTATGGGCAAAGCGCATTGGTCACAATGCCTGGCAATTTCCACAAGGAGGTATCCAACATGGAGAAACCCCCGAACAGGCACTTTACCGTGAGCTGAGAGAAGAAGTTGGCTTACTGCCCGAACACGTCCAGGTGATAGCACAAACCCAAGGGTGGTTGCGCTATCGTTTGCCACATCGGTATATACGTACCGATTCAGCCCCCGTTTGTATTGGTCAAAAGCAAAAGTGGTTTTTATTGAAACTGACAGCTTCAGCACAGCATATTCAGCTGGATTTGTCAGACCCACCTGAGTTTGATCAATGGCAATGGGTCAGCTATTGGTACCCACTAGGACAAGTGGTGAATTTTAAACGCGATGTATATCGTAAAGCCATGGTGGAACTTTGCAGTCAGCTTCCACAAAAGCCGTAAAAATTTGCAGAATGGATGCAGATTTTTAGGATGAGTGTTGTTATAAATAAAGCAGAATAAATTTTGGAGCAGACACGATGTCGAACATGCAGCTGGATACATTAAGACGCATAGTCCAAGAGATTAATGCGTCAGCCAGTTTGCATGAATCTTTAGACATAATGGTCAATCAAGTGGCAGAAGCCATGCATGTGGATGTCTGCTCAATCTACTTGCTTGATGAACGAAACCATCGTTATTTACTGATGGCTTCTAAGGGTTTAAACCCTGAAGCCGTTGGGCATGTCTCTTTGCATACCAGTGAAGGTTTGGTCGGCTTAGTTGGACAACGTGAAGAAATCGTCAACTTAGACAATGCTCCCAAACACGAACGCTTTATGTATCTGCCAGAAACCGGGGAAGAAATTTACAATTCCTTCCTCGGTGTTCCGGTAATGTATCGCCGTAAAGTTATGGGTGTCTTGGTGGTTCAAAACAAAGAACCTCAAGACTTTAGCGAAGCTGCCGAATCCTTCCTCGTGACCCTATGCGCTCAACTTTCAGGGGTGATTGCCCATGCACATGCCGTCGGGAATATCGAAGTCTTTCGTAAACCGAACAACCTCCCAGCCTATAAAACCTTCCAAGGCATTTCAGGTTCAGGCGGCATTGCTCTAGGTCGTGCAGTCATCTTATATCCACCTGCTGACTTGGCTTCAGTCCCTGATCGTGAAGCCGATGACATTAGTGAGGAGCTCGAATTACTCGACAATGCCATAGACGCAGTTCGCCAAGAAATTCAGTCGCTTGATGAAAAAATGCAAGATGCCCTCATGGCTGAAGAACGGGCATTATTTAGCGTGTTCTTACGGATGCTCGATGCCAATGCCCTCCCCGCGGAAATTAAAAGTGAAATTCGCGACGGTAACTGGGCACAAGGTGCTGTTCGCATTGTCATTGATAAACACATTGCGCTCTTTGCACAGATGGAAGATGACTATCTCCGTGAGCGTGTCTCAGACTTAAAAGATCTGGGGCGTCGTATCTTAGCCTTTTTGCAAGAAGCAGATGCCAGTCACCGTGAAATCACCGATGAAAGTATTTTAATTGGTGAGGAAATTTCTACAGCTGCTTTGGTTGAACTCCCAGTCGATAAAATCGCAGCGATTGTGACCACTGAAGGTGCCATGAACTCACACATGGTGATTGTGGCGCGTGCCCTCGGCATTCCAACTGTAGTCGGTGTGACTGAACTGCCAATTAACACCCTCGATGATGTCGAAATGATTGTCGATGCACATCAAGGTCGTGTATTCATCAATCCACCTCGTCGCTTACGCACACGTTATAAAGAGATTCAAAAAGAAGAAGAGCAAATTGCCAAAGACCTAAAACAATACGAAACAAAAGATGCCATCACGCCAGATGGCGTCGCGGTTCGATTGTTTGTAAATACAGGCTTGATGATCGATGTAGTTCGCGGTGTACAACGTGGCGCCAAAGGTGTCGGTCTATACCGTTCTGAAATTCCATTTATGCTGCGTGATCGCTTCCCAGGTGAAGAAGAACAGCGCGCGATTTATCGTCAACAGCTCAGTCATTTTGCCAATAAACCCGTAGTGATGCGTACCCTCGATATTGGTGCAGATAAAGACCTGCCTTATTTCTCGATTGAAGAAGAAAACTCAGCTCTGGGTTGGCGTGGGATTCGCTTTACCCTCGATCATCCTGAGATTTTTTCAGCCCAAATTCGTGCCATGCTCAAAGCCAGTATTGGCCTGAACAACTTGCATATTTTGCTGCCGATGGTGACCAGTGTCAGCGAAGTGGAAGAAGCATTGTATTTACTCGATCGTGACTGGCAAGCGGTGCAAGAAGAAGAACAGGTGAAGATTACCAAACCCAAAATCGGCATCATGGTCGAAGTGCCGAGTGTGCTGTTACAGATCGATGAGTTTGCTGAATTGGTTGACTTCTTCTCGGTCGGATCTAACGATTTAACCCAATACTTACTTGCGGTTGACCGTAATAACCCACGGGTTGCCAATGTCTATTCACACTCACACCCAGCCGTACTTCGTGCGCTGACTCGCTTGGTGCAAGAATGTCATAAATACGACAAGCCGATCAGCATCTGCGGGGAAATGGCCGGTGATCCACTCACCGCTATTTTACTGATGGCAATGGGCTTTAATACCCTATCGATGAGTTCGAGTAATATCCTGAAAGTTCGTAAAGCCATCTGCCATGTGCCGATGCCAGATGCAAAAGAGCTCTTGGATCGTGCCTTAAGCATGAATAATCCACTGATGGTGAAAAGCTTAATGGAGTATTACTTTAAGACTCATGGTCTAGGTGATATGGTGAAATCAGCGACACGAATAGTCAGTTAAATTATAAAAATACAGACCAATAAAAAGGGAGATAATCATTCGAATATCCCCCTTTTTTGTGCTTTGCATAGCCACGTTTTGCATTTTTCTTTCGATCTACAAAAGTTTGGCTTTTGTTAAAATCGTTCATGTGTTTTGCCACAAAGTTGCGAACTTCAACTTCAGGCAGGACTTTTTTCTTTGCCATTTGCATTCACCTTTTTGCCTATACAGCACCCTCGTACTGTAGTGCATATATTGATCTATTTTTAGATTTTTTCAAGCACTTTCCTATGGCTTTTTGATACAGCGTAGTTAGCCCCAAGGCCATAAAAAAATTGCTTTGCCACATTATTTCCCTCTCCCTAACCCTCTCCCATTGAGAGAGGGAAATACGTTGTATTTAGCTAGCAAAAGCCCGTTCTAATACTCGCTCTACATCGACCTTTTTAGCATCCAGCATGCCCACCACTTGCCCATGTTTCGCACTATAGCGGCTTTGAATAAAACCATTTGCTACATAATCAGGCGCATAGCGTTTCAATAACACCGCTTGTGCAAGTACCGTTAAACGACTGACCAAACTGCGCCCCATAAATTGTAAATCTTCAGGTGATTGATGGAACAACCTGAACAAGTCCTGCAATTCTGTTTGCAAGCTTTCATCTGTACTTGCTGTACTCGCCAAATCTTTAAACAGCACTTCAATAGATTCAGGGTCACGCCCAATCGCACGCAGCACATCTAGGCACATGACATTGCCTGAACCTTCCCAAATGGTATTCACAGGTGCTTCTTTAAAGATGCGCGCCATGATGCCGTTATCGACATAGCCATTGCCGCCAAAGACTTCCATCATCTCCCCTGTTAGCTCTACGGCACGCTTACAAATCCAAAACTTGGCTGCTGGGGTCATGATGCGTTTCCATGCCACAGACAAAGTATCATCCGATTCATAGCACTGCGCCAAATGGAAACTGAGCTGCGTCGCTGCTTCACTTTCTAAAGCCAAATCTGCCAAGACTGCACGCATAAGCGGTTGATCAATCAAATGTTTACCAAAAGCCTGACGCTGACGGGTATAGGCAATGCATTGCACCAAAGCTTGACGCAGCATGGCGCTCGAACCGACCGAACAGGTCAGACGGGTGTAATTCGCCATTTCAATAATGGTTGGAATGCCACGCCCTGCCTCACCAATCATAATGCCCCACGCATTTTTGAATTCGACTTCCGAGCTTGAATTACTGCGGTTACCGACTTTTTCTTTTAGGCGTTGCACCTGAATATTATTCTTCGTGCCATCTTCCAACCAACGCGGTACAAAGAAACACGCCAAGCCATCTTGTTCGGTTTTTGCCACCACCAAATGCGCATCACACATCGGCGCAGAGAAAAACCATTTATGCCCTGTGAGCAAATAAGCCTTGCCTCGTCCTGTTTCTGCTATAGGCACGGCAATGGTTTCATTGGCGCGTACATCCGAACCGCCCTGCTTTTCGGTCATGCCCATACCGAGCCAAATCGACTTTTTCTTCGCGATGGGTACATCACGTTCATCATATTCCGTCGATAATAGTTTCTCGCCAATTTTCGCCCATAGTTCAGGTTCACGTTGAATTAAGGGAATACTGCCCAGCGTCATGGAGTTCGGACATAAATTGCCACACTCGACCTGACCTGCGAGATAAAAACGTGCTGCCCATTCCACCCATTTAGTCTTGGAGTTAGGCTGATTAAAAGGATGCGCATGGGTATCAAACTGACGGTTGAGTCCCATCCATTTATGCCATGAAGGATGAAATTCGATAAAGTCAGTACGGCGACCACGAGCATCGAAGGCATGTAAAATTGGGGTATGTTTGTTGGCTAAAGCCCCATGCTGAAAGTATTCACTCGAACCTGCGACTTTGCCCATTTCGCATAAGATCGGCTGATCGTGGCTGCCATAGCGCTTTAAGATTTCATGTACAACCGTATCGCTTGAAAATAGATTGTAGTTTTCCAGTTCATCAAATTGGTTGCTGATTTGATGCGTCATCCATGTCTGTTCTAATGTATTCATCGTCTATATTTTCCGCTTGTTCTTGTTGGCTTTTCATTTCAGTATAGAGAAAATTTAAAGCATAGACGTTCGGTTTTCCGCGCTTAAAAATATGAAGCATTCAGCCATTCAAATACGGCGTAAGCCACGTCAATCACGTGCCAAACTGACGCAAGAAGCCTTACAGGACAGTTTTGTTCGGCTTTTGCATGAGCGTCCTGCCAGCCAAATTACCATTCGGGAAATTACCGACCTTGCAGGCGTGGGCTTGGGAACGTTCTATGAATATTTTTCTAAAAAGGAAGATTTGATTGCGCTAACCATTCATTTACATGTGAAACACAATGCGGAAAGCTTAAAAAGTTATGCACATAGCTTGATCAAGTTATCCACAGATTTGAAGTTTCAGACTTATTTAGAGCGAATTATTCATTTTCAAATTGAGCAAATTCAAGCACAGCAGTTTTTATGGTCACAGGTGTTTTTGTTAGAACGGCAGATTTCAGATATTGAAAGTTACCGTAAGAGTTATGCCATGATGGTGCAAATGTGGCGCAGTATGCTTGAGCCATTTATACAGGATGATGAACAGCTCAAACAGATGGCTTTAAATATGCAGCGGGTGTGTTATGGCTTTGTGTCGCAAACTTTATTGATTGAGCCTGATTTTGGGGAGTGGGATGAATTAAAGCGAGATATAATTCATATGTTGCGCGATTAGACTTCGCGGACAAGTCTAATGATGTTTCAAATGCATCGGTGAATAAAATAAAGTCATGTTATTTACAAAAAATCGGCTCTTAAACCAGTTATTTTAGATATTTAGGAAATTCATTTTTACGGTAGAAGAAAATCATTCATCACTTGTTTCATCCGTCAATAAAAGTGCTTTAGAAGTTAAGCTTTTATTGCCAGCTTACTTGTCTCATTTATACGCCTTTGCAATGCTGGCCAGTTGTAAGCTCTTTAAAAATTCAGCCGTATATTTTGGACTATGGCCTAATGCACCACGATGATAGCCATTTGGGATCGCCTGATAGACTACTGGCAATTTTTTATTTGCACACTTTTTGGTAATAACTTTGAGTACCAAGGTGATCGACAAATGGTCTGCGGCGCCTTAAACAAACATCAGTGTTACGGTTAGGGTCATATATTCAATCGACTGCCGTTTTAAATAGCTTGGGGATGGCCTTAAGTCTGAATTTTTTAAAAGATTGGCTGAGGTGCTTATTTTAACTAATTTTTTTATTTCTGATAAACAACGTTTACGGGCCTGATTTAGTAAAGACTGCATATCTGGACTAACCTGTTGATCTACATTGATCGATCTGCTTCGGCTGCTCCCAACAACACGCTGGGGAAAAATGCCGCTACGTTGGTATCTGGATTTGGATTGGTTTCTACGTATTCAGCAATACATTCATATTGATAACCACCCGGTGCCAAGGGTATTGCAGCTTTAAGATTCAATTCAAGCGCATCTTTTTGTCCCTGAGCTGCAACCGCAATAGCAGCTGCACCACCTTGACTATGCCCCCATCACCATCCAGTCTTTATTAAATTGCTTCGGCTTCCAAGAATGCAGTGCATGTACAGAATCCACCAAATTATAAACTTAACTGACTACATTCATATAAGGGTGCTGTTTTGGCTTACCTAGTCCTTGATAATCTGTTGTAACCACTACATAGCCATGCCTCAAACAACTGTCGATTGCACCATCTATGACTAGTTGCAAACTATACACAGGCCCATTGTATAATCACTTGAAGGAGCACTTGTATCAGCCACACAGTCGTGCCATGTGCTCATGCCAATACGGTCCAGTCTTGTTTAAGTACTTATCCTTTTGGGAGTAAAATATACCCCGAGGTCAAATGGGTTCGCCATTAACCCCCTCGACTACGATATGCGATCACGTAAGGTTGCCTAGTATGTTGATATGATGTAGGAATCGATTCACGCTGGAGTGACAACACCTGACCTGACAACAATAAAGATAGGTGTGCCAACTAGCATCACCCCATCACCCCATCACCCCATAAAACATTAAAACAAAATATATAAATAATATAAATTCAATAACTTAATCAATAGAATTAACCATTCGTTCAAAACTATACTTCCATTTATCAAAAGCTAAATAAAGTTTTAGAGTAAATGAGTAGATAAAGACTCTTAAGCTTTCAATCACAACAGTTTTATGATATCTCGTCGATTTATTGCTGCCTAAAAATTTTTTACAATAAGAGAAAAACTGTTGTCACATTGTCACTTTAAAATGAATTAACAAAACGGTTAATGTCATGTGCTGTTGAGCGTGTTATCAATTGATAAGGTTATAACTCCCAACTTTAATACATGATTATAATAATGGAGATACTCAATGAGCGACGACGTTAAAAAATGTCCTGTCACCCACCTAACAACTGATGCTGGTGCTCCTGTTGTAGATAATCAGAACAGTATGACGGCAGGTGCACGTGGTCCTTTGCTTGCCCAAGACCTATGGCTTAATGAAAAACTCGGTAATTTCGTTCGTGAAGTAATTCCAGAGCGTCGTATGCATGCCAAAGGTTCTGGTGCTTTCGGTACGTTTACCGTGACTAACGATATTACCCAATATACCCGCGCTAAAATTTTCTCAGAAGTTGGTAAAAAAACTGAACTTTTTGCTCGTTTCTCTACCGTAGCGGGTGAGCGTGGTGCTGCAGATGCAGAACGCGATATTCGTGGTTTTGCCCTTAAATTCTATACTGAAGAAGGTAACTGGGATTTAGTTGGTAATAACACCCCTGTCTTCTTCCTACGTGATGCTCGTAAATTCCCTGACTTAAACAAAGCAGTAAAACGCGATCCTAAAACCAATAAGCGTAGTGCAACTAATAACTGGGATTTTTGGACTTTACTACCTGAAGCTCTACACCAAGTTACGATTGTGATGTCTGACCGCGGTATTCCAGATGGTTACCGTCATATGCATGGTTTTGGCAGTCATACTTTCAGTTTTATTAATGCCAATAATGAACGCTTCTGGGTTAAATTCCACATGCGCACTCAACAAGGCATTAAAAACTTAACCGATGCTGAAGCTGAAGCGATTATTGCCAAAGACCGTGAAAGCTCACAAACCGATCTGTTCAATGCAATTGAACGCGGCGATTTTCCAAAATGGAAAATGTACGTTCAAATCATGCCTGAACTTGATGCAGAAAAAGTACCTTATCACCCATTTGATTTAACCAAAGTATGGCCTAAAGGCGACTATCCGTTGATTGAGGTGGGTGAATTCGAACTCAATCGTAACCCTGAAAACTATTTCCAAGATGTTGAACAAGCCGCTTTCGCACCAAGTAACTTGGTGCCGGGTATTAGCTTCTCACCTGACCGTATGCTGCAAGCGCGTTTATTCAACTATGCTGATGCTGCACGTTATCGCGTGGGTGTAAACCATTACCAAATTCCTGTAAATGCACCACGTTGCCCTGTTCATTCCAACCGTCGTGATGGACAAGGCCGTATGGATGGTAACTATGGTGCAACACCGCATTATGAACCAAACAGCTTCAGCCAATGGCAAGAGCAACCACAATACAAAGAACCACCATTGAAAATTACTGGTGATGCTGACTTGTGGGATTATCGTGAAGATGACAGCGACTATTTCAGTCAACCACGTGCATTATTCAACTTAATGAATGATGAACAAAAACAAGCATTGTTTAATAACACTGCTGGCGCAATGGGCGATGCACTCGACTTCATCAAATATCGTCATATCCGTAACTGTTACGCATGTGATCCAGCTTATGGTGAAGGTGTTGCAAAAGCATTAGGCTTAACTGTAGCGGATGCGCAAGCTGCTCGTGCAACTGATCCAGCTCAAGGTAATCCAGGCTTGCTTTAAGTTTTATCTTTGAATAAAAAAACCACCTTTTAAGGTGGTTTTTTCTTGGCATTAAATATTCCAATTACCTTTTAATTAATTCTTAAACAATCAATTTTTTGCCTTCATGCATGGTTAAAAATGGATTCATTAACTTTGATGTTTTTCGCATTGCATGATGTAAGTCATGTTCAGGTTGGTCTCTAGCTTCATCAGTCAACTGAAAAGTCCGATAATGCATTGCCAATGAACATTTTGACTGTAAATCTTTATGCGCCTGAAAAGCTTCTTCGGGATTCATGTGCAAATATTTCATTAAACGACGTGGCTCATAAGCTCCAATCGGTAATAACGCTACTCGGGGTGCACCTAAGCGTGTATGGATTTGTTTGAAATGCGCGGCATAGCCCGTATCTCCAGCAAAGAAGAAATGTCCTGTACTATGCACGATGGAAAAACCTCCCCATAAGGCATGATTTTGATCTCGCCAACCACGACCTGAACCATGCTGTGCAGGCGTATAAACGATACGCAAATCTTCAAACATTTCCGATTGCCACCAATCAAGTTCAATGACATTGAAATGTGTGGGTAAATAATAAGCATTGCCTAAACCAGTATAAATCGGCATAGCGAATTGTTCATGTAACCAATTCAAGGTTGCTAAATCCATATGATCATAATGATTATGGCTTAGTAAAACCCCATGAATTGTAGGTAATTCTTCTAAGGCAATTCCTGCAGGACAAGCACGTCGTGGTCCAGTCCCTTGACGTGGGCCTGCATACTCCGCCCATACAGGATCGGTCAAAAAATTATATGGCCCAATTTGAATCAAGACCGTCGCATGTCCGACAAACCAAACCAACCAATCATCCATTTTAGCCAATGGCCGATTGTGTGGAATGCTACGCGAAGAAGCAAAAAACTGTTGGTATTCTTGCTCACGATCTACTTTCCATGTATCGCTTTTACGCGTCATGATCCATTTCAGCATATCTTTACGCGTAAACGCATCTGGATTTTGAAGGGTATTAAAGAATTTTTCCCCATTAAAATGGTCAGTTGCCAGATAATCAAATACAGGCTTCGTCCACGTATGTTTCATACAGCTTTTAGTACTGATTTGAAACTGTGCTGATTGAGTTTTTTGATTCATGTGTATTTAAAATTCATTCACTATGCTGACAAACCTTGCAAAGTATTTAACCTCGCAGACCTATTGATCAAGACGACCTTTCATGCGCTCAAGCCAAACCTTCCGAGATTGAGGCTTGACAAAGAGTGCCACAATTTCAGGATGAAGCTGTTTAATTTGTGCTTCAATTCTGTTGACACAAGCTTCTATATCATCTGACGTTAAATTATCTTTAAATTCAAGACTCAAAGATGCCAAAACTTGATGTGCACCCATCTGCTCTGTTAACACCCCATTGGCAGAATGCACTGCTGGATCTTGCTCTGCAACCATCAAGACATTATGCCTCAATTGTGGATCAGCAGTTTCTCCCATGAGCAATCCTTTAGTCTCACGTGCAAGTAAAATTGCTGAAATAGCGAGTACAACCCCAATTAGAATTGATGCCAGACCATCAAGCATTGGCATATTCAGCGCGTGTGATAAATAGATACCGATCAGGGCAATAAACAGACCAATCAGCGCTGCTGAATCTTCAAATAACACGGTAAAGGTCGTCGGATCTTTACTGCGTCGAAATGCTTCAAAATAGCCCTGTTTCCCTTTGATTTTACGAAATGCTTTCAATGCCACAAACCAAGAGGTCCCTTCACACAAAATCGCAATACCTAATACGATATAGTTAATCATCGGATTTTGCATTTCTTCGGGATGATAAATATGACTAACCCCTTGATAAATCGACACGATCGCACCCAAAGCAAAGACCATCAACGCCACAATAAAAGCCCAAAAATACAGCTCTCGCCCATAGCCAAACGGATGGCGTGCATTTGCTGGCTGCTGCGATTTTTTCATACCGTAGAGCAGTAAGATTTCATTTAAAGTATCAACCACAGAGTGAATAGCTTCACTCAACATGGCCGAACTATTCGTGATGTAGGCAGCGACAAACTTCACCAGTGCAATCGCTAAATTGCCGAAGAGCGCTGCATACACCACGATTTTGTTAGATTCAGACATTTAAAATTGTCCTAAATTTATTTTTATCAAACAGATCTATTTGATTTTATAGCTCATTCCATAGTACTCAAACTGACTGTAGCTGTTGTTTGTTATTTTGTTGTTTTTACACCAACTGTCGATTGTTTCGACAATGCCATCATATTCCATGTGAAACACGCTCTTTAGCGCAAAGGTATAGAACAAAAAAGGAAGCCGCAGCTTCCTTATAATTCTCTAGATGTACGAGGTTCAACGTACTTTATTAAAATATTGCTCGCTCCACTCTTTCCAAAAGTACATCACAATACCAAACATCACGACCACGATTCCAACAAAGGCATTGGAGCTAATATGTTCACTGTTCAACGTAGCTCCCAAAACCAATGCTATGACAGGTGTCATCACATTACTGAGTGACACCGTTGATGCGGCCAAACGTCTTATAAGCCAGAAGTAACACAGCATTGCCACAATGGATGACATGATCATGGTAAAGACAAAACCTATCATGGCACGGCCACTTGGCAATTCGGTTGGAAAATGCTGCCAAATAAATGGAATAATGAGCATCGATCCTAAAGCAGAAACAATCAGAGAACCTGTTGCCTGAGACATCGGCTTTAACGGTGCATTAATCTGCTTCACCCAAAAAATCGAACTAATATACGACACCATGCTGATTAGCATCAGTACAACGCCAATTGGATTGACTTTGCTATCAGCAGAATCTGCAAAGACAAAAGTTAGACCTCCCACTGCAACCGCCATGCCCAACCACTGCAAAGCGACCAATTTATGTGTTTTTAAAATTACATGCCCAATCAAACCGGCAATTAAGGGTGAAAAACCAAAAATCAGTGCCATTAAACCAGAGGTGAGATAATTGGCTGCCAGATAAATAAATAACTGTGCGCCAATCAAATTCAAACTCCCTGCCACATAACTTTTTAATGAGGTTTCATCAAACGGCAAAGGATCACGCATCAATTTCAACAAAAACAGCGCAATAATAGATGCACCGAAGTAACGGATAATCAACACCCACATCGGATGTATTTCCTGTACACTCCACACAATCGCGAGCGGCGTCGTCGCCCAAATCAGTACCAAAAGAGCATATATACTTGCCGTCAGCGGCAGTGAAGATTTCATTTCATTCTCAAATTTGATTGTTCTAACGACTTAACCTGAAACCCACTATTCAGATCTGGAACTACTCGTAAGACCATTAACTAATAAAGTTTAAGACCAATTATTGTTCTCCCCTTTATCAACTAAATTGGAGGCGGTATGAATGCCACCCGATCGTTTGGGGTATAAGGACTTCTCTTCAAACGATCAATAATCTCCCCTAACCACTCTTAAAAAAAAGAGGAGGGAAACATCTAAACGAAATCCATTCTTCACAAAGACTACTCCCTCCTTTGAAAAAGGAGGGCTGGGGAGGATTAAAACCGTTGAATAGATCTACATAAGCTAAAACTATATACATGGACTACAAAATAGCTTTATAAGTGCGATGCTAAAACTAAAGACATAAAAAAACAGACCTACGTTACCGCAAGTCTGCTCATCTTAGACATTCAGCTTACTTTACAAGTTTACGTAAATCTTGGCTTAAATCTAAATATTTATCTGCTTCAAACGCTGCATTCTTGCTGATCAGCTTTTTCAGGTGACGCATTTCTTTTGCCGCATTTACCGTAATACCGCCGACAATAACGCCATCAGTCACACCAAACATCACGAATGATGATTCAGCGCGAAGCTCTGGATTGATTTCACCACGAACTTGCCATTCAGCAGCCGCCATGTCACCTACGAACTGATAATTGATGTCCAACTGATCTGTCCAGAACCATGCCGGGTTAGGTGTCGGATGCTCAACGCCCATCACATGACGTGCAAAGATCCCTGCTTGCAGGTTGGCATTTTCCCAAGTTTCGACACGACGGTGGTTACCGCAATTACGAAGTTGAGTTGCCACATCACCTGCTGCATAGATGTCTGCATTTGAAGTCTGGCAGTTTTCATTTACTTTAATCGCGAAATCAACATCCAGGCCAGCTTCTACAGCCAATTGTGCATTTGGCACGATACCAATACCATAAACTACAGCATCAGCGCGAAGTTCTTCACCACCCTCAAGGGTAATCACCACTTCTTCACCATCCAGTTTGCAATCTGCAATTTTGGTTTCCAGACGAACGTCGATCCCTGCCAAACGTTGTTGTTCAAGCAGGAATTCGCTCAGGATACGAGGTGAACAGCGGCCCATCACCATAGGACCCATTTCGATCACAGTTACCTGACACTCTTTGAAACGTGCTGAAGAAGCAAGCTCAAGACCAATCACACCACCGCCGATCAATACAATACGGCGACCCGCTTGTAATACAGGCACCAATGCTTGTGAATCTTCTAGGTTACGTAGCGTATAAACATGTTTACCCAGCGCATCGAAATTCGGTAAACGGCGTGCTGCACCACCGGTTGCTAGAAGCAACTTGTCAAATGCAACAATTTCGCCATTTTTCAGTTCAACTGTTTTTGCATCGCTATGGATTTTCACAACGCCATTGCCACGAATATGTTCAACACCGAGTTCTGCCAATTTTTCTTCTGACAGAATTTCGATTTTGGTCTCTTCAGGTTTTAGAATTACGTCTTTAGACAAAGGCGGACGTTCATAAGGAAGATGTGTTTCATCACCCACCAAAATGATTTTGCCTTCATACTTGTTCGCACGGAGTTCTAAAATGGCGCTAGCACCAGCTTGACCAGCTCCAACAATAACGATGGTTTCGATACCATTTTGGCTCATGGGTTTGTTCCTTATTTCAATTCTGCAGATACGATGCCGAAGCCCGCAATCCACTCACTAATGTCTTCGTAGCAATGTGTTGTCATGTCGTATTCGCCAACTTCATGTAGTGCAGCAAAAGCAGCCATCCAAGAACGAACTTCTTGACCGCCACGACCACCTTCAACACGAATTTCAGCTTCAGTCATCGCTTCAATGGCAGCAAAGTCAGCTTTGGCGAAAGTATCAAGCAATGCACGATCCCATTCTGGGTTTAAAGGCACTGCGACAGAAGTATCACCCGCTGCGAGTTTTTGACCGACAGCAATGATTTTGCCTTGACGTGTATTACGTGCCTCTTCAGTTGGATTACGACCTGCAATCAGGAACTCTTCCACTTCAGGTGGAACTGAACCCATTTGCGGTGTTGGTGGATCATGTGAAAGACCACCTGTACCCAAAATCAATACACGTTCATTCTCTAAGTTCAATGATTGAATAAACTGACCGACTGCACGACCCAAAGCGACTGTACGCTTAGTTGTTGGCATCGGTGCAGCAGCACCATTGATAAAAATTGGAATCGTTGGATAACGATCAAGCTTGCCACCACATAGGAAATGTAATGGTTGAGTCACGCCATGATCTGCTTGCATACGGTATGAGTACGCAACATCAACACCTTCATCCAACACACGACGTACTAAATTCACTGCAGTTTCTTCAGGTACGTTGATGTGATCATTGTCTTTACCATAATCCCAGTCACCTGCGGCTTTGGCACGAATACCCACGCAGAAAGATGGCATGAGGTCATAGAAGAAACCATTGAAATGGTCTGGACCAAAAGTAATGATCAATGTTGGATTATAGTCTTCAACTTCTTTAGCGAGTTTGGCAAAAGTTTCGCGAACTTTTTCCTCTTTGTATTTCTCTTGCGGAGAAGCGAATTCCATTAGGGGACTGTGCGATGCACAAATAAGTTTAACGGCCATGGGTGACTCCTAAACGGAAGGCAGCCAAAAACGGCTGCCGAGTAAGTCCTTTACGGTTTTGGCGAATTAAATCTCGTCAAAGAAGCCAGCACGTGGTTGTCGTAAACCACGGATACCCAGACCACATTCAGCATTAATTAAAACACCAGTTAATGGGCGGTTGTTTTGACGAGAAGCCAATAACACGTATGAACCAGTCATATCTTCAGGTTCGGGTAAGAAATTGAGCGGCATGCCGCGTGCAATCTTCTCAGGATCGCGTGCATCGAGTAGACCGAGGTTTTCTTGGCCTAAAGAAGCAGCACCTTTGATGTTTACATTCATACCCGACGGAGCAACAGCGTTCACTCGTACTTTAGGCGCAAGCTCGTAGGCTAATTCTTTCATGATCCCAACGCCAGCATGCTTAGACGCTGTGTATACAGGGCCTCCGCCTGCCGAATACAGTGCTGAGTTAGACAAAGTAAATATGATAGAACCTTCCGAAGCTATCAATGCATCAAGTGCAGCTTTGGCACCTAAGATGAGAGATTTGGTGTTAATACCCATAATCTCATCAAAAGCTTTTTCCAGCTGTTCACCCGATGTATTGACGATATCTGCGTAATGATCCCAGATACCTGCGTTTCCGACGAAACAGTCAAGTTTGCCATAATGTTCTACAGTTGCTTGAACTGCACGAACATTATCCTCATAGCTGGCTACATCTCCTGCGATCGCAAGCACGCGGTCACCAAAATGTTCTTTCAATGCATCAACTTTCGATTGAGAACGTTGAAGAACAGCAACTTGTGCACCTTCTTCTAAGAAACGTTCAACCAATGCCCAGCCTAAGCCTGAACCACCACCGGTAATAAGTGCAACTTCGCCTTGTAGCCAACCCATGATTACTCTCCTGCCATCTCTACGTATAAAGCACCATCTTCAACAATCACAGGGAATGTTTTGATAGGATCTGTTGCTGGTAAGCATAATGCTTGACCAGTTTTCAAACAGAATCGAGCCGAATGAAGTGGACATTCAACAGTGCCATCATCTTCAAGGTAACCTTCAGACATTGAAGCATTACCATGTGAACAACGGTCGTTCATCGCGAAAAATTCGCCATTGTTGTTGAATACTGCAAGCGCATCGATACCATTCACGCCGCAATCTACTTTCAATGCTTCGCCTTCGTCTAATTCGTCAACTTGGCAAACAAAAATCTTATTCATTAGAAGAACACGCTCAGGTTATGTGAGTTGTAAGTCACCTGATCAAGGGTAATCTTACGGTTGAAGATTTCGAAACCTTGCTCAGTGTCAACTTTGCGGATCTTGTCGTGACGCTTACCACAGTAGATTGTTACATCTTTCTCTTTCTGGGTACGGTACAACAAGTACGTTACGTAAACGTCGTATTCGCCTTCAACTTCTGTCGCTTCAACAATCACATTTGAAACCATGTGTGTTGTACGTGAAGGAGGTTCTTCAGCCCAAGCCATACCTGTCTCTAAACGAGCTACACGGCGTTCCAACAAATCTTTAGTATCGTTAAATACCCAAGTTGTTGGCGGCTCAATCGAACGACGACGGTCACGTGTTTGCGCGTTTGGTGTTGTGCGTAGCGTATAAGAAATATCTTCCGCTAATACAGCTAACCAATCACGGAACTTCCAATCGTCCAGCAATTTTGCTTCACGATAAAGGAACTGACTAATTTGGTGATGGAGTTCTAAACTAACTTGACTCATTTCATAAGCTCCTTCTCATATTCGTCAGCCGCAGCTTCAACGTCTTCCCATTTTTCATGAATCAATAGGTCAGCCCAACGACGGTACATACCGCGCGCTGCAGTTTCAGAGAAAATGTAGTTAGTGATACCCGGGATACCATCTTCACGTACTTTCTCGTTACCTTTACCCATTTCCATAATGAGTTTGTTTTGACGGGCTTTATAACCACGTAAAACTTTTTGAATTTCAATCCAGTTTTCAGAGTCATCTTGCTCTAGGAAACCAGCAGGACCGAAGGCACGTGTTGCAGAACGTTCAAATGCTGCTTGTACATCTTCTGGCGCGTCCGCATCACAGATACAGAATGCCCATACTTCAGTTTTGTTTGGACCACGTGGGTGCCATACACGAAGCGTTGCAGTACCGTTCAACCAAGATAGTGTTGGGAACATAGTGTTGTGACCAGCAAGACGCAGTGCACGAGTTTCACCTAGGCGTTCTTTCACTTCTTCATACGTTTCACGGAAGTAGTTTGCTACTTCACCATCCACCCATACGTTTGCGTCTGGTTTCTCAGTGAAGAAGAAGCCTGAACCGTGACCACGTGAACCGTATTGGATCGCGTCTTTGGCAGTTTCCCAAACTGGACGGGCAGTTTGTGCAGCACCTAATTTCTTAGAAGATTCATCATCTGGTTTCGCGCCAAGTACTTGGATCGCAGATGCATGAGAGAACAACGCGTGGTATTGGTCAGAAGCGAACTGTTCAGCTGCAAATTTCCAGTTACAGTCGATTTCCCATTTGTGTACACCACCAACGATCACAGTACCACCTTCACGACGGTCTACAACGCCGTCCAGGTACCAAGCGATATCGCCCATGTATTCTTCTAGATCTGGAGTTGTTTCATCCCAGCAGCCGAATACTAAGCCTTTGTATGATTTAACGCGGTTAACTTCTACCAGACCCCATTGCTCTTTACATGCACCATGTGGGTAAGCACGATCTTCAAGCGGGATATCTTTTAGAGAACCGTCAATACCGTATGACCAGCCGTGGTATGGGCAAGTAAACGCACGTGTATTACCACAGTCCGCGAAGCTCACACGCATAGAGCGGTGACGACATTGGTTTAAGAATGCTTTGATTGAGCCATCTTTTTGACGTGCCACGATGATTGGATCTTCACCCATATAGGTATTGAAGAAATCGCCGGCTTTAGGAATTTGGCTCTCATGGCATAGGAATAACCATGTACGACCGAACACACGTTCTAGTTCAAGTTCGTAAATGTCTGGATCGGTATAGATAGATGGCGTGATACGTCCATTTTGTGCATCGACTAAAGCATCGATTTCGCGCACATCAATTTTTCCACTCATGAAAAGCTCTCCTGTGACCAGTAAGGCACAAAGTAATAGACTCAACTTTTCAACGATGATGGATTTTAGACCGATTTTCGGGAAATATTTATTTTGTTTTAATTAAGAGATTTTATGGATTATTACGGTAGATTTTTTTTATGGCATTTTTTTTAAATTGCCGAGAACACCATTTATTTCGTGAATGGTAAAATAATCCTCACGCAATAGTTGTTTATAGATTATACTGAACGGACTTCTAAGTAAGACATTTTTTGGATTACTCCACGGGTTGATTATATGGAATTACGACACTTACGCTACTTTATTACTGTCGCTGAAGAACTCAATTTCAGTAAAGCTGCGTTAAAACTTTATACTGCTCAACCTTCTTTAAGCCAACAAATTAAAGATCTTGAAGAAGATGTCGGCGTAAAACTGTTGCACCGTACTAAACGTAAAGTTGAGCTCACAGAAGAAGGTGCCGTATTTCTAGAACAAGCACGTTTAACCTTGGCACAAGCAGACAAAGCTGTGGCTATGGCACGTCAGGTTTCACAAGCCAAACAGCAGATGCTGCGCATTGGTTTTGTCCCTGTTGCAGAGATGAAAATCTTCCCTTATGTGCTGCCAAATTTACGTGTTCAGAACCCAGAACTCAAGATTGAATTACTCAGTTTAAATAACCGTGATCAGATGAAATTGCTGCAAAAAGGTGAACTGGACATCACTTTTACCCGCAATAACTTCCACAGCGACGAAATTGAAAGTCAGTTTGTACTGCGTGAACCGCTGATCTTTATTTTACCCAAAGATCACCCTTTAGCGAAGTACGAGCGCATTCCAGTTAAAGCATTGAATGGGATTGATTTTATCATTCCTGCACGTGAACAATCTGGCACGTTGCATGAAGCCATTTTGGACTTTGCTTCGACCCATGGTATTCAATTTAATATCGTGCAAAAAGCCGACAATATCCTGTTTAACATTAACTCCATCGGCATGGGCTTAGGCTGCACGATCCTACCGGGATACATCGCGCCATTGACCATGAACAATACTGTGATTCGTCCTTTAGATGTCGAATTACCGTATCTAGACCTGTACGTAAGTTACCGAAAAACGGCAAGTTCTGTGGCTGTAGATAAATTCCTTGAACTGCTAACCAAAGTTTTTTATCTAGATATCAATCGCGAACAGCGTTAATTTTCGCCAAGTCATAATTTATAGATATAGCACCATTATTTTTGAAATAAATAATGGTGCTTTTTTTATGGCTAAAAAGTCGCTTTTTTAATCGTTTAAATGTTTTAATCGACGCATTTTATCTATCATGCATATCGACTTGATGGAAAATAACTTATAAATTTTAGTTTAGACATTGATAAAAATTGCTAAGAATAGCCGATTTACAACTTAAGTCTAATAAATAATTCCCCTTCCCCAACCATTTAGATGAGCTTATTTTATGCCTTTTTACTGATTTAGACCGTACACTGTCGACCTTTTAATGAGAATAATACTCACTTAAAGTGTTTCTTTCAAAAGATTTATATAAAAAAAAGGATGGCAAAACCATCCTTTTTTTGAATTTCATGTCAGTGACAAGAAATTACACACCACGCGCTTTTAAATAATCTTTAATCACGGTGTTGAATTCTTCTGCTTTTTCAACTTGAGACCAGTGGCCACATTGGCTGAAAATATGCGCATCAGCATGAGGAACGGTATTCAAAATATCCCACGTACGAGATACAGGAATCACCACGTCTTGTACACCGTGAATCAACAATACTGGCACAGTAATGTCTTTCATTTTTTCGAAGTCGAGTGGGAATTCGAAACGGTCACGGTCGCGTGCGCCAACAACATCCATCAAACGGTTAGATGCATAGTCATTTGCAGCAGATGCAAAACGTACTTTTACCAATTCGTCTGTGATCAAGTCTTTGTTTACAACAAACATAGACAAGGTTTTCTTGATGCCTTCTTCGGTTAATACAGGGTTTGCATGTGCTTTAAGTGCTGCAGTTTGTTTAGCACCGCCTGTACCCATAGAAACGATACCCAATACACGTTCTGGATAGTCCAAAGCCATTTGGAATGCTAACCAGCCACCGAGTGAGTTACCCACTAACCAAGTTTTTTCAATACCTAGGGCATCTAACGTACGTACAGCGTGATCAACCCAAGCACGGATACCATAAGCAGTATTCGGTGCAACAACAGTTTGACCATAACCAATAGTATCGATAGCGATACAACGTGCTTGTTCACCAATTTGTGGAAGGTTTAACCACCAGTTTGCAGCAGCAGATACACCTGTACCTGAACCGTGTAAAAATAGAATTGGTGTGCCTTCACCCACTTCGTGGTAATGCGTTAATTCGCCTTCAGCAGTTTCAATCCATTTATCTTCTAAACCAAAGAATGAATCAGTTGTATAGTCAGGAATCTGAACAGTGCTCATACATGCTCCTCGTATTGCGTAGAGCTTATGTTTCAATCCATAGCGGATTTAAACACAAGGGGGACTCTTTTGGATTTTGTGGTTTTTACAGTCTCATATTACCTGTTCAGCCACTGCTAACTGATACATATTTACGATCATAAACAACAAATAGACTATAATTTAAGTTATTGTTTTTAAATACATAACTCAAAAATATATCCATAAAATCTTTGAGGTATTTCTTTTTTAAATAACCCAGCAAATAAAAAGGGAAGCAATGAATCCACTTCCCTCTTTTTTATCCTGAGAAATTAGAACTTATAGGTATAAGTTGTCGCGACACGGTACTCTTGCAAGTCAGATTTGTAATCGAAATCGGCATCGATATACATTGCCTGGAAGCCTAAGCCCTTCAACTTACCTTCAGGCACGGTGTAGTTCACAATTAAGTTCAATTCATCTGACTTCTGATCTTTAAGACCAGCAATTTCTGCATCTGAACCTGTGAAATACACAGCAGTTGTATTTAAGCCTTTCACACCCATTTCTGAGAAATCATAGCCATAAGTAAAGCCCCATGATTTTTCATTTTTTGCAGTAAATGTTGCTATACCCCAGTTGACTAAGTACGGCTGCGGCACCCATCCACCCAGTGTTGGGAATGCATTATCACCAAACATTTGTTGATAACCCAAACCAAAGGTATGCGAACCGTAATTCACTTTCGCACCAACCGATAACGCTTGGTTATCAATTTCGCCATATAGTTTGTCACCAGAATCCGAGTTATCGAAGTAACGGATATGACTATCCAGTTTGGCTTTTTCACCTAACTTAGTTTTATAGTTCGCGCCGACATATTGCTGTGTGTAAATGTCTTGAACATCGGCATACCAATAGCTACCACCAATTTCAGGTGTAAATTGATGGTCAATACCCGCAATATACATACCATCAGAAGTTGGCCCAAGATCATAATGACCTATGATGCCATCTGGTAATCTTTTACCTGGAGCGAACATTGATAAATCACGGAATTGGTTGTCATAACGGTTATTAATCCCGTCAATGTAAGCCAAAGTTAACTTGGTATCTTTAATCTCTTTCGATTCTAACCATGCACCGCTATAAGTCGTCATTAACTGACGTGATGGATCGAAAACCAACACTGGAGAAACCGGTAATAACTCACCGACTTTCAACTCAGTTTCAGATACTTTAGCTTTCAGGGTCACGCCCACTTTACCAAAGTTATCTTTTGATTCTTTACCGTCGTGCGGCAAGATCCAGTCTGGGTTTTTATCACGTGCATTAAGTTTAAATGCATGTTGAACCAAAAGGTCAGCACCCACTTGAATACCTGCACCAATATCTTGATACCCTGACTTGGCATCCAAAGTCACACCCTGTGACCATGAACCCCAATTACCCGCCGGATTTTCTTTAATTTGACGGTCTAAGTAGAAGTTTTTAAATTTCAATTGTACTTGGCTGTCGTCAACAAAGTCCGCATAAGTTGCAGATGTTCCTAATGTTGCTGTCGCAGCAAGAATTGCTATCCATAAATTTTGACGACGCATGGCTTATTCCCAGTGATCAAATTAAGCTATGACATCATCATGCTCAACAATACCTTGGAAAAAAATCCGACTACAGTATTAAGGTTTATCAGGCTTTTGTGCGACTTGAACTTTGGAAGCTATTTCTGCTTATTTTCCTTAGAGATTAAAACAATAACTCTTTTTTATCATTTAGAACAACTGATTAAATTAACCCCATGTTTTATTAACATAAAATTTAAAGTTTTTTATTTTTTGCAATTACATGCGCTGTATTAATTGCTTTTAAGTTTAAACAAAGTTTTTTGCTGAGATTTATCCTTATTTGAGTTATAAAATTTAGCTATGACATGATATTTAATTTATATAATCATCAACAACTTAAAGTTAAATTTTACTACTATGGCTGCTCGAAATCAGCCATTGGTTCGCAGAATTTTTCTTATTTCAATCCGCTTTCTATGCATCAATTCAATCTCAACTAAAAACCAAGCCCATATAGTCAGTTGAGACATAAAAAAAGCGCCCATTTCGGGCGCTTTTTGACTTAAAGCAAATTAAGCATTGGCTTCTTTTGCTTTAGACATGGTCAATGCCAAGTCTTCAATCATATCTTCTTGACCACCAACCGTACCACGACGACCAAGCTCAAGAAGAATTTCACGAGCAGATACGCCGTATTTCGCTTCAGCGCGTTTTGCGAATAATAGGAATGAAGAATACACACCTGCATAACCTAAAGTTGCTGCATCACGGTCAGCACGGATAGGCTGATGCATCACTGGTATAACCAATTCTTCAGCAACGTCCTGAACTTTGAACAAGTCTACGCCAGTGTCCATACCCATACGGTTCGCCACCGCAACGAATAGTTCTAATGGTGTATTACCTGCGCCTGCGCCTAGGCCAGCAGATGCCAAGTCGACACGGATCGCACCCGCTTCAACAGCAGCAACAGAGTTTGCCACGCCCATACCTAAGTTATGGTGACCATGGAAACCAAGTTCAATCTCTGAACCCAAGTTTGCACGTAAGATACCTACACGGTCAGTCACATCTTGAGGAAGCATGTAACCTGCAGAGTCTGTTACATAAATACAGTTTGCACCGTAAGACACCATTTTTTGTGCTTCTTCGAGTAATTTCTCTGGTGTAGCCATGTGCGCCATCATCAAGAAGCCCACAGTGTCCATGCCGAGTTTACGCGCAGCCGTAATATGCTGTTCAGAAACGTCTGCTTCAGTTGAATGTGTTGCTACACGAATCGTAGAAACACCAACATCATGTGCCATATGCAAATGATCAACCGTACCGATACCAGGAAGTAAAAGTGCAGACACTTTCGCCTGTTTTAGGTTTGGAATAACGGCTTTTAAATATTCTTCATCAGTTGCTGCAGCAAAACCGTAGTTCACTGAGTTACCACCAAGACCGTCACCATGAGTAACTTCGATCAGCGGTACACCGGCATCATCAAGCGCAGTTGAAATAGCAATCATTTGCTCGATTGATGTTTGATGGCGCATTGGGTGCATACCATCACGTAAAGTCATATCGTGAATAATAACCTTAGACATGTGGCTACTCCTTAAGCTTCAACAGTGGATAAAACGCGTTCTGCAAACATTTCTGCAGTACGTGCAGCTGCCGCAGTCATAATGTCGAGGTTACCTGCATATTTAGGAAGATAATCACCTAAACCTTCAACTTCTAAGAAGATTGAAACACGGTTACCGTCAAATACAGGACCATTTACAAGTTTGTAACCTGGTACATATTTTTGAACTTCAAGAATCATCGCATGTACAGATTCAGTGATTGCTGCTTGATCTGGTTCACCTTCAACAAGACAGTGAACAGTATCACGCATCATCAGTGGTGGCTCAGCAGGGTTAATGATGATGATCGCTTTACCTTGTTTCGCACCGCCCACTTTTTCAATAGCGCCGGCAGTGGTACGAGTAAATTCATCAATGTTTTTACGTGTACCTGGACCCACAGATTTTGTTGAAACTGTTGCAATGATTTCGCCATATTCAACAGGCTGAACTCGTGAAATCGCAGCAACCATAGGAATCGTTGCCTGACCACCACATGTCACCATGTTGACGTTCGGAACTTCACCTGCGTTCAATAACGCTTCTAAGTTTACTGGTGGTACGCAGAATGGACCGATTGCAGCAGGTGTTAAGTCAATCATTAACACGCCAAGTTCATTTAATTTGCGGCTGTTTTCAGCATGAACATAGGCAGAAGTTGCATCAAATGCGATTTTAATGTCGTCTTCAATTACGTGTGCAAGTAAACCATCTACGCCTTCAGCAGTGGTTTTTAAACCCATTTTAGCAGCGCGAGCCAAACCTTCAGACGTTGGGTCAATACCGACCATCCATACTGGTTCTAAAAATTCGCTGCGTTGAAGTTTGTAAAGCAAGTCAGTACCAATGTTCCCTGGACCGATCAATGCACATTTAATCTTTTTCATGAATGTGTACTCTTAAAAATTCCGTAAAACCCAAGCTTATTTCGCTGCAAATGCTGCAGTCACAGAACCAAAGCCTTCAATTTCAACTTTGAATTCATCACCAGGATTTGCCACAACCATTGGGCCTAAGGCACCGGTCAATACGATGTCACCTGCAAGCAATGGACGACCACGACGAACCATTTCGTCAGCCAACCACACTGCTGCATTTAATGGGTTAGAAAGACACGCTTTACCCACACCTTGTGAAACCACTTCTTCACCACGAGTCATGACCATTTTGCAATTTACAAGGTCAAGATCTGCAAGTTTTACAGGCTTAGAACCCAGCACAAAACCTGCTGAAGATGCGTTATCTGCCACAGTATCAATCAACGAGATTTTCCAGTTTTCGATACGGCTATCGACCACTTCAATTGCAGGCAGTGCATATTCTGTTGCACTAATAATGTCTGCATAGGTGTGTTTTTCTTTGGTCAAATCTTGGTTAATCACCAAAGCAATTTCTGCTTCAACTTTTGGCTGAATCAATAAACCAGCAGGGATTTCTTCACCATCGCCATACGCCATGTCAGCAAACAACATACCGAAGTCAGGTTGATCAACGCCTAACTGCGCTTGTACAACTTTTGAAGTTAAGCCAATTTTACGACCTACAAGGCGACGACCTTCTGCCACCGCACGTTTGGTATTCACTTCTTGAACGGCATAAGCAATATCTACATCAGCACTTTCACCACCAAGTTGTGGACGGATTGGTGCAATCGCAGCCTGATTTACTTCCGCATCGCGTAATGCTTGCGCAACTGATTCAACAACAGCAGAATTCGACATCAATGTTTCCTTAAACTGCAAAAATTGGATGCACAACGTGTTTCATCCCGATCACCATCAAAATCAAAGTGATGAAAGTCATGTCAGGATTCGCCTAAAGCATTTCACTTGACATACTACACGTTATGTTTAGATGCATTTAGCATCGAGATTTTAGAAAGTGAATACCAATACTTATTTTATTTATGACTATAGCTATTAGCTATAAATTAATCATTATTTATTATTAATATTCAAAAACTTAAGTCAAAATAATTAAATAAAATTCACTATTTTTTTCGCCCTTAAATCTGAATCTCTACTAAAAAACTTGGCTTATACGACTAAAAGATAAGATTAAAAGATTATTTTAGCGTCAGCCTAATACCCGAATAACAATGTTCAATTATGATAAATTAAGTACGCCACTTTCTTCAAATAAAAATAATTCAATAAATAACAACAAGATAAATCATAAAATTCAAACAAAACCCTATCCTGGCTTGTGCTAAAAAAGCAAATAGTCGCGCCAAACTACACAGATAAATCAGCTTGAGGACCGCTTGTTATTGTTAAAAAATCTAGTGTTATCAGTTTTTTAAAATAATTCAGTTCAATACTTCTCAAAAGAGATGAATGATGTATTACCCCCTATGATTGGCAATAAAAAAGGTGAAAACCAGTTTCACCTTTTTACTCGTTTGTATCCGCAACTAGACAGCGAGACGCAATTTAACGTGTTCCAGTAGAAATTCCGCCAAATCATCGACTGTATGTGCAATATGTAGGGGGTGAAAATGTTGCAGGGTTTCAACCGTATGCACCCCATAGCTCACACCTACACGCGGCATCTGAATATTCAGTGCCATTTCCAAGTCATACGATGTATCACCGACCATAATGGCTTGATCGGCACGCAGCCCCGTTTCCGCCAAAATTTCTGCCAACATCAACGGATCTGGCTTAGATTTGGTTTCACTGGCTGCACGTGTCGCACGAAACAGCGCATGACTTTGCGTTTGAGCCAAGACTCGATCTAAACCTTTACGGCTTTTCCCCGTTGCAACAGCCAATTGTAAACCTGCATCACGTAGTTCCTGCAACATGTCAGCGACACCATCAAACCACATATCACCTTTGGAATGGGCAACATAGTGATCGGCATAGCTTTGCAAAATTTCGCTGTGCAATTCGGGAACCGTCGGAAATAAACGCTGTGCGACTTCTGGTAGACCTAAACCAATAATACTTTTCGCATCAGCATCGGTCAGCGGCTGTGAATATTGATCCGCTGCGAATTTTAAACTCGCCACAATTTGACCCACAGAATCAAATAAAGTGCCATCCCAATCGAAAATGACTAGTTTTACAGCTGAGTTCATACGTTTTCCTAGATTTGATTCAGTGTTGACACCCTCTCCTGAGCAAAATTTAAAGCCATGCTGTTAAATTAAAGTTCAAGCGAGGGTTTGGGGAGAAGTCAAATATACCCCTTGCGAAGCAGTACTGCTCAGGGAGAGAAGTCATATTTAAACTTACTCGCCATCTTCCGAAGACTTCACCACTTTGTCGGCTTTTTGAGCGCGAAGCTGAGCCACAAGGCTTTGCATATCTTCTGGCAATGGCGCTTCAATGGTTTGGTAACCTGGAATTTCTAAACGCATGGCATGTAGACATAAACGACGTGGCTTTGGACCACGGTATTCTGTTTCATGACCATATTTTTCATCGCCCACCAATGGGTGACCAATACTTAAACCATGTACACGGATCTGATGGGTACGGCCCGAAAGTGGAGACGCATACACCAATGTGGCATGCATAAAACGTTCTTTCACGTTCCACAACGTCTTCGACTCTTTACCTTCTTTAGGTGACACACGTACACGACGCTCGCCATTCGCCAGTTCATAACGATGCAATGGCTGATCAATCAGTTGCTTATCCAAACTCACCACACCCTTCACCACAGCAGCATAAGTTTTTTGGATTTTGTGCTCACGTAACATGTCTTGCAGGCTTTTTAACACGCTACGTTTTTTCGAAATCATCACCAAACCAGAAGTGTCGCGGTCAATTCGGTGAATCAGCTCAAGGTATTTCTTCCCTGTTGCGGCACGTAAACCTTCGATCAAGCCATACGCCACACCACTCCCGCCGTGAACAGCAATACCAGAAGGTTTATTCACTACCATTAAGCCTTCATCTTCGTACACCACACGGCTCAGTAAGCTTTGCGCTACTTTGTCCGATACGGGAACCGCAGACTCATCTTTTTGCTCATAGCGAATTGGAGCAACTCGAACTTGGTCACCAATATTGAGCTTGGTTTCGGCTTTGACGCGTTTTTTATTGACGCGGACTTGGCTTTCACGAATCAGACGATAAATGCGACTTTTAGGCACACCTTTAAGACGACTAAACAGGAAATTATCAATACGTTGACCCGCCTGATGCTCGTCCACTTCAAACCAGGTGACGCTTTGCCATTCTTGCGTAGAATTCATACAGTTAAGAGACCTAAAAAAATACTAAAATTGATTAAAAACTGATCATTTAAGCTATACTTTTCGCAAGAAACATAAGCTTAGCCCATAGGCAGATGATGCAAGGTTTGATATAGTCAGCGCACGGAAACCACCGTAACTGAGTAAAAGTTGATTCATTTCAGTATTTACTGTCATTGAGCTTTCAAGCAATTACTCATTTAGCTCGGAAAGGTCCCAAAAGAATTATGCCGACGCCGAAGGCTTATTATATCGGCAAAACTGCAAACTGTTGCGTTTAATTGTGCCGTAGGTACATAAAACACAGTTTGCCCCAAAAAAATATGTGCCAACCAAGGTTGGTTTTTAAACGTAAACTGATACACATCAGACCAGTCGCTCCCTGGAAATCGTGTTCAGGCCACAACGTTTGATGCATTGGATCTGCACAGTTTGTAAAGGTACGATGATAATTCCGTATCAAGACGCTCTATCAGATATGAATGGATGCTCTTCGAGCAATGTGACAGTGAAAGTTACTCACATCCAATGCACCGTTTGTCCGCCAGTGAAACGCATTCAGGTGACTTTAATCGTTTAAAAGATTGAAGCCGTATTGCCATCATCAATACGTGAATCAAAAACCGTTGCCCACCCAAAGAAGGTCGGTACACATGCACAGAGGATGTTTTTCGATCTGTGTAACTTGATCCATGCTATCTGATGCTCGCTACGAGTCAGGCGATGTTCTTCTGTGTATCACTATTAGGTGTTACACCCATGAAACGTATGTTGATTAATGCAACACATGCCGAAGAAATTCGCGTTGCACTTGTCACTGGTCAGCGTCTTTACGATTTTGACTTAGAGAATCGTACCCGTGAACAAAAAAAATCGAATATCTATAAAGGTCATGTGACCCGCGTAGAACCTTCATTAGAAGCTGTATTTGTTGAATACGGTGCAGGTCGTCAAGGCTTCTTGTCGATGCGCGAAATTGCCAATTCTTATTACAAAGCAGATCCTCGCCAAACTTCAAACATCCGCGAATTGATCACTGAAGGCACTGAACTTTTGGTTCAAGTGGAAAAAGAAGAACGTGGTAATAAAGGTGCTGCCCTTTCTACATTTATCTCACTTGCTGGTCGTTATTTGGTATTGATGCCAAACAACCCGAAAGGTGGCGGTATTAGCCGTCAAATTTCAGGTTCAGTTCGTGAAGAATTGAAAGAAATGTTGGCGTCTTTAAATGTCCCTCGTGGCATGAGCGTGATTGTACGTACTGCAGGTATTGGTCGTTCTCAAGAAGAACTCCAACTTGACCTTCAACACTTGCTGGACCTTTGGGCACAAATCCAAAGCACATCAAGTTCTGGTCCATCACCAATGTTGGTTCACCAAGAAGCCGGTGTGGTTACACGTGCGATCCGTGACTATTTACGTGATGATGTTGCTGAAATTCTGATTGACTCTGAGCAAGCGTATAACGAAGCGTATAACTTTGTTAAAGCAGTGATGCCACGTCAAATCGACAAATTAAAAACCTATACTTTAAATGAACCGTTATTCGCTCATTTTGGTATTGAAAGTCAAATCCAAACTGCCTATGAACGTGAAGTAAAACTTCCTTCAGGTGGTTCAATTGTGATTGACCAAACTGAAGCATTGGTTTCAATTGACATCAACTCAGCAAAATCAACTCGTGGTAGCGATGTAGAAGATACTGCACTCAATACCAACCTTGAAGCTGCTGAAGAAATTGCACGCCAATTACGCTTACGTGATATCGGTGGTTTAGTTGTGATCGATTTCATCGACATGACCAAAGACCGCAACCAACGTATGGTTGAAGCAAAACTTCGTGAAGCAACACAAAGCGACCGTGCCCGTATTCAATTCGGCCAATTGTCTCGCTTTGGTTTAATGGAAATGAGCCGTCAACGCTTACGCCCATCACTTGAAGAAGCCACTGGTTATGTTTGCCCTCGCTGTCATGGCACAGGTATGGTACGTGACCTACGCTCTCTATCACTTTCAATCATGCGCAAAGTGGAAGAAATTGCACTACGTGAACGTCATGGTGAAGTTCAAGTACAAGTTCCTGTTGAAATCGCTGCATTCTTATTGAATGAAAAGCGTCACAGCCTTGTTTATTTAGAGCAAACTTCAAATGTACGTGTGACTGTGCTTCCTCACCCACACTTAGAAACACCACATTACGAAATTTCGTATAATCCTGAAGGCTTTGCACCAACCAGCTATGAACGTACTGAAGCTACACGTTCAAGTGAAAAAGAGTTGGGCTACGAAGCATCTGAATGGCACTTAGGTGAAGAACAGACTGCTGCGCAACAACAAGCACCTGCACCACAACAAGAAAAAGGCCATAAGAAGAACAAGCAACAACCTGTTGCTGCCCAACAAGCACCTGCACAAGTTGCCGCTCCTGCAGCATCATCTAGTCCATGTGCATGGTTAGAAAACTTATTTGTTCAAAAACAAGCTGCAACCGTTGACCAGTCGCGTACTGCAAACAATGCCGCTGCTGCAATTGAACAAATGGTAAATGGCGGTGCTGCAAGCCGTGGCCAGTTTGGTCAAATTACCCCTGCATCGGCAGTGCCTGCTGTTGTCGCAGACAATAATGCTTACCTTGCGCCTTCTTCTGTTGTGCACAAACAAGAACGTGACAGCCATTCAGAAAAAGCTGAACGTGAAGAAAAACGTCACAACAAAAAGCGTACTAAGCATAAAGAGCCACGTGAACAAGAAGCTCAACCGCATCAAGTTCATGAGGAAGTGTTACAACCTTCACGTCAAGACCGTCAAGAACAGCGTAATAACGAAGCACGTCAAAACGAACGCCAAGAGCAACGTTCTGAACGTCAAGACAACCGTCAAGACCAACGTGAAAACCGTCGTAACTCACGTCGTCAACACAACAACGAACAAGTACAGCAAGATGTTCAAAACAATGAACAACCGCAGTCTGTTCCACGTCGTGACCGCAACAACCAACAACGTCCAAATCGCCCAAATCGCCACCGCGATCAAAGCGTATTGAACGAGCAAGCGATTGCTCAGGAAGTTGCAGCTGAGCAACAACCTGAAAACCGCAATCAACGTCAACCTAAAGTTGAAGTTGTTGATGCACCACGTCAAGACGTGATGCCAACAGCACTTGTGGTGAATGTTGATCAAGCTCAAAGCGAAATCGTAGCGCTAAATACTGCTCCAGCAGTTGAAAAAACTATAGAAACCCCAGTTGTCGAAAAGGCCGCTGTCGTTGAAGCAGCAAAAGTGGAAAAACTTGCGACTGAAACAAAAGAAGCAGCGCATAAACCACAGCATGCGCAGCAAAAACCGTCTCGTGCAAGCAATGACCCACGTCAACGCCGCCGCGAACAGCGTGCAGCTCGTGCTCAACAAGCACAGGCTCCGAAAATTGCGCCATCTCAAGTGCCGACACTAAGTCAATACACTGTAAGCAGCTTGATTAAGCATGTATACGGTGAAGACTGCTCTGTACTGATTGAGCAATTTGGCTTAATTCCAACATTCAACCGTGCATTGCAAAAATTCACGGAAGAATATGCCGCGACTTTGACTGCACCCGCAGCTGAAGCAGCTGTAGAGAAAAAGCCTGTCACTCGTGATGTTCAAGTTGCAAAAGCTGCACCTGAAGCTGAACCAGCGCCAATGTTGGATTTGACACCACCAAAGCCTGTGTCAGATAAACGTGTTGCTAATGACCCACGTGAGCGTCGTCGCCTTGCTAAACTTGCCGCTGAACAAGCGAAACAAGACCAAGCAAAAGCACATGCTGAGGTGGAAGCTACGCCTGTCGCAGACACTGCTGTTGAGGCGCCTGTAGTTGCAGAAGCTAAAGCTGCTACAGTTGAAGTCAATGTATCCGACGTTGCAGTTCAAACTGAAGCACCTGTGCCCGCTCAAGCTGAAGTACCGACACCCGTTCAAGCTGAACTGGATGTGAGTGCGCAGCCTGAAAAGACGGAAGAAGTGTCTGAAGCTCCTACTAAACCAGTAGAAGAAAAAGCTCAAGCCTTTGAAACGGAAAAGAAAGTTGAGGTTCCTGTAGACGAAAACTCGGCCGCTGAAGGTGAAAAACCTGCACGCCCTCGTCGTCCTCGCGGTCGTCCACCGAAAAAAGCAAACACCGCAACTGAGCAGTAATTTGCTATTTTGCAGGTGAATAAAAAAATCCAGTCATTTCGGTGACTGGTTTTTTTTTGATACTTTTGTCAAATTAGGTTGATTGCACTAGATCGAAACGATTAAAAGACAATTGTAGAATTTGCTGCAAATTTCATTGCAAAGAAATAGACCGTATCGGATTACGAAAAATAAATAGGATTCACATGAGCCAAACTACACAACACGACCTTATTGGGATTGCTGATGTTGCAGCAAAAATTCCCGCGTTCATTAGCAAAGTACCCAACCTGTTGAGTGGTCTAAAGCAAGCCTATTTACGTACCCCAAATACTTCCGCAGGCTTAGGAATTGCATTTGAAAAAGCCGTAAAGCGTAATCCTAAAGGTTATGCGCTTTATTTTGAAGAGCAAAAATATACCTATAACGAATTAAATGAATGGGCCAATCAAATTGGTCACTATTACCTAGCACTCGGTGCAAAAAAAGGTGATGTGATTGCAGTGATGATCGAGAACCGATCTGAACTCGTGGCAACTATCGTGGCATTAGCCAAAATTGGCGTCACCAGCGCCTTGGTCAACACCTCACAAGTCGGCAAAGTCCTGACACACAGTATCAACTTAGTAAACCCAATTGCGGTAATTGTGGGCGAAGAATGCCGTCAAGCCGTAGAAGAGATTCGTAATGATCTCAGTGTGGCTGCAGATCGTTTACATTGGTTCGCAGATCAGGCCACCCGTGTAGATGCCGGTAAAGCACCTAAAGGCTTTTTAAACCTTGCAGTAGCGATTGATGAATTTCCAAAATTCAACACACCCACCACTGCAAGCGTAAAAGGCAAAGACGGCCTATTTTATATCTACACCTCTGGGACAACAGGCTTACCTAAAGCGGTGATTTTCACCAACAGCCGTTGGACTTTGGCTTATGGAACATATGGTCACGTCCTCAATTTGAACAAAGATGATGTGATGTATGTGACCTTGCCGCTCTATCATGCTACAGGTACTGTGGTTTGTTGGTGTGGGGTGATTGCAGGTAGTGCTACCCTTGCTCTGCGCCGCAAGTTCTCGACCTCTTCATTTTGGAAAGATGTACAAAAATTTGATGCATCAGCCATTGGCTATGTGGGCGAACTTTGCCGCTATTTAATGGATGCCCCACATTCAGACCTTGAAAAAGGCCATCGTGTGAAAAAAATGATTGGTAACGGCATGCGACCAAACATTTGGGATAAGTTTAAAGAACGCTTTGGGGTCGAAGAAGTCCTTGAACTCTATGCGTCAAGTGAAGGCAACGTCGGCTTTAGTAATGTGTTTAACTTCGACAATACCGTTGGTTTTTCACCAACGCCTTATGCGATTATTCAGTTTGATAAAGAAAAAAATGAAGCTGTACATGATGCTAAAGGTCGCTGCATTAAAGTGAAAAAAGGCGAAGTCGGCTTACTCATCGGTAAAATTACCCGTCGCTCACCTTTCGATGGCTATACCGACACGGAAAAAAACAAATCCGTCATTATGAAAGATGTGTTCAAGCATGGTGATTCATACTTCAACACTGGCGACTTGGTCCGTGACATTGGCTTCCGACATGCACAATTTGTCGACCGTCTAGGCGATACCTTCCGCTGGAAAGGTGAAAACGTCTCAACCACTGAAGTTGAAAACATGGTGAGTGAGTACGATAAAATTGCTGAAGCTGTGGTTTATGGCGTAGAAATTCCAGACACCAATGGCCGTGCAGGTATGGCTGCCATCACGCTCACCGATGGTGCCGAACTCAACGAACAAGATTGTAGTGAAATGGTTCTACAATTTAAAAAATGCTTACCAGCGTATGCTGTACCGGTATTTTTACGTGTACAGAAAAAAGTCGAAACCACAGGTACGTTTAAATACCAAAAAAATAAGCTGAAAGAACAAGCCTTTGATCCTCAGCAAACGGATGAGCGAATCTTGGTTTTACTGCCGAACGCGAGTGCTTATTGTGACTTGACCCCTGAAATTTATAATAATATTCAGGCCTATCAATACCGTTTCTAAATCAAACTTGCTCATTTTGACGACAATCACCCGTCAAAATGAGCCACATTGTTGTATTTATAATCAAACACAAGCAAGTTTATGATTTTTTACTTGCGCTTGAAGCAGATCTTGCTACAATACGCACCATCAAGCGAAATGGGTCGTTAGCTCAGTTGGTAGAGCAGTAGACTTTTAATCTATTGGTCCCGCGTTCGAGTCGCGGACGACCCACCATTTCCTTCGATACCACAAGATGGGTCGTTAGCTCAGTTGGTAGAGCAGTAGACTTTTAATCTATTGGTCCCGCGTTCGAGTCGCGGACGACCCACCATCTTTCTATAATGCCAGTTTTAGATTACAATCTTGTGCATACCCCCTAAGGGTCGTTAGCTCAGTTGGTAGAGCAGTAGACTTTTAATCTATTGGTCCCGCGTTCGAGTCGCGGACGACCCACCATTCTTTCTTAGGGCTTCTTTCTTTCGGCAGTTGAAGAAAAAGAAACCTGCAGGTTCCGACCAAGACAAACCATCACCATTATTGGTTTTGATTCGCCATTCTCGAAATTTTGCTATAGCGATGTTGCGAAGTATCATTCTTGTCTTGCTAGATGAAGTATTTGACCTGAAAAATTTTAGATAACAAATATTCCCTAGTACTCAAAATTACGCGCTTCGTTTATCTTGCTAAAATTTTAAAATGTTATTTTAAAATTTTCTCAGGGTTGTTAGCTCAGTTGGTAGAGCAGTAGACTCTTAATCTATTGGTCGTGGGTTCGAACCCCACACAACCCACCAATTCTATTTAGTCTTTACTATGTCGTATTAATAATTCAATTTTTTATAAGCCAATAGCATTCGATCCACCAAGAACTACGAATTTCACGCCGACGCTCAAACTCAATTTATAATTTTATTTATTTTATCCGCAGCATTTAATTTGGGTCTTTCACCAAGGTATAGGCATGTTGAGGCTGAGGATAACCTTTAGAAAATAATTCCTGATTTCGGTCGACTTCACCTTGACGAATTTTGTCCAAATCCATAATGATTTTATTTTCATTAATCACGTGATAATAAAAATTCACGCCTTCTTTTCGATGAACCACCAGCTCGGTATGTGCTTCATTGACACTCCACGTATCCTTACGGTATTTCACATTAATGCCTGGCGTATTGGTTTTTTCAGCAAACACTTTACCAATTTGAATAATACTGCGGTGTACCGTGCCATCTGGTAATAAGTTAAGAATGAACTCCGCATCGCCTTCTGGGCATGGAATAAAACTGTCATCGCATTTTACTTTGGCATGAAAACGTCCAATAAAAATTTTGGCATGCTCAGGAACAGGAGCTGACTTTATGTCATCGTCATTCGGTAATGTCGCCTGCCCTGCCACTTGGGTTAATTTTTTTCCATGATCTTGCTTCGCTTGAACTTCCGATGCGACAGTTGATGCTGAACTTTCACCCTTATCCGCTGCGGGTTGATGCGTTGGACTACAACCAATAAAAGAGAGGCTGAACACTCCTGCAAACACTGAAAGATATGCAAATTTCATCAAAAAAGGTGAAGCCGATGTTTTCATATAATGTGCCAAGACCAATCATTCATTGGTTTTTTCAGTTCTTGCTGACTTAATATTGTAATCAAAAAATCAACGCTGTATACATATATTTGCGATATATGTTAATCATATCTCATTGTTATCGTTGATATTTAATTAATACTCAAGCTATTTTAAAGGCAAACTAATCAAACTAATTCTTCAAATTACATAACTTTACTTAATTTTTTTCTGCACCCTTTAAATCCTAAAGCTTGTCACCATTACTATAATATGAATTTGGAAATATTCAAATTTGTTCTATTTTTTTAAGGAGACCTGAATGGCCAATGTTGGTTTATATCGCTCAAACCGCTCTAACATGATTGCTGGTGTGATGGGGGGTATTGCTGAACGTTTTGGTTGGAACGTAAATTTACTGCGTATTATTTTTATCTTTGTATCATGCTTAAGCGCAGCCTTTCCCGGTATTTTGGTGTACTTGGTTTTATGGTTAGTCATGCCTAAAGCACAAGATAACTTTTTCCGTACCAATGGCTATTCAGATCCAATCCGTACTGTGAATGATGACAGACGTTAAAATCCCTTGACCCAGTTTGGTCGCTACGGTTTCTCCCCCAAGATTCCGTAGCTTTTTTTTGCCTACATTTTGGCAAAACCATATTTAAGTCTGATGAATTTAAATCAAAGTTTAAGGCTTAAGATTTTGTTTGCTGATTTAACTGTTGATATAACGCTGCGATCATATCAGCACGGCTAATCATTCCCACCAACCGTTTTTGCTCAACGACTGGAATATAATTAAAAGATCTTTCCACAAAATACGGCACCAAATCTTCAATCGGTTGATCTGGCTGCACGGTCACCACTTTGGGATTCATAATTTGATAAACGTGATTTTCCCAACTGGCTTTGGGGTCTGCGGCACGTTTAAACCATTCCACTACATCATATAAAGCCAAATTTCCCACCAAGCGATCCAGATCACTCACCACTGGCAAACTCATCAAATTGACTTGTTTAAACTTTTCCAATGCTGACTGAATATCATCTTCTGCACGCAAGCTAATCACTTGCTGGCTCATGAGATCACGACAATGAAACTGGCTTAGACCACGACGACTAGCTAACTGCTGTGCTTCTAAAATGATTTTTTGTAGGTCGTATTCACTGATATCGAGTAACTGACTTTGCTGTTCTAAGACTTGCTGAATATCCGCAGGTTGAATCGACACTTTTTGTGTCGGTGTTGGATCTGTCGTCCGTGTATTAACTTGTGATTTTTGTGGATACTGCTTACCTAGTAATCGGTTATAAATAATAGCAACCACCATCAAGAGGACCGAATTTAAAAGGACTGGATAAAAAAGAAAGGCGTAGCCTAAATCATGGACAGCCTCGCCGCCCAATACCGCGGTAATCGCTACTGCCCCACTCGGTGGATGCAATGAGTCCGTGGTCATCATTAAGATAATCGCTAATGCAACTGCGATACTAAAAGCTTCGGTTAAATTAGGAATATACATCGCACAAGTCACGCCAATCAAAGCCGCAAGACTATTACCGACCACCATATTCCACGGCTGTGCCAAAGGACTAGCAGGTACAGCAAAGAGCAGCACAGACGATGCGCCCATCGGGGCGATATACCATGCATTTAAGTCACCTAGCGCTAACCAACTAATCAGCGAAGAAATACTCAAGCCAAGCAAAGCACCTACCCCACATAGGATGCGATCTTTTAATGGTAAAACTTTAAAGTTGGGTTTAAGCGTATTAAGCCAAGCTGATTTTGCGTGAAACACGAGATGCCTGATTGATTATTCGAACAGATGGGCGATTATAAAACGAAGTCTCTTATAAGATGTATTTATTTTATACCTTTATCTTATAAAATTTTCTACTGAACAATATCTAATCCAAATTAAAGCCGAAAGAACTGAATAATGCTCACGAGTCAATCACCTGCTCATCTCTCTTATTTCATTAACGTTTTACAACAAAACCTAGACAGGCTAGCTGTTTAAAATTCCCTATAGTCAAAAGACCTATAAAAATATTTGAAAAAAGGATGTTCTGAATGAATAAAAATATCTTCGCAATGTGTGCCCTCTGTATGCTTGGCTTGGGTTTATCGGCCTGCTCCAAAGAACCTCAACAAGCCAATCCGCCAGCCAATGATAATACACCTCAAGAAATGGCCCCAGCTGAAACTGCAAAAAATGGGGATGATCTTATTCGAGAACCAGCACCACAAGTTGAAGCACCAGCGCCTCAACCCACTTTAGCTGAAATCCCCATGAGTAAAGGCACTTTAGGTTTACAAAGCATCAAGGTGATTGGAAAAATTTTAACCGTAAAAGTGATAGCTCAACCTAACCCTGCCCCAAATGGAAACACTGAATTTATGAGCACATCCATCAATTTGGAACAAACCAATTATATTGATGATGACACAGCCAAAAAAGTAGGACTGCTGCAAGATGATGCTGGCATTTGGATGGCAGCACCTTTAAATGCAACAAATAAAGCTATCCAAAAAGCCAGTTATGAACCTATTTTACTCACCTTTAAATTCCCTGCGCCGCCTGAAAGCACCAAGACCATTAGCATCAATTTAGGTAATGCAGGTTCTTTTGACGGCATACCGGTTGAACGCTAATGAGAACATTACTGTATAGCGCAAGTTTGAGCTTATTGATTGCAGGATGTGTAGATTCCAAAACTGATCCACCGCAGACTGAACAGAACGTCGCAGAAATAGACAACACTCAGACTGTGCCAGAACAGCAGCCGAAGCCATCTGAACCAAGTCAACCTCAGGCAGAAGCCAGTAATTTATCGGCTGTCGGTTCAGATTTAAGTGCCAATCATAATGAATTTAATATTCAGGTGAATTTAAGTTCGGATGTGCTGTTTGATTTTGGCAAAGCCAATTTAAAACCCGAAGCTGAACCTGAGTTACAGCAAGCAGCCCAGACCTTAAAAAGCAAAGGTAAAGGCATTATTGCCATTGTCGGCCATACCGATAATATTGGTTCAGATGCCGCCAACCAAAAACTGTCGTTACAACGGGCTGAAGCGGTGCGTGATTATTTTAAAGCCCAAGGTATTGATTTAAATTATCAAATCAGCGGGATGGGAGAAAGTCAGCCGCTTAAACCGAATACCCTATCTAATGGTGAGGACAATCCTGAAGGTCGTCAGAAAAATCGACGGGTTGAAATTGTAATTAATAAAACCAAAAGCTTATCTGAGTCATAAAGCCTTGATAAAAATGAGTCTAAACGACTCATTTTTTATTTTACGACTAAATTTTTAGTGGTGAATTTTGATTCTTTTTTTGAGAATATCTCTAAACGATAGACGCGCCAAAGTCATATAGCAAACGTTCATTGAGCGGCGATATTTTTTATTCGATTTTCGTATGCTGTACCAAGCCACCTAAGTTGCAAAAGACGTTATAAAAGACCGATTACCCTGTTGGTTATTTGGGATTTTTTTGAAAATTACAGGCTGAATTTTCTTAAAAGATATTGATTTTATCTATCAAATTTAATCGATTACGCATCCGATACTTAATACATAGCATGAGCTGCCTTGCACCTCAGTCACTTCATGCCGATACAAATCTGGTCTAAATAATTTAACTCTTGGTAAATCAATGATGCTTCGCTCACATATAAATTCACCACCTGCTTTCGATTTTTTAATCACGATATTCAACCTAAAATGCTGCCCATATTGTACAGAGTCTTGACGTGGTGGAATCATTGAACCCACAGGAAAACGAAGAAAATAGGCACACATTTAAGTCCTAAATGGTTTTGTAATAACAACATTTTATCTGAACCCGAATGCTGTCTTCCTTTTATCAATGCAACCATTTAAAACCCATAAGTCTTTGAATAATTTTATTATTCCTAAATTTTATTGTATTTTTATAGCATGATCATCGTTAACAACAGTATCACTGATGAAGTTGTCTTATTGCCACCATATTTCACCAATAAAGACTCAGCTTCATTTAAAACCCGCAGTGCCTTTATTCTATCTGGCATTAAAAGCCCACTTGTTCACGCGAAACCTTTGCCACACACCCCCAAAATCCTTATAATTGAGCACAATTTTTATCTAATTTTAAGTGGATGACCATGAGTCGCGCCATATCGCATATTGATACCTTCCAAGGCTTAATTCTTGCCTTACAAAACTACTGGGCTGAACAAGGCTGTGTAATTCTTCAACCATACGATATGGAAATGGGTGCGGGTACATTCCACACTGCAACTTTCCTACGTGCCTTAGGCCCTGAAACTTGGAATGCTGCTTATGTTCAGCCATCTCGCCGTCCGAAAGATGGCCGTTATGGTGAGAACCCAAACCGCCTACAACACTACTACCAATTCCAAGTGGTGCTGAAACCAAACCCAGACAACATCCAACAGTTGTACTTAGATTCATTAAAAGCCATTGGTATTGATACCCTTGTTCACGACATTCGTTTCGTGGAAGACAACTGGGAATCTCCAACACTTGGCGCATGGGGCTTAGGTTGGGAAGTTTGGTTAAACGGCATGGAAGTGACTCAGTTCACTTACTTCCAACAAGTCGGTGGTGTTGAGTGCTACCCTGTGACAGGTGAAATCACTTACGGTCTAGAACGTCTGGCGATGTACCTCCAAGGTGTAGACTCTGTTTATGATTTGGTTTGGACCAAAGGTCAGTTTGGTACTGTAACTTATGGCGACGTGTTCCACCAAAACGAAGTGGAACAATCAACCTATAACTTTGAATATGCCAACGTTGAAAAAATGTTTGAATTATTCGACTTCTATGAAGCTGAAGCGACTCGTTTAATGGAAGCTGAACTTCCACTACCTGCTTATGAGCAAGTAATTAAAGCATCGCATAGCTTTAACTTGCTTGATGCACGTGGCGCAATTTCAGTAACTGAACGTCAACGTTACATTTTACGTGTCCGTACATTGGCTCGTGCTATTGCACAAAGCTATGTCGCTGCGCGTGCGAAGCTTGGCTTCCCGATGGCAGAACCTGCTTTACGTGACGAAGTCCTTGCTCAACTCAAAGCTCAAGTTGAAGCGGAAGCAAAAGTAGAATCTAAGGAGAGCAAATAATGTCTAAACATACAGTATTGTTCGAATTAGGCTGCGAAGAACTTCCACCAAAAAGCTTAAAAAAATTACGTGATGCACTACATGCAGAAACGGTAAAAGGCTTAAAAGACGCAGGTCTAGCATTCGATTCAATTGAAGCTTATGCAGCACCACGCCGCCTTGCACTTAAAATTGTGAATATTGATGCAGCGCAAGCCGACACACAAAAACGTTTTGATGGCCCTGCAAAACAAGCAGCATTTGATGCCGAAGGCAAACCGACTAAAGCACTTGAAGGCTTTATGCGCGGTCAAGGCATTACAGTTGATCAAGTATCAACTTTCCAAGCAGGTAAAGTTGAAAAAGTGTGCTACTTAAAAGATGTAAAAGGTCAAAGCCTTGATGTTTTACTTCCTCAAATTTTACAACACGCTTTAGATAACCTACCTATCGCAAAACGCATGCGTTCTGCGGCAAGCCGTACTGAGTTTGTACGTCCTGTAAAATGGGTTGTTTTGTTGAAAGACAGTGATGTAATTGAAGCAACCATTCAGGATCACCAAGCAGGTAACGTAACTTATGGTCACCGTTTCCATGCTCCTGAAGCAATTACACTTGCAAATGCCGATGCTTATCTTGATGCCCTTCGTACTGCAAAAGTGATTGCAAACTTTGAAGAGCGCCAAGCCATCATCGACCAACAAGTGAAAGCTTTGGCGGATGAAGTGAATGCCATTGCGATTGTCCCTGCGGACTTACGTGACGAAGTAACAGCATTGGTTGAATGGCCAGTTGCGCTTCGTGCAAGCTTCGAAGAACGTTTCCTTGCTGTTCCTCAAGAAGCACTCATCACCACGATGCAGGACAACCAAAAATATTTCTGCTTAGTAAATGCCGACAATAAACTTCAACCTTACTTCATTACTGTGTCAAACATTGAGTCGAAAGATCCGTCTCAAATTATTGAAGGTAACGAAAAAGTTGTTCGTCCACGTTTGTCAGATGCTGAATTCTTCTTCTTGCAAGACCAAAAGCAACCGCTTGCATCTCGTAAAGAGAAACTTGCAAACATGGTCTTCCAAGCTGAGCTTGGCACACTATGGAACAAGTCTGAACGTATCGCGACTTTGGCTGTTGCACTTTCTGCAATCACTGGGGCAAACCCAGCAGATGCTGAAAAAGCTGCGCTCCTTGCAAAATGCGACTTAACCTCTGAACTTGTAGGTGAATTCCCAGAGCTTCAAGGTATTGCGGGTACTTACTACGCACGTATTGAAGGCGAAAATGATGAAGTTGCTGAATCTTTAGGTGAACAATACTTACCTAAATTTGCAGGTGACGTTTTACCAAAAACTAAGACCGGTACAACGCTTGCGCTTGCTGACCGTTTAGATACGCTCACAGGTATTTTTGGTATTGGTCAGGCGCCTACAGGTTCTAAAGACCCGTTTGCATTACGTCGTTCAGCCATTGGTATCTTGCGTCTTGTGACTGAAAATGATTTAGATGTTTCGATTGAAGATCTAATCAAACTTGCACTTGCTGCTTATGGCGATGTATTAAAAGATCACGATAAGACTTTAGCGGATGCTGTTGCATTCCTTGAAGGTCGTTACCGTGCGAAATACGAAGACCAAGGCGTGGCTGTAGATGTGATTCAAGCTGTTCAAGCACTTTCTCCAAAATCACCACTTGATTTTGATAAACGTGTAAATGCAGTAAATCATTTCCGTAACTTACCTGAAGCTGCTGCACTTGCCGCTGCAAACAAGCGTGTTGCCAACATTCTTGCGAAAGAAGCTGCCCCTGAAGGCGCTGTGGTTGAAGCCAACTTGGTTGAAGATGCTGAAAAAGCATTGTTCGCTGAACTTGCGAAAATCACACCTGTGGTTGAGCCGTTATTTGCTGCGAAGGACTACACTGCTGCCCTTTCTGCACTTGCTGCACTTCGTGCGCCAGTCGATGCGTTCTTTGACGGTGTAATGGTGATGGCAGATGATGCTGACCTAAAAGCGAACCGTTTACGTATGCTTGCACAGCTTCGTGATTTGTTCACGAAAGTGGCTGATATTTCAGTACTTCAACACTAAGTTTAAGCATTAATTAAAAACCCGCTTTAAAGCGGGTTTTTTTATTTATCTGAATTTAAATTTTAAATGAAAACTCAACCGTTCTTTTTCTAAATTATGAATAGATCGAGTCGCGATTTTGACCCTTTCATTTAAATTAACTAAGCGAGTATTTAAATCTGCTCGACTTAAATCATCGGCTGACTGCAAAACACTACTATGCTGTTGATTCGAAATATTTGTTTTTTTAATTTCAACTATATTTGTCATTAGCGTGCCTTTCCCTTTAACTCAGCTAAAGAATGCTCTAAAGCCAATCTTGAGCTGAAAAAATTTAAGAGCCATTCATAAGAGCCCAAAAACTCTTGATTGCTCTGAAAGAAATTAGCTTCTTTCGCAGCAATACAAACGATAAAAATCACTTCATTAGAAGTGATACTCTTTATAGGATAACAAAGTTGTGACCAATTTTCATTCAATTTAGTACTCCCCTTTATATATTTTTTGTTTTCAGTTTTTACTAACTCTTTTTGTACATCATCTACAACCACAATGTTTTTTGTTATTAATGCTTGCGATATTGCACTTTCAGAGGATCTAAGCTCATCAATACAAGTATTTGGCCTTGCTGTATAAGGTAAAAAATATGCCCATTTTTTTAAAGTATTATTTTCAACCTCCATAAGTGCAATTTTAAAATAAACATTTGGATACAATGTCTTATAACAAACTTCTAAAGCTTTTATTATATTTTTTATTTGTTCTTCTGGCTGTGTAATGTTTTTGAATACTGTACTAGCCGTTGGTTGACTTTGCCCTTCCTGTAAAAGTTCCTCAACTGCCTTCGCAAATCTTTTACGTTTCTCTTCGACAACAGTTTCAATGGTTTCAAGCAATACTACTGCAAAACGATCAACTACATTTTGTTTATCAATTTTTTCCTGCAGATAAGCAATAAAAATAGAAATTATACCCCCAAAAAAAATCGATAAAAAAATGACTGCTCCACTCCAATCTACAATCAAGCTACCCAATTTTCCTAGATTAGTTTTTAAGGCAATCTTCTGTTCGTCACTTCCTAATGCAAAAACAAGATAACCATTAATAGCAACAACAAATGCAACTATAAACTTATAAAGTCTAGACTTGAAAAACTCATTTAATTTAATTAACGAAGGCATGTTCAACCTAAAAAAGTGATTTTATATATATGTTTTATTTACATATTATTAAGCTAATCGAAATCTACAACATTATATCTCAATTTTAAACTTTCTATTTCCATATTCTTTATTCACAAATAAAAATTTTTAAGAATAAAAAATACAGCCTATATCAACACTCTAAATCCTATATGCATTTCCCTCTAGATTCCCTATACTCAATCCAACAACACTCAACAAGAATGAAACTTATGAAATTGAAAGCATTCCTTTTGACTGGTCTTGCAGGTCTAACACTTTCTGCATGTACATCTGCACCAACAATTCCACAACTTGAAACAGGTGTATTACAAGAAGTTCAAAACATTGATGTCTACCCAGATACCACAGATAACAAAGCAAAACTGACTAAATTTGTAGATAAATGCGTGATTGAATTTACAGGCAATTTAGAAGAAGCAAAATCTGTTGAACAATGGTCATTTAAAGGCTTAACCCTCATTTCAGGTGGTACAGCAACCTTTGCCAAAGATGGTACAAGTTCAGCGCACAATTTTGATTTAAATGCTGCGGATGTACAAAAGAACTTCCTTGCATTACGCGGTCATTTTGCAAAAGATGCGCTTACACAATGTGAATAAATAATAAAAACCATATCTCCAAAATGGAGGTATGGTTTCATTTTTCGTTGAATCTTGAACCATAATCTGTTCAAACCCATAATTTTTAATCATGAAAATCGTAACTAGAACCACACCACAGCAACGCGCAAAACACACATAAGCCACTGTATTTTCATAAAATTACAATACTGCATTAACTTAACCAAGTTTCCACACTTCAAACTTCCGCGTATCTGAGCTGTTATTGCATTGTGTGATTTATCGCACAAAACCACTTTTTGCTTTTTTTACTCTTAAGATGTCCTCTGCTCCAAAAGCGCAAATGCTGAGTGCAACAGCAGCGTTCAATAAAAGAGGACAATTGCAAAGATGAAACCTTTATTTAAAACAACACTGATCACCGCAGCATTATTCGCAAGCACCCCACTATTTGCGAACACCGCAGTAGAAGCCAATGCGAAAGTTGAAACACAGCAACCGTCTGTACTGCAAAATCTAAAACAAGACATTAATCAGTCTGCGCATGCAGCCGGTGACAAAATTGAAAAAGGCGTCGATAAGACCAAAACATTCACCCAAGAAAAGTGGCAAGACACCAAAGAATTCAGTGCTGACAAAAAGCAAGATGCAAAAAATAAATGGGCTGACCTAAAACAGTCTAAAGATGAAAAGTCAGATGCAGCGAAAGCCAAGATCGATGCCAAGGCTGAGCAAAATAAAGCTAAGCTTGATGAGCGCAAAGCACAGCTCGATGAAAAAGCTGCAAAAGACAAAGCAAAACTCGATGAACGTAAAAGCAATGTCGACAACAAAGTTAATCAAACCAAGAGTTATTTAGGTGAAAAAGCTCAGGAAGGTCGCCAATTTGCCAGTGAAAAATGGCAACAAACCAAAGCGAATTTCCAAAAAGGTCAAGAAGCTAATGTGAGTGGCAGTAGCAATGTACAGTTGCAAACGCCTGTCGCACAAGCTGAAGTCCATAGCTCACATGAAGCCAGCTTAGGTGCTCACAAATAAGTAAACTGGCTTTCATACCCTCCCCTCCAGAGAGTAGGCTCACCCTTCGGTGGGCCTTTTTTTACCTTATGCAAAATACAAACGTGTACAAAGCTGTCATATGCTGTATTGATTTTGCTACGGCAAGTTTTTTTCGCTGCAATTTTTCCTATAATGCGTTAAAACCATTCATCAGATAGAAAATCTATAAAATTCAGAGGTGAAGCTGTGAAGATTTCATTAAAAACAACGTTATGCCTAAGCTTAATATTCACGACACCCATGCTTTGGGCACAAGAAAACACAGCAGCGCAAAGTACTGAGCAACAAGCGAAAAAGCCTGTGAGCCCTTATGGTGATAATCCAAATTTATTGCATGTTTGGGCCTATAAAGCCCAAGAAGGCGTGGTCGGTGCTGCTAAAAATATTGGCGAAATGACTGAACGTGGGATTTCTAAAATTAAGCCTTCGGTTGACCAAGCTTGGGACAATACGAAAACTGCTACTCAAAATACAGTGCAACAGGTTGATCAGGGCGCACAGCAAGCCACCCAAAACGTTAATGAAAAATTGAAGCAAACCCGTGAAAATATCACAGGCAAAACCAGCCAACCTGCGCCCATTAGCCAACAGTCATTGAGCGAACCGTATTCAGGCAATACGATTAATACGGCTCCAAGCAACAATGCGGGGCAAAATAATAATCAATATCCACAAAGTAGTTATCCATCGAGTTCAACGTCTACGACCTATCCAGTGACTGATTTATAATTTAGCACCACATTTAAAAGCTCAACTTTGGTTGGGCTTTTTTAAAACCAAAATTAAATACTTTTGGTCTTTGGCCTATGCCTATAAAAACAATGAATTAATGAGAAAAAAATGCGAATTTTATTTGGTATCTTGCTTGGCATTCTGCTCTGTGTTGGCTCTATGATTGGCTTACAACGTTTTCCACAATTGTTGAAAAGTTATCCACAGTTGCAAACTATTTTTCCCCAATTGTACGATTCATACCAATATAATCATGATGCCGAAGGTAAATTATTACAAACCTTAGAGATGCTAGATGACGAAGAATACAAATCGACTGAAGGCAATGAAGCGACACTGTATCAACTCGATGATCAATGCAAAATAAACCTCTATGTTTTTGGTGAATCCTATCAAAGCCTAACAAGTTATTATTTTCACAAAGGTCAGATTATACGTGCCTATGAAACATATCTGACTTATCCAAACGGTGGCTTTTACGCTGAACCCAATACCAAAGAGCCTTTTAAACTTGAAAAAAGTTATTTACAAATCATGATGCCAAACAATATCAAGACTGAACTTGAATTTGAGCAAATCAAAAATCATTTCAATGCTAAATTTTTCAAAAAATGCTGAAATTTAACTATTAAATTAAACATTAATGCATTAAGCAGTAGGCTTGAGATATCGCCTACGTACAAACGATGCTGTACAGATTTGAATAAGCATCAACAGGCAAAATGGATAGTCAACCCAGACGGATAAATGCTCAATATGAGCAACCTCTCCAAAGACAGAAAAATAGACCTGCCCCACAATAATAGGCACCACAACAAGCCATAGTCCCCAATACCAATAGCGATTTAAAAAATCAATAAGCGCTAAGACGCAATGCGCAATAAAAAATACCGAAACCAACACAACTTGTAAGGTCGGCATGAATTTATGAACTTCAAAATCAGGGTTCTGGAATAAATAATTTTCACTGATATTTAGTACATAACTGTACCATGCCCAAGTGATGCATGCGGTAAAGAGAATCAGCATGCAAAATAATCTTAAACTTTTTTTATTGGCAAGATCGACCTGCATAGACATCCCTATTTATATGGAGCATTGTTCAAAAATAATGTTCCTTAAACTCGATTTTAATTCACCTGTCGAATTACCATCCCAGCTTTAAAGGCTTCTACATTTTCCACCAATTGCTGCACAATGCGTTGTCGCGCATCGACGCTGCCCCATGCACTATGTGGGGTAATGATTAAATTTGGAATACTTGGGTCAAGCAACACATTGCCCTGCTTGGGTGGCTCAACGGTCAAGACATCGGTTGCCGCACCTGCGATCTTTCCTGATTTTAATGCCTCGGCTAATGCAGTTTCATTGACAACACCACCTCGTGCGCAATTGATCACAAAGGCCGATGCTTTCATTTGAGCCAAGCTTTCATAATCGAGTAAATCACGGGTTTCCTCTGTTAAAGGACAATGCAAACTGAGAAAATCGACCTGCGCTAGCATCTCAGAAAAGGCCACTCGCTCAGCCACCATAGGTCGATTCGGTAGCGCACCAATCATAATTTTCATGCCAAAAGCTTTAGCCAAATGTGCCACGGCTTGCCCCAATTCGCCATAGCCGACAATCCCCAAAGTCTTACCGGCCAACTCAATAATTGGAAAATCCAGTAAGCAGAACTGATCCGCTTTTTGCCAATTTCCTTGTTGAACCGCCCGATCATACTGTCGAAATGATGTCGCCAAGTTCAACATTAACATCAAGGTATGCTGTGCGACCGCAGCGGTGCCATAAGCTTGGCAATTACACACCACGATGCCTTGTTGCTGTGCTTGTACAAGGTCAACGTTATTGGTGCCAGTGGCAGAAATTAAGATCAGTTTTAATTGCGGATTGAGCTGCATGTACTCAGCATTGATGTGTACTTTATTGCTGATAATCACATCAGCCCCTTGTATGCGCTGGGCAACCTCTGCAGCCGCTGTTGCGGGATAGAGCATCAATTCATCAAACTGTGCTTCTAGTCCGCTAAAATCTAAGTCTTGTTTATCTAGAGACTGATAATCTAGAAATACCGCTTTCATGGCTGCTTCCCTTCTGGCCGATTATAAAGATTCGATTGTGAATGATTAAAACCTGTGATGCACCAAAGTGCAATCGAACAGCATATAAAAAAACCCGCTATTTCGCGGGTTTATCGAGATGATGTTGCAGTGAATTTCGAATTTTGAGTATGACATAAATGGTCAGTATCGTAAGTAACAACATACTGCTGCTAAAAATTAGTATGCTTGAACTAACCCCCTGTGCATAGGCTGAACCCATGGTCAGCACTAAGATGAATAATACAGCAAGCATCTGTGTTGAATGCATACTGATACCCCTCATATTCCTTATGATGATTTAGGTAGTATGATTGTTTTTCATACTACCTTTCTTTCATCATAATCCCTTCCTACAAATTAGCAAGCTTTGGATTTTCAACTAAATGTCGCGCTTAAATTTGTTCGGGTTGCACCACGAATTGACAAGATGCATCGGCATTTTCCACAAAGAAGACTTGACCAAATTCATCGCTACTCAAACGTAGTTCTTTATAGTTCAGCGTGTAATAGCCCACATATTTCTGCATTAAAATCGGATGCATACCAGTCGCAAGCTCGTCTTGAGCTAAGACCAATTTCATTACCTGACGGTCATTCATCACCACCATGTAACGCTCATCTTGGACTTGGACGTAAACTAGACCTGTGCCTTTTGGCTGTAAAGGAATCAAAAACTTATGGTTCAGCGCAATCACACCGGCTGCATAGCTTTCAATTTTTTGGCTAATCACATTAAACACTAAACCATGTTCAAACTGGTCGAGTAGTAGGCTACGATTTTCCTGTGGTAAAAAGGTCGTGATCCCCAACTTTTGCAGATCTTGCTCACTGACTTGTTTGTTATTAAACAATACCCGTAATAAGGTTTGTTTTTGTTTGGCATCAAAAAACTGAGGGTCAAGCTGAAACGAATTGCTTTTTAAAATTTCACCCAAGGCATCACGATGGCGTGTCAGTAAATTTTCGATGACTTTTCGATAATAAAATTTGCTGTTTTTCTTAACCCGACGCATTTTTTGATAAAAATACGGCGCATCAAAAGGATGTCTCAAGAAATCATTTAACAGTTCAGAACTCGCCAATACCGCAATGGCATCATGCCCTGTAAACGGCAGATGTAACACATGCACATGCGGAATTAAGGCCTGTAGTTTTTCAAAGTGTGCGCGATCTTCTGGACAATAAGGATCATACACCACGATATATTCGCGTGTAGTCGATACGTCTTCAGCAAGTACCCGCATATTGGCATGCAGATTGGGTTGAAAGAACATGCCATAGCGTGTATCGACAATGTCTTCAGGGTCTATGGAGTACTGCGGCACCATACTGACCACGCGCTGAAAACCAAATAAGCTGGCATACTTAATGGCAGCATAGCCGCCCATGGAACCACCATAAGCAATACGCAGATCAAATTGTTCGAGGATCGGCTTGATGGCTTGATACATCGGCTGCATTGATGATGCTGGAAACCACGATTTTTGTTTCGGCATCACACCGATCACATTAAAATCATATTTTTGCAAAGACTTCTCGGCATTGATGCTCAAGCCCTTGGCACGGGTAATCAAATCACCGAAGGAGAAAATAAGCTCACGAGAACTGCCAGGCTGAAAAATGACACGAATTTGATCATCTTCAAAAATGATGTGCTTTTCCATTGTACTTTGCTCCAGTCCTTGTTGCGTCACGCTTTTCCTTCCTTGTTGCATTCAAAGTTTAATTTATTCCGAATATGCTATTTTATAGAGGCCATACAGATTAAAAAGTGCAGAATATGACACATTCAATACATCCTGCCGCACAACCAGGCTTTAGCTCTGCAGCTGAACTCTATCAACAAGCCCGCCCTGACTACCCGATTGAAATCAGTGCATGGCTACAACAACATTTAGCTTTAGCCCCTCAAGCCCATTTGGTGGACTTAGGCTCAGGTACAGGCAAATTTCTCGAGTATATTCGTCCACTCAGTGAAAATATCACCGCGATCGAACCTGTGCATGAAATGCTGCAACAATTGCAGAAAAAACATCCGCATATTGCAACTTTAGCCGCCCAAAGTGATCAGATTCCACTGCATGATCATTCTGTGGCAGCGGTATTTTGTGCCCAATCATTTCATTGGTTTGCCACCCCTGAAACCCTCAATGAAATCAGTCGTATCTTAGTTCCCAATGGAGATCTTGTATTGATTTGGAACCAGCGTGATATCCAAGTCAATTGGGTCAAACAACTCGCTGATGTCTTGAGTGAACTCGAAGGTGACACACCACGTTATCATAGTGGGCAATGGCAAAAAGTGTTTGAGCAGCAGCAAACATTTAAATTAATTGCCGAAACCACCTTTCAACAATTGCATCATGGTACAGTGGAACACGTGGTTTCCAAACGATTATTGTCCACCAGTTTTATTGCAGCGTTAAGCCTGGATGGACAACAAAAACTGAAACAACAATTTGAAAATATCGTGGCTGAATCAACCCAAAAGACTGCACAGGATTTCATTGATTTTCCGTATATCACGCATGTCTATATCTTTAGAAAAACACATTAGGACACGATTATGCTCTTGCCAATCTCTTTTAAAAAACTCTGTGTCATCTTCCTCATGGGTACGGTGCTAGGACTCACTGCATGTGAAAAATCATCTAAAACGGTGGAACAAAATAGTGAAATCAGTTCCGATGATCAAATCATGAAAGAGCTAAATAGTGATCCTATTAAAAACTTTGCCAAGACCCCAGATGATCTACACGACTTAACGCTACTGACGCAATATGACGAGAGCTTTAGTCAAATTAGCGATGAGATGGAAGATGAGCTGATGAAACTGCGTGAGGAAGGCAAACTCACTGATGAATTTGCTACACAGCGTAAGCGTGACAACATCCAGTCGGCGCTGAATATGCTCAAAGAACTCGAAATGAAAACTGAGCAAGGCCGTTATATTCAAGGCTTGATGTATCAATATTGGGACAATCAATCACAAATTTATCGTGAGAAAAATCAAGCAGCCGATGGCGAGTTAAAAAATCCAAGTGACAGTGTCAAAGGTCTCGGTCAGTTTATTCATGCTCAAGAACAATTGGGACATTGGCAAGAACAATATCCCGAGCTTAAACATCCTGCTCAAGCTCAATAAATTAAAAGTCGAAAAATGACTTAAACAAAAAGGGTTCCACGTGAACCCTTTTTTATTTAGAAATACAACGCAAAAAATTAAGGACGCTCTGCATATTGCGGTAAATCATCATGAATACTGTCCCATTCAGCTTTGGATGCGACAAAGATATGACAGGTCGGTTTCTGCGTCAGAGGCGTATCTAAGGTACCTATACGTAGGCGGTAATAATCAGGCGTTTCAGCCTTAATACTGATGATCGGCGAACCACACTCACTACAAAAACAGCGCTGCGTAGTGGCCGTGGACGCATACTGTTTCAGAAACTGCTCACCAGCCACAATTTTAAAATCTGCTTTAGCAATCGGGGCATTGGTCGCAAATGCTGTACCATTGGCTTTTCTACACCGAGAACAATGACATTGCACGATTTCACCAATCGGACCATTGATCTCATAACAAACCGCTCCACACAAGCAGCTTCCGGTATATTGTTCTTGTACGCGCATAGTGGTCTTTCTTAGAAGAATTTCATCTCAAAATATCACAACTCCTCAGCAAGATTGTGACAATTTGAAGCGCTTAGTTCTGCAAAGAAACCAGATAGTTTTGAACCCCTTCACCTGCTGCTCGACCGGTCGCAAGGCATGCTGTCAGTAAATAGCCTCCAGTAGGCGCATCCCAATCCAACATTTCACCGCAAGCAAATACTGCAGGATTGCTCTTCAATTGTAAGCCATCATTTAGGACTGAACGCTTCACACCACCTGCGCAGCTAATCGCCTCATCTATCGGGCGAAATCCATCGAGTTGAATATCTAAATGTTTAATTTTCGCAGCAAGTAATGCAGGCTTATGCCACAAAGATTTATCCACAAGTTCACGGACCAGCGCAGCTCTCGCCACATCTAAACCGGCTTTACGCCAAACATTGGTTAAAGATTGCTTCTTCGAAGGCTGTAATTTCTTTGCCAATTGCTCAATACTTTGGTCTGGCAATAAGTCCAAAGTGAGCTGCATGGGCTGAGCAGATTTCACCTGTTGACGCAAAGCTCGACCTTGTTTGTAGATCAATCCACTTTCCAGTCCATAGTGTGAAATAATGATATCGCCTTGGGTCGGCTCGGCTTGATCGACCCATGCATTGACCCGCTTTAAAGGCTGTCCAAACACGGGTTGCATGAACTTCGACCAAACGCGTTCCACACCGGCATTACTGGCCTGAAAAGCTTCAATACACTCAGGCTGCAGCCATTTTTGCCATGCGCCATCACTGCCTAAACGTGACCAAGACACTGCGCCACATGCCATAATAATCGCATCAAAGCCAAACGCTTGATTTGATCCATCAACAAGGTTTTGAATCGTCAGCTGATTGGACTGTAAGTCCAAAACTTGATGTCGATAATGAAACTGCACCCCGTCGAGACTGAGACGTTTTAACCATGAACGCAGCAAAGGCGCAGCTTTCATTTCAATAGGAAATACCCGACCCGATGAACCAATATAGGTTTCAATACCCAGTCCCATCATCCATTGTTGAATCCATGCTGCATCCCACTGCTTAACCCATGGGCTCAGCCATTCCACTTGATCATAGCGCTGCACAAATTGTTCAATGGGTTCTGCATGCGAAATATTCAGCCCTGTCTTGCCAGCCATTAAAAATTTTCGCGCTGCCGACGGTTTTTGCTCATAAACATGAATGTCATAGTCAAATTGGCTAAGCACTTCCGCCGCCATCAATCCCGCAGGACCTGCACCAATAATTGCAATACGCTGAGTCATGCCCAATTATTCCGCCTGTTCTTTGACAGGATTTTGTCCCTGTAAAGGCTGAAAATCATCAAAACGTGTGGTGTAATCTACAGGCTTGGTAATGATTAACTGCTGACAGAGTTCACCACGTTCTAGATATTTAATCTCAAAGTGTGTACGTGCTGAAGTCTCTGCAATGCGTTCTTTGACAAAAGGTAGCTTCCAAACATCGATTAACTGCTGCTGCGCTTCCTCAATATATTCAGGAATATTACTCGCCAAGGTAATCTGACCACCCGGCTGCAAACGCGACAATAGAAATTCAAAAAACGGCATATTTAACCAGCGCTGTGCAGGATTATGCGGTTCAGGGTTTGGATACAAAATAAAGAATTGCTGTACTTGCGCAGGATGTAAGGCATGTACTACCCAAGGTAATGCATCAGCATGAATTGGAGTTAAATTGTTTTGCCCCTCAAGTTGATGCTGCTTTTGCATTGCCACAAATTTTTCACGGGTGCGCTCTACTGCGATCAACTGAAATTCAGGATGTTGTGCAGTGAATAATAAGGCGTGCTTTCCTTTGCCTGCACCAATTTCCACACAAATTGGAGTTGGCTGAATGGATTGAAAATCACGGGGAGCATGCATACGCTGCGCTTGAAATTGACGAATAGGCATAAACAGATCAAACTAAACAGAACGGCATAAGTCTAACAACTGCGACTGTATTTGCCTAATTGAATCATCCGTTTTTGCTGGAGTTAAGCATGCCCACCACCATGAATTGTCCACGCTGCGGCGCATTGACGACTTGGGAAAATAATGAATATCGCCCGTTTTGCTCAGATCGTTGCAAATTGATTGATCTCGGTGCATGGGCCAATGATGAATATCGTCTGCCGACACAAGATGCACCTCAGGCTGATGGCGGCCGTGAAGAAGATCAGTTCTAAATACGTTTAGCTCAGATTTAAATATAAAAAAAGGTCTAACCTAGTAGACCTTTTTTTATTTTACCGAATCCAGTTAAAGCATATTGCTTAACCCGCTTTACTTGCAACAAAAGGATTGTGCTGCTTTTCATAACCAATGGTACTCATTGGCCCATGCCCAGAAATAAACTGAGTATCGTCAGGTAAACTAAAGCATTCGCGTTGAATCGAGTCTAATAGCTGCTGATGATTGCCACGCGGAAAGTCAGTACGGCCGATAGAACCTTTAAATAATACATCACCTGTCCATAACACCCCATATTTAGCGTTATAGAACATAACGTGGCCTGGTGTATGCCCCGGTGCAAAACGTACTTCAAACTCTTCTTCACCCAGTTTCAGTGTTTCGCCACCTTCTAACCACTGAGTCACATGGACATTTTCAGGGATCGGAAAGCCATATTTGGCTGATACATCTTGAATCATGTCGAGCCAAAATGCATCTTCTTTATGCGGGCCAATCACCGGAACATTCCATGCTTGGGTTAATGCCCCAACCGCACCCGCATGGTCTAAATGGCCATGCGTTAACCACAAGGCTTTGACCGTTAAACCGAGCGCTTCAACTTCGGCTTTTAATTTTTCCGGCTCTCCCCCTGCATCAATCAAGACCGCTTCTTTCGACTCAGAGTCCCAAACAATGGAACAGTTTTGTTGAAATGCCGTGACGGGCACGATTTTAACTTGCAACATAGGGCGACAACCTCAAGGCGTTAATGGGCTAATGTTTGCTTTAAGGCATCAAGATTAGCTTGAAGTAACAAATTGAGCAATCCAACATGATCATCCCGCGCATTTAATGCGGGAATATAACCATATTCGCCACCTCCTGCTGCTTGGAAAATTTCAGCATTTTGCAGCGCCAACTCTTCTAGCGTTTCCAAACAATCCGCTGAAAATGCTGGGCTCATGACCTGTACCGATTTCACGCCTTGTTTGCCCCATGCTTCTAAGGTGGCATCGGTATAAGGCTTCACCCACTCTTGCTTACCAAAACGCGATTGGAAACTAATTTCATACTGTTCAGCAGTTAAACCCAAGGCTTTTGCAACCAAATGCCCAGTCACACGGCAACGATCTGCATAGGGATCACCTTTATCGGCATAAGGCTGTGGAATACCGTGGAATGACATCAATAATTTATCTGGTACACCATGTTTAGCTTGATAATCACGCACACTTTGCGCCAAGGCCTGTATAAACACAGGATGCTGGTAATAGTCACGAATAATGCTCAGACCCGGTAAATTACGTTGCTGCGGAATCCATTGTGCGATCGCATCATATAGCGGCGCAGTCGATGTTGCTGAATATTGTGGGAATAGTGGAAACAGGACGATGTGGTCTTGTGGCTGCTCAGCCAATTGCGCTAAAGCGGCAGAAATCCCCGGATTACCATAAGTCATGGCCGGAATCACATTTAGTTCAAATTCTGGATATTTTGCTGTGAGATGCTGTTTTACTGCGGCGACTTGCTCAAATAAAATTTCACGCATGGGCGAATCATTGCCCCAAACCATTTCATAGGCATGCGCCACACGCTTTGGTCGAAATGGCAAAATGAACAAACGTAGAATGATTTGCCATATCGGTTTCGGGATTTCAATCACCCGCTGATCTGACAAAAACTGTTGCAGAAAACGACGCACTGCGGGCACAGTTGGCGCATCAGGCGTACCTAGATTCGCCAGAATAATGGTGACTTTAGCTTTCTCGACAGGCAACATTACGCTTTTTCCATCAATTTGAATGACGCTAATGTAGCAGCTTTTTATCTATTTAATAAAATAGATTAATATGCAGATTTAAATTGAAAAACTCGATCATTATCTAGCAAATTACTTTCTAGTAATTTTTGACCTTTACTTGTCACTTGCCACAACATCCGCTGACGGTCATCTCGGCCATTGGGCACAATCCAGTCATTCTGCCGCATCTGGCTTTTAATGCTGTGTAAAGCACGAATATTCACTTGTGCCCGCGCAACCGCATGTGCACGCGGCATCTCAATACGAGCATCATCCAAACCTGTTTCATTCAAAAACTCATTCATTCGTTTAGAGAAGAATTCTTCAGGGGTTGGATTAACAAAGGTTGCGCCTAAAATCGACAAGAGCTGCGCCCACGTCATTTTCTTCTGTACTTTTAATTCTTTGAAATTACCATCTTGATAAGCGTGCATGCGGTATTCAAATGAAAATAGTTCATGCATCGACACTTTTGGTAAAGATAGGAATGGATCAACTTCGCGTTTTCCAGACTCTGTTTCGAGTTGAACTAACTGGGCTTTTAAACGATCAATTTCATCATGTAAAGCTTGAGTATTCTGTGGGCGCACCCAACCTGTAACAGGATAGCGTTCTAGCATTTGTGGCATGTTCAATCGAACTGCCATTTCTAAATCACGCAAACTACGATAGGTAAAAACTTGATCAACTTCATTTTGTAATAGTTTTCTAAATTCTTTAAATTTTTCACGAAGTTCAGGTTTAGCATCATGTAACGCATCATCACGTGAATCTGGATCATCATGCATAAACACAATGACAGGTTTTTGCTTGGTCACCGCATAGATGTATTCAAGGTGCATATAGCCCACACCAGACACAGACTGCTCACCGTATTGACTGCCCAATAAAATCATCACATAGTCACAATCGTCAATTTGACGACGTGCAAAAGCAGTGCTCAATGGTGTGCGTTGTTCTAGCCCCCATGAGAAAAACCCCATTCCTACAAGCGTCTGAGCCAAAATGATCCGTTCTGGCTGCATTTCGCTACCAGATGTGGAAATGAATACTTGATAACGCTTATCGAGCATTAGTGATCCTCTCCCGCTGCATAACGCACTCAGCATCGAATTGATCTTAGCTGGAAAATGCGACATGACTACCCCAATAAAAAACTAATTTTTTCATTTAACGTTGTCCAAAATGACTGATTTAGTCTTCTGAACTTATAAGTCCGATGTTGGCAATGTTCCAAGAAATATCATCTTGAATCAGGCGCGCCACAACCGGTTTTAAATTTTCCGCATTATTGCCACTGACATAGCATTCTATACGCAAACAATTTTCTCTTTTCTGATCAAATAATAACTCATTTTTAATCAAAATTCGGGCTGTTTGTCGTGCAACTGCAAAACCTGAGTCAATTAATGTCAGCTTCTGACCAAAAATATACTGAATTGCCGATTTTAGGAAGGGGTAATGCGTACATCCAAGCACTAAATAATCTGCACCGGCATCTACAACTGGCTGTAATATCTCGGTTAATGTCTGCAGGCAAGGCTCAGTCATTTGCGCACCTGCTTCAACAAAGGGCACCAATTCCAGACTGGTCACTGACAAAACTTGCACCCCTGCAGGTTCAGCAAAACGATGCATCACATCTTTAATCAACTTTCCACGAAATGTCGCAGGTGTTGCAAGAACAGCCACTGTTTTACTTTTTGTTTGCAGAACGGCAGGCTTTAACGCAGGAACTAAACCAATAATGGGGAAGTTCTCCCCATAATGTTCACGCAAATAATCCAAACTAAAAGCAGATGCCGTGTTACATGCCACGACAGCGACTTTACAGCCTTGGCGGTATAACCACTCTATGGCATGTGCAGTCAACTCACGTATATTTTGATCATCACGTGGCCCATAGGGTACATGTGCAGTATCGGCATAATACACAATGCGTTCATTCGGCAAGTAGCGCGCAATTTCTAAAGCCACAGATAAGCCACCAATCCCCGAATCAAATAAACCGATCGGTGCATCTGCGCCAGCTTTCGGCATGGGTACATCCAGTGGGTAAATGGGGTGAATGGCGGTCATAGGGTCACTTATATATTGTTCAGAATGACAAGGTGGAAAGCTTAAACCTCAGGTGCCTAATTGCAAGCGCAAATCACCACTTTGTAACACTAAAATGGATTCACCTTTTTCATTTTCAAGCAGTTCACCCATCTCAACCAAATGAAAGAATGCGGCACGCTGGATCAGTGCATTAATTCCAAAACGCACATGTACATAAGGGCGCAATTCACCTTGATATTCACGCATAAAAATAGGATGTTCATCATCCACAACAATCACGTCTTGTGTTGTGGTCGTAAACTGGATATAGCGCTTGTTTTCTAGCTCAAGCGTATCGACTTGATTAACAAATAAAGGCTCATCTTCCACCTGTATTTCAATTTGCTCGACTGGGGTCTTTAAATAGAACTTGCTGTCTTCTTTCCATAGTACTGTCGAGAACAAGTCAATAAGCGCTTGGCGTTTGATCAATTGACCATCGTGCCACCATTCTCCGTTGGCTAAAACCTTCAGATCCATTGCACCACAATGCTTTGGATGCCATTGATCTAATGGGGGGATTGACCTTTTGTGACCGGACTGTCCATCTTTTAAGTATTGTGCAATGTTCATTAAATTTCTATCATCCCTATTAATGAATTTTTTCGTCGGGTTTTCGTTCAATTGCTGCTTCATCCGCCTAATAAATACCTTAGTGACGGAAAAATAATATGATTCAGCCAATTGGCTAGAACTCGGTTTAAAACTATACTAGCCCACAATATCAAAGACACGATAGAAAAATTGTGTCTGGGCATTAAGAACACTCATGGCAGCACCATTTAAATGAATTGAATGGATGCCACCTTCCGAAATATGAGGAGTCCTACATGGAACACATCGAACGTGAATCGATGGAGTTTGACGTAGTTATCGTCGGTGCAGGTCCTGCCGGCCTATCTGCTGCGATTAAAATTCGTCAACTTGCAATTGAAAATAACCTAAACGATCTGTCCGTTTGTGTCGTGGAAAAGGGCTCCGAAGTGGGTGCGCATATTCTATCGGGTGCTGTGCTTGAACCCCGCGCGATGAATGAGTTGTTCCCAGATTGGAAAGAACAAGGCGCACCGTTAAATGTGCCTGTCACTGAAGACAAAACCTATTTCTTATTGTCTGATGAAAAATCACAAGAAGCACCGCATTGGATGGTGCCTAAAACCATGCATAACGATGGCAACTATGTTATTTCGTTAGGTAACGTGGTTCGTTGGTTGGGCGCTAAAGCTGAAGAATTAGAAGTGTCTATTTTCCCAGGCTTTGCCGCGTCTGAAATCCTTTACCATGAAGATGGTACTGTGAAAGGTATTCAGACTGGTGACATGGGCATTGGTAAAGATGGCGAACCAACGCATAACTTTACTCCTGGCTATGAACTGCATGCCAAATACACATTATTTGCTGAAGGCTGTCGTGGTCATTTGGGTAAACGTCTGATTGCTCAGTTCAATTTAGATAAAGATGCTGATCCGCAACATTACGGTATTGGTATTAAAGAACTTTGGGAAATCGATCCTGCTAAACACAAGCCAGGTTTGGTGATGCACGGTGCAGGTTGGCCTTTAAATGAAACAGGTTCTTCAGGCGGTTGGTGGTTATACCACGCTGAAAACAACCAAGTGACTTTGGGTATGATCGTTGACTTGTCATACACCAATCCACACATGTATCCATTTATGGAAATGCAGCGCTGGAAAACACATCCACTGATCAAGCAATATCTTGAGGGTGGTAAGCGTATTTCTTATGGCGCACGTGCGGTTGTAAAAGGTGGCTTCAACTCACTACCTAAATTCACTTTCCCAGGTGGTAGCTTAATTGGTGATGACGCAGGTTTCCTAAACTTTGCAAAAATCAAAGGCTCTCATACAGCAATGAAATCAGGCATGCTGTGCGGTGAAGCTGTATTTGAAGCGATTGCTGCGGGTGTGGAAAAAGGTGGTGACCTTGCCATTGCACGTGTGACTGAAGGTGAAGACTTCTTCGCTAAAGAGTTAACTGCGTACACAGACAAGTTCAACAAAAGTTGGTTGAAAGAAGAGTTATATAACTCTCGTAACTTCGGCCCTGCTATGCATAAGTTTGGTCAATGGATGGGTGGTGCGTTCAACTTTGTTGATCAAAACATCTTTAAAGTGCCGTTCACGCTGCATGACTTACAGCCCGACTTCAGCGCTTTAAAAACTGTCGATGCTGCGAACTTCAAACCGAATTATCCAAAACCAGATGGTAAAATTACATTTGACCGTTTGTCTTCAGTATTCGTATCGAATACCGTTCACGAAGAGAACCAGCCTGCTCACTTGAAACTGACAGATGCGTCTATTCCTGTAAATGTGAACTTACCAAAATGGGATGAGCCTGCTCAGCGCTACTGCCCTGCTGGTGTTTATGAAATTATGGAAGAGAATGACGGTTCTAAACGTTTCCAAATTAACGCGGCCAACTGTGTACACTGTAAAACGTGTGACATCAAAGATCCGTCTCAAAACATTACTTGGGTAACACCTGAGGGTGGCGGTGGTCCTAATTATCCTAATATGTAATCTCTTTTGAGATTGAAATAAACCCGCTTAATGCGGGTTTATTTTTTAATAGACAATCACACTCTTTAAATAAATATTATTACAAAAAAACTAATTCCTATAAAAAATGAATTTCATAAGTATTTCATTTAAAATAATTATCAATGTATTATTTTATATCCACTAGATTTAGATATTTTATAAATAATTAAAATAAATAACCTCACTAAGCCTAAATACAAATTTAAATTTCATCTATATAGTAATATAATTTTTTTAGACCCTTCAATTTTATAATAATTAATTTTAATTTCTCTAGAACTTTCCATATTACAAAGCTTACTTACAACTTCATCTCCTCCACCGTACATTGTAATTTCCTTATTTTCGATCAGAAAATTAAACGATGTCGGCTCTTCATGATTTCGATGAATTTTTTCCAACTTATATTTTAAAGTTAGATCTTTTATTTTAGAAAAATCAGTACTATTAAATGGGAAAATCCCCCTATTACACCCACCTAAAAAAAGCACTTGTTTATTTTTCTCGTATAAATATGCTATTTTTTCGTCATCAGCATATACATGCGAGCTAATGAGCATCATAAAAACTAATATATTCTTCTTCATTTTAATGGCCTACTCTCTCTAATTTGAGTAACCCTATATTGATCATACTGAACAGCATCACTTTGAAAATATGCATTATCAGGATGATGAGATAATCATTTTTTAGCCATCACATTATAATTTATTCTGACCTAAAATACTGTAGCTCAATCAAATACTACATCTATATTTAAGTATTATTTTTTTAAAACAAGTAATTTAATTTCACCAAAAATTTAAAATGATAGCTTTAAACCCAATATCTTTATTTAATAAACTTATAAGTCTATAAAATATTGAGTTTGCTTGAGACAACAAACCCGCTTAGGCGGGTTAATTTTAAATTATTATAAAAAAATCAACTACCTTCTTATTTCAAACGCTTGAAAGTTATTAGGATACTTCTGTTTTCTATATTGTTCAGATTTTACAATAAATATAACATCAAACAATCCCTCATAAGAATATATATACCTATAATTACTTAATCTTGAGTCAAAATCAATTTTCTTAAAATTTAAAGAACTATTATTTTCAAAAAAATTGTCATTAAAATTTGGGATAAATTTAGTATAAAATACATTTTTACTATGTAATTTAATAACACTCCATTCAGAATCACCAACATTTTTAATTAAATTAACTTGCAAGTCTGGAAAGTTCGGGATATTAAAATATACTCCTTGCTCCTTCTTAAAGTTATTATTTTTGTGGGCTAAAATTTCTAACTTACCAAGCATTAAATCTGATTTATTAAAATCTCCATTTTTTACACAAAAAATAATTCTTTCAATTAATAATTGGTAATTAATATTATTTTTTGAAATAAATTCATTATTCATATTCAATCCATTTATCGACTTATCATTAACACTATTATTTGCATAACAGCCGAAAAAACTAGTACTTACCCATACGATTACTAGTAAAAAAATACGCATTCCATATCCCTTACAAGTATGATTTGAAATTAATTTTCGTAATAGCCATTCTCAAACAAAGGATCAAGTTGACCATTTTCCAACTTCCACGATGATACACTGAAATCATGCTCACCATCAGCATCAAATAAATCGACACCTTTACCATCCTCGGGATATTCAGGATAAATGTAAGCATTATCTCCATATTTTTTATAAAATTGACTACACCACATATATGGATTTACCACCCTAAAAGGGGGAATTTTTCCATCAATTTCAATGTATCCTTTTCCATTTGGCAAGTCATCAATGACATCATCTAAAATATCTTCTGCTTCTTCAGCACAGGTATCATTCAAAATTACATTATAAGGTTTTCCTTTAAGCACTGCCGCTTCAACTTTTGCTACTTTTTGTTTAATTTTATGAAATTTTTTTTCCGTGATATTTATTTTAAATATTTGAACAACTTCATAAATTAAATAAGAAGTTGTACTTGGCCTTTTATTTACGTATCCATTTGCATAAATTTTTTCATTTCCGTCTATCTCTTCTTCACCTTTTTTATATTCTATATCTCCCAACTCTTCTGTTGGGCCAAAACTAAAAAAGGCCTCCACAACATTATTTTTGGTTATGTAAAAGAAAGCATGGCCATAATCACTACCCTCCCCTTGCAAAATTTGAACTTTTTCAACTTTATTTTTTAAAATACCTACTTTGCGTTCAACAAAAGCTGTTTCTGCTAAATTTGCTTCAAATCCAACCAACAAAGAATAATTATCAATTTTAATTTCAGTTTCAGGCTTTCCTTCTTGTGTATCAACCATTTGACTCATTTAATTATTATCCTTTAAAAAATCTTCAGCATCTTGACCAACCAAAATTCTTAATTTTTCCTTCTGCTGAGTAAAAATACGTTTTGTCATTGCGTTAATGTCACTTATTCCAGCCAAGTATTCTCCATTTGGTTTTACAATCACATATTTTTCATTTGGCATTATTTTTTGAGTATGATCTATGACCTTAATTTGTTGACTGAAGCTTTTCAGTTCATTTGGCAAGGTTGTGATTGGAACATTTACTTGTTGAGGCCCCACAAACTTATGCTGCCCTGCCTTCACCTCAAACTTACCGCTAGTAGTAGGCAATACACCCGCACTACTAATTTCAATCTGACTACCACCAGCAACTAAAACAATTTTTTTGCTTGCTTTGATTTCAACTTTATCTTCCGTGGAAATAATTTGAATACCTTTTCGGGCAATCAGATCCGCCCCATCTCCTTGCGCTTGGATTTCAACTTTGCCTTTACCAGCATAAGCTCTTAAGCTTTCTTGTGCTGCAAATAGACTGATCTTGTTTTGTGCATGGGCAATCAAGGATTTTTGGCTACTGAGGTTGATGCTATCGCCTGCACTTTGGCTGATCTGCCCATCCGCTGAAAGATGAATATCTTCCTGACTACTCACAGCAATGGAGTTTGGTGCAGATAAAATCATTAAGGCTTGTTTAAAGGCATCAGCTTTTTCTTTACTGCCTTTTTCGATTTGGCCAAGGAAGTTTTTCAGATTATCTAAGACTTCAAGCGGGTCAGTTTGCTGGTTTTTCGCCACTTCACTTAAGGCTTTACTGCTGTTTAAGTTGGCTTCGATTTGTTCTTTCGCCGCTTGTGCGTCGAGGTGCATTGCTGCTGCTTGTTGTTGTGGGTGTGTACTAACAAGTAGCCCCTGTCCTGCACGCACTGCACCCCATTGGTCGGTTCTCAGTTCAAAGCCTTCGCCTCTTCCCTCACTTTCTGCGGTTTCTTTGGGATGACTGAGGTTCCCTAGGTTGAGCTGAGTGGCGCCATGGGTACTTTGTAATTGTGTTGAGATTTGTCCAGTCGTGTCATCAAAGCGAAGTTGTCCAAAGCCTTCACCTTGGACTTCCTTACTTTTTATTCCAGCCAGTTTTTTGGTCTCAGGTAGTTTGCCTTTACTATCAAATTGGGTTGGACTGCGCTTTGCTTCATGTATGCGCCCCACCACAAATGGTCGGTCGATATTGCCGTCAAAGAAATCGATGACCACGATTTCATTAATACGTGGTAAGAAACGTGCACCATAGCCTTCACCGGCCCATGGGGTAAGCACATCTACCCATGCAGAATCCGTATCATTGTCATTACTACCTGCACCGCCATCATGGCTGTGGTCATCACCACGGGTAAATAAGAAGCGGACTTTGATACGCCCCCATTCATCGACATGTATTTCTTCACCGCTTGGCCCAACGACTTTGGCACGTTGCGGATGGGTGCTTGGACGGTGTTCGAGTGGGTTATATTCAGGAACGGTCGCAATATTGCGGCGTTGCAATGTGAGCTGATTGGCCTGACGCTCGGCCTGTTCATGGATGGGTTTAATATTCCACTGGCTTTGTTCAATCAGTTGATTGACCTGTTCAGTGAGATCTTTGGGTAAGTTATTTTGGTTATAGAATT
>NZ_VOZS01000013.1:0-132020 GCF_013419675.1 Acinetobacter sp. YH12069 | reverse complement strand
GCTGGCGACAATAGCAAGAGTGAACCACCTGATCCCTTCCCGAACTCAGAAGTGAAACCTCTTAGCGCTGATGGTAGTGTGGGGTTACCCATGTGAGAGTAAGTCATCGCCAGCTCATTATTCGAAAACACCCCCTGATATGTCAGGGGGTTTTTTTATGCTTGGGGAAAAGATATAGTCTGAAATCATTCATAAAATAATTATAAACTCTTGATGTACAGAAAATTTTATCCGAACTACTTACTGTTAAATTTAGTCTTATCGCTGATTCTGATCGGTGTGGTCATGTATCCACAGCATTTGTTATTTAATTATTGGGTTGCAGGTTTGCATTGGTTTATAGGTATTGTGCTGATGCATATTTTGATTATTCGATTGCCTATTTTTAAGCAGTTTTATATCAATCGAAATAAATTGAAAAATGTGGTAATTCAAACATCAAAATATAATCAGGCAGAACATAAAGCTGCGCGTGTGATGTCAGCATTGGTGGTCTTTGTAGTGGTTTGTTTGGTTTTATATGGATTGAATCTGACTCAATTTTATATCGAATATGCTTTTATCGCAGGGTTTTCTGCAGGGAATATGAGTGGTTACTATACTCCCTGAGACATTTATAGACTAAGCTTGATTGAGCTGTCGTCTTGCATGTTTCAGTGCTGTTCTTAAACCTTCTTCTAATGTCGGATGATAAAACGGTTTATTCAAAATTTCATGTATGCTTAGTTCTTCTGAAATCATCCAAGCTAGCAAATGTGCTAAATGTTCAGCTTCTGCACAGAATAGCTCAGCTCCTAATAGTGTATGGTTAATTGTATCCACATATACTTCGGCAGCCCCTTTATTTTTAGCAGCAACAATCGCACGACCTTGTTTTTCATAAGAAACGTAACCAATGACGAATTCTGTGTTTTTATCTTGTAGATGCTTATAGCTTTGACCAATAGTTGCCATTTGTGGTGTAGAAAATAAGATGCCTAAAGGGGTTAGCGTCTTGATGGATTTAATTTGTGGAAAGTTTAAACAGTTTTGTACTGTAAATTTACCTTCATGAGCTGCTTCGTGTTGGATAGGGGTATTGGTATGTGCATCACCGACTATAAAAATTGGATAATCAGCTAGTTGCTTTGTATCCGGATTGATCGGTAAATTTTTAATATCTTTAAATTCTGCACTTATACGTTCTAAACCTAAGGTATTTAATAATGTACGTCTGCCAGTTGCAGCTAAAACATAGTCAACTTGTAGCGACTTTTGTACGTTTTCTTCAGTATAGGTTAAATGAACTAGATCGCCTTCAAGAGAGTAATGTTCAGGTAAAATTTCAAACTTTAGCTTTAATTCTTTACTTAACTCTTCCTGTGCGAGCTTTTGTAATATGGGGCTAGTCAATGAGCCAATTTTTCGACTACGTGCAAAAACAGTGGTGTTTACATTGAGGCGTGTTAAAGCCTGCGCTAATTCCAAAGCGATGACGCCACTTCCAATAACTGCGACTGATTTAGGGAGTTGTTCTAATTCAAATATCTGATCTGATGTAATTAATTTATCGCCTAATATTTTTTTTTGTTCAGCATCTATAGCAGGAGTTGTACCTACAGCAAGGATAAATGACTTAGCTTTAAATGTTTGGTTGTTTACTTGAATGGTATTTGAATCAATAAATTCAGCTTTACCTGAAATTTTATGCTGGCTTGGCCAACTTTCAACATCTTTTAACGTGGCTCGTGTAAAACGATTACGTAAGGTTTGAACATGTTGCATGACGCTAGAGGTATCAATTTCACTTTTGACATCTAGGCCTAAATTATCAGCATGTCGTATTTCGTACATACGGTTGGCAGTAGAGATAAGTATTTTACTTGGCATACAACCGACGCGTGCACAGGTAGTGTCCCAGGGACCATCATTAATGATAAGGATATTTTGTGTTTTTTTAATTGCTTCTTTATAGGCTGAAATGCCTGCTGTTCCTGCACCGATAATGATGATGTCGTACATAAAATTCTCCTTCATTCTTCAAATTTAACATATCAAACATTTGTATTCCTTTTGTTTACATAAAGCTATAATTATGGTTACATAGCAACCAATAAATATTTATAACAACTCTATATATATTGAGGGTTTTGGGGGAATTCCATGCAAAAAAAACAAGTGACTATGAAACTGTCAGCTGTAGCTTTAGCCGTATTGTTGGCAAGTTGCGGTGGTGGTGGTAGTGATGGTTATTTTAATGAAGGGGCAAATTCTGGTGGTTCTTCAACAAATCCCAATACTGGTGAAGAAGTCAAATCGCTGAATGCTAGCGCAATTCAGCTGAAAGATTTGAATGGTAATTCGACTACGGTTATTACTGCAGAGGGTGTAACAGCTACTGTAAAAGTGACAGATCAGTCTGGAAATGGTGTTAGTGGAGCAATCGTTACATTTACTTCAACTGGTGGAGTCACTTTTGGCAGCTCTAATGCTGCAGTTGTGACTAATGCAAACGGTGAAGCAACTATTTCAGTAACACCTGAAAATTTGAGCAGTACAGGTGCCTACAAAATTTCAGCAAGTGCTGAATATGATGGTAATACCGTTACAGCAAAAGATGCAGTCTTTAGTTTACAGTCATTAAATGTTGTCTTATCAAATATATCTGCTGCAGCTGCTGGTCTTTCATCTGGCGCTTCTACAAATATTACTTTAAAAACTTTAAATCAAAATTCTCAAGCGCAAAACAATGTAACGGTGAACTTTACTGCAAGTTGTGGAACATTCGATCCTGCATCTGTAATTTCATCAAATCAAGGCAATGTTATTACTTCATATAAAGCCATTGCTTCGAATGGTGATTTATGTGAAGGCCCTGTTGTTGTTACAGCATCTTCGCCAAGCAGCTCAGCCACTGTTACAACAACACTTAATATTGCAGCGGTAGCAGCAGATTCTCTAGTTTATACAACTGCCGCTGATGTTAATTTAGGTATAAAGAGCAGTGGATCTGCAGCATCTAACTCTATTGAGTTTACGCTTTATGCCAATGGTGTTCCTGCAAAAGATAAAGACGTAGAGGTCTCTTTGGAAAAAGCGCCAAATGATCTTAATTTTGTGACATTGAATAACCGCGCTAGCCAAATATTAAAAAGTGATTCTAAAGGTAAAATTGTTGTTAATTTATATCCAGGTAATATTCCAGGCCCTGTAGAGATTAAAGCAACATTGGTCGCATCTCCAACTGTATCAGCAATTTCTAAAGGCGTGAAGGTTTCTTCTGGACGCGTTACACAAAATGGTGTCAGTCTATCTGTTTCGAAACAATCTTTACGTACAGATATTGATGGGGATGTTGCAACGATCGTTGCCCGTATGCGTGACCGTACAGGTAACCCTGTACCGAAAGATACAGTCATCAGTTTTGTCAGCGAAGGCGGTAAAGTTGATTCAAACTGTATGACTGATGATAAAGGTGTTTGCTCTGTGACTTTAACGACCCAGAGCCCAAGACCTTTAGATAACCGTGTGACTGTCTTAGCCTATGTTGAAGGTGACAAGAGTTATATAGATAATAATGGCGACAATTTATATACAGCAGGCACGGATACCTTAACTGATAATATTGGCGATTTCTTTAAGGATGATAACGAAGATAATTTACATAGTGTAGGTGAATTCATTTATCAAAAAGCCGCTGGTGCATTACAATGCGCGATTTCTAGCTTTGCACAACCGAATATCCCAAATACTTGCGACAGTGGTCTAAGTGCAGTACTCCGCCAACAATTGGTATTCTCTTTTGCACACGACACACCAACATTTGTTTGGAATACAGGATTTGATAGTAATGGGTTTATTACAAGTGGTTCAGGCAATTTTAGCTTCCAAGTGTTTGGCAACTCGCAAAAAACAGTGCCGATGCCATCAGGTACAACTATTTCTGTAGTAGTGAAAGATAATAGTGATTTTCAACCTAAAGCTAAACTTCAATTAGATGCTACAGATTCAACTAAACAAATCTTGAAAGTTTCAGGGGCAGAACCAAATACTACTCTAATTGTAACCATTGATAATGTTGATTATGCTGTAATAATTGATTCAACTGGAATGGGGAGTAAGGGGGGGATTGCATCAACTGTGACGGGCACTCCTGAAATCGCTTATAAAAATTTATCTTGTGAAGCTGAAATTAGAAGTGGAAATTTAACAGTTCCGAATACTATGGCTTTATTAACACCAAGTACATTCGCAAATAATGGAAATGACCTAGTGAGTTACACAGTTCGCTTGAAAGGCTGTACAGCAGGAGATGATGTAAAAATCATTTCAAGTGTTCCAGGCGGTAAGAGCGTAACATCTTGGTTAAATATTAAATAATATAAGAATAAAAAAAACAGCGCTTCGGCGCTGTTTTTTATTTTAGGGACTGAGAATTTAAAGTGCAGTCCCGACACTTACACCAACGGTTGGACGTACATTCATAGAATTACACCCTGTTAGCAACAACGTTGTAAATAAAACTGCAAACACAAATTTAGTCATTGAGCAAACCTTGAGCCTTAGCTTGATTGAAAAGAGATGTCGAACGAGAGCCGCTACGACAAATCATCAAAATGGGTTTAGGAAGCTCATTATAATATTTGGCAAATTCTTTCACGTCTGTTTGAGAAATTTTACCGCTTTGCACAGGTTGATACACAACACTCACATGAGACTTTTCCGCAATGCCTCGTAACTGTAAAACAGTCACTTCATTGCCCGCCTCACTATCTGGTCGATTCACAATTACAGATTTAAATTTAAGTTGTTTGAGTAAACTTGAAAACTTATCTGTGGTCATTTGTCCAGAGACACTTAAATTTGCATTTAAGGGCTGACTGTTATTATCTGCATATGTAGGTGCTGAAAAGACGCAAGTCGCGATCAATAAAGCTTTTTGAATGAAAGCCTTAGTCATCCAAAAGATCCATCTGTTTTGCTAGTTGATATAGGTTATTTGAACGGTTACCTGTACGGCAGAACATGAGCACTGGCTTTGGCAATTCATTAAAATGATTGGCAAAGTTACGGACATCTAGCTCAGAAATTTGACCCGCAACGACAGGTTGATGTACATAGTCTAAACCAGCGCTACGAGCTGCTTCTTCAATTTGAGCACTGGTTGGTTGCTCAGGACCACCTTCCATGTCAGGGCGGTTATTGATAATCGATTTAAAGCCTTTTTCAACCACTTGCGCTACATGTTCTGGGCCGATTTGACCTGCAAAACCAACATTTTCGCTCATTGAGTCACTCCATAATTTAATTCATAGATTTATGCTTTATGATAGCATTAAGCACAAACTTGAGCAGAATGTTCTTAAATTTTTATAAGCGATTACAACCATAAAATAACGCAATGGAGCGCGTATGCACGCCTATACAGTCGAACCACTGTATGTCAAAAGCGGACAAGATGTTATAGCTGCTGACTTTTATCGTCCAAAATCTGTTGAAAAACCTGCAGTCATTCTCATGGCACATGGTTTAGCGGCATTACGCCAATTTAAATTAGTGCAATATGCAAAGCGCTTTGTACAAGCGGGTTATGCTGTCGTGTTGTTTGATTATCGCTATTGGGGTGGCAGTACAGGGCGTCCGAGAGAGTTGGTGAATCTTAAAGCTCAACTTGAAGATTGGCGGACCATGATTGATCATTTACAGCAGCGTAAATCGATTGATTCGAGACGCATTGTATTATGGGGAACATCGCTGAGTGGTGGCTATGTACTCAGTTTGGCGGCAGAGCTTAAAAATATTAAAGCGGTGATGGTACAAGTCCCATTTGTCGACGGCGCTGAAAGTGCAAAATTGTATCCCTTACAGCAATTACCCAAAGCATTAAAATTATCAAGTCAGGACTATATGGGCTCAAAAGTTGGGATGAGCCCAACGACTTTGCCTGTAGTCGATCCACATCGATTATGTTTTTTACAGTCTGAAGACAGTTATGCGGGCTATTTATCGATTGTAAATCCTGATTTTTATTGGAGTGGAGAAATTCCGGCTCGGGCCTTTTTTAAGCTAATCCGTTATCGCCCAATATTAGATGTACGTAAAATTAGTATACCAGTACTTTTTATTGCAGCCAAAGAAGATAGTTTGATTCCCATCGAATCAAGCCGAGAAACTGCGACCAATATTGCACCGTATGTGCAATATTATGAGTGGGAAATGCAGCATTTTGATATTTATCATGGGCAATGGTTTGAAAAAGCCATGGCAACCCAATTAGAATTTTTACATCAACATGTTGGAGTCAGCTAAATGATCGTTGTGTGTCCTGAATGTGGTGCAAAAAACCGTGTACCTGAAGAAAAACTCGAAGTTGAACCTGCATGTGGTCAATGTCACCAAGCATTGATTCCATTGGCGCCCATCGAGTTGAATGAAAAAAACTTTGCAAATTTTATTAGCAATAGTGATTTACCTGTGCTGATCGATTTATGGGCTGAATGGTGTGGACCATGTAAGATGATGGCGCCCCACTTTTCACAAGTTGCAAAATCTAATCCGAAGGTGGTTTTTGCCAAAATTGATACAGAAGCAAACCCTCGATTGAGCGGTGCATTTAATGTTCGTAGTATTCCTACACTGGTTTTGATGAATAAAACCAACGAAATTGCTAGAATAAGCGGTGCAATGCGTGCTGGTGAGTTACAACAATGGCTCAATCAGCAGTTAAATCTACCTCAATAAATGTCAGCGCCAGGAGCTAAAGTGTCAGAAACTCATGTAAAACCTGAAGGAACGCTTTCCCTACAAACCATCGCGATGCCTGCAGACACCAACTGGAGTGGTGATGTTTTCGGTGGTTGGATCGTGTCACAAATGGACTTGGCCGGTGCAATTCACGCAGAGCGTTTCAGTCAAGGACGCTGTGCAACGATTTCAATTAACCAAATGACCTTCCTCGTTCCTGTGAAAGTCGGGGATGTCATCAGTGTATATACCAAAATTTTAAAAGTGGGTAATACCTCTATCCAAATGCAGATTGAAGTTTGGGATAGCCATGACAGCTCACGTGATCCAATTCGCGTAACCGAAGGTGTGTTTACATTTGTCGCTGTGGATGTGAAAGGTGCTAAGCGTCAAATTCCTGCGGATGCAAAAGCTAAATTTGCTGCAGATCAAGCTTAATTAAAGTTAGACGCAAGAAAAAAGCCGCTCAAACGAGTGGCTTTTTTATTAATCACGAATTAAAACTTAGAACATTGTATTTGAATTGGCACTGGTTTCAGGAATGCTTTGTTGCACATCCCAATGTTCGACGATCTTGCCATTTTCAACACGGAAGATATCAATAATGGCTTCTCCACGGTCTTGCTTATTTTGCGTAGAATGCACATGTAAATAGACCAAATCACCTTCGGCAGCAGCACGTTTGATCTGGTTTTTTGCTTCAGGATTTTGTTTAAAATACTGGGTGAAATAATCGACAAATGGCGCTTTGCCATCAGGTACATGCGGATTATGTTGAATATATTGATTGCCAATATATCGGTCAGCATATGTCTTAACCTGATGTTTAAGAAAGACACCTTCATAAAAATCAATCACGATTTTCTTATTTTCCGCTGCTTGGCTGGTTTTAATATTGCTATCAGCCGCTTGATTTGGAGTCGTTGGCGTTGCAGGAATATTACTTTGACATGCAGTTAAAAAAACCGCCATGCTGATGAATGAAAGGGGAATGATTTTTTTCATAAAGTGCTCAATATATTTGTGTCGTGCAAGCATATTGAGCGGAATTACGGCGTATAAATAGTAAAAAACAGTCTTGATTTTGCTGAAATTTGGTAAAACTTATACTTACCTAAAAGTAAGTTTTATTTACATTTATTTATTTTTCAGAGCGGATTTTGCCACCCACGCCCAAAGCATTTCACATTGAATCGGTGCTTCACCAGATTCATCGGTGACTAAGACCTGTACTAAGGTTTCACCTTTTTCTGTGCTTTGCATTTGTCGTTGCTGTTCGGGTGTAAGCGTTGCGATGGCTGTCATCCCACCTTGGGTTGGACGTTTAAAATCAACTTTCAGACTTTTAATCAGGACAATGGCACTGTCTGGGACGTTCATTGCTGTGACAAAGCCTGTGGCTGTTTCTGCGATCAGCGCCATGGCACAGGCATGTACTTGCCCGATATGGTTTTGCATCGCCTTATGATTGGCGATGCTCACCTCAACACGCTCAGGGCTGACATGTTGATATTGGATTTTAGCTGTTCCAACCATGGGTACGACACGACCAAAAGCTCGACTGAGCAAACGACTTTGAATACCTTTGGGTAATTTAGAGCTTGCTTTGACCAGTTTATTTAGACGATTTGGACGTGCCATATTGACCTCAATGGCAGTTGTGCTGCCTTAATCTTTAAAGTTGTTAAATTGAAGCGGCACACCAAACTGTTGCTCTTTTAAGAACGCCATTACTTGTTGCAAAGTGTCACGTTTCTTGTCAGTCACACGAATTTTGTCGCCTTGAATAGAAGATTGCACTTTAATGCCGCTTTCTTTAATGGCTTTATTGATTTTTTTTGCAGTATCAGAGTCAAGACCGTCTTTTAGTTTGATCACTTGAATGACGTTTTTACCAGAAGCCGTCATTTTTTGTGGATCGAGTGCTTGAATGTCAACTTTACGTTTGAAGAAATGATTTTCGAGCATGGTATACACTTGCTCACATTGGAAATCGCTTTCTGTTGAGATTTTGATTTCCTTATTTTTCTCATTTAACTCAATTGAAACGTCTTGACCACGGAAGTCAAAACGCGTCGCAATTTCTTTTTGCGTGTTTTGAACTGCATGATTTACTTCAAAAACTTCTAATTCAGAAACAATATCAAAAGAAGGCATAGATTAAACCTTTACAAAGGGAAAGAATATCTGAGATGCTAGGGATGTTTTCTTCATTTGCCAAGTGTTGTTTACATCAAAAGGAGTGTGCAATGATCCGTAAACAAGAAATTACAACATTTGAGTTCCCAGAAGACTCGATTATCTGGGATGTTCGCGATGCAAGTGCTTATGCTGAAGCACATGTGAAAGGTGCGGTTAACCGACCGATCAACGCATTGTCATCAGATGCACTGACTCAGGTGTCAACGGATCAACCCATTTACATTTTATGTGGTGGCGGAAGTAAAGCTCCACGTGCAGCAGAGTTACTAGAGGGTTTTGACAGCTCACGTGAATATGTAATCTTAATGGGCGGCACGCGTGCTGCTCGTGATGCCGGTCTTCCTTTGGAACAAGGGAAATAAGATCGAATCAAAAAAAGCGCCGAAAGGCGCTTTTTTACTGCGCGTTATTTTTCTTGAGGTGGTGCTAAGGGCACCTGACCTTGAAAATAAGGCTTCTTGGTTTTTTGTTTCGCTTTGGTGCGGCGTATAAAACGTGCTGCATGAATTTTATCGAGTAGCTGTGTTGGAATAGGGCAGGCTTCTTTTAAGACCAACGCGGCAATGATTTCACTACAGAGCGGGGCATACAGGAAACCTTTAGAACCGAGTCCACTACAGCTATAAATGTGCTGATCTTCATGGACTGCACCAATTACCGGGAAAAAGTCTTTTGTCTGTGCGCGAATTGCGGCACGTCCTTGCCATTGCTCAATCGGTGCTAAGGTTTTGGCAAAGTCGGGGAATACACTGTGGATAAGTTCATAGTTATGCACATGATCTTCGGTGAGAACGTCGGTGTCATCACGGCCGGGATAAAATGACGCGCCCATAATCATTTGTTCGGCATCCAGTTGCATACAATAGCCCCCATAACTATAGGCTGTATGCATATCCATTTGTTGAGCTGGGTTGTTCAACCAACTGACTTGTCCACGAATGGCACGCAGCTCTGGATAATCTGTTTGTAGCTGCATACTGTCACGTGCCGCACAGAGAATGACATGCTCGGCAGATGGAAGCTGCTGATCCTGTGTAAATAGCGCAACGCCATTTTGTTGTTGCTCAATGCGTTGAATATCTGCTTGTAACAATTCAATGTGTGGATGTGCCAAGATTTGGTCACGAAGCTGATGTGGACTGACTGCGCCTGCTTGTTTGAGGAGCAGGGTTGGATATGTTGAGGCTAATTGATTTAGCGTGCCTTCTTCAGCAGCTAATACCTCTGAAGGATAACTTTGAGCTAAATCAAGGTGTTCTGCTTTATTTTTTAAAATAGATTGGTGAATCTGTAAGGGACGAAATGCCTTGAAGTTTTGATAATGCTTGAGTGCATATAACCAGCTCAAGGTCATCAAATGTTCAGCACTTTGTTCAATTGGACTGAGTTTAGGGTTGAGTAGGGCAAGAGGATTACCCGACCCACCGCTGAGTGGTGCTGATTTCTCGTAAATACGCACTTGATGCCCACGTTGAGCAAATGCCCAAGCACAGCTTAAACCGGCGATGCCAGCGCCAATAATCGCGATTTGACGGGGCTTATGACCTACAGTGATTTCAGGATTTTTTTTTTCGTCTAAAGTGGGTATGTCAGCAGCATTGGATTGATCATCTAACTTTTCAGGTGCGAGCCAAAAGGCTTTGAGCATTTCACGCTTATGAGCAAAGCCACGTGGTCGTGTAATGGTAATGCCATGCTCACGTAAGCCGCGTTTGAGTACACCTGCCACACTAAATGAGGCGAAGGTCGTCCCAATGTCTGATAGACGTACGATATTTTTGAGTACGTTTTCTTCCCACATGTCAGGATTACAGGCGGGTGCAAAACCGTCCAAGAACCATGCATTGACCGTAGCAGTTTTTGCCATGACCGGAAACACGTCGTGTGCATCGCCTAACCAAAGATCAATTGAAAAACGTTCTTCTGGAAAATTGAGTCGATGACATCCCGCAATGGGTTCAGGGTATTGCGCAATCAGTTGCTGTGCCAAAGGTTGTAATTCAGGCCATGCATTTAATGCACGAATGAGGTCTACTTTAGATAAAGGGAATTTTTCTACAGAAATAGCATGCAGATGACTGTGATTATCTGGACGAACCTGTTGCCATAATTGCCACAAGGCCAAAATATTTAAGCCTGTACCAAAACCTGTTTCGCCGACACTGAAATATTCAAAATCAGTCAGTGCCGCAAGGCGAGTGTCGAGGTCATTCCCTTTTAAAAACACATGACGTGTTTCGAGTAGGCCGTTATCCTTCGAAAAATACACATCACCAAACTGTTTAGACACTGGAATATCAATGCCATCGATCATTTGCCAATCGAGATCGGCAGTCTGAATTGCACCTGACAAAACTCAAGCAACCTTTAAATTGAAGTAGAAAAACGAATTACCATTGACGACGACGTTTGGTATAGACGTAACTGGCCAATAAGAAACCTAAAATCACGCCAACACCAAGTGTGGTCCCGCCATATAAAAACATCTGCGCGCTACGTTCACTTTGTAGCACTTGTACTTGTACGCCCAAGCTATCATTTTTAAGTTGTAATTCTTGGTTTTGCGCCAAGGCTTCAAGGTTAGCTTTTTCTAACTGTTGTAAACGTACAGATTGGTCTTTGACCATCGCTTTGACTTTGGCATCTTGCAGTGCTTTATTTTTTGCCAGTTGTTCAATGGTCAATGGATTTGCATCTTGAGGTTGACCATTGGGATTGACAGTTGCCGCCACTTTAATGATGCCCGGTTTATTGGCAGGAATGGTATGCGGCACAGGATTGGGAGGAGGTGTTGCAGTCGTTGCTTGAGCAGCAGGGGCTACAGCAGGTGCAGGAGCCGGTTCTTCAGCCCATGCAGTTGAACAAATTAAAGATAAGCCCAGTAAACTAGAAACAACGACGCGCATGAACCTTATCCTTTAGGAAATGCTTTGTTAAATGGTTTGACATCAATTTGGCCATAAACCCCTTCTTTGAGGAAAGGTTCATCTGCCAACCATTGGTCTAAGTCTTCACGACTATCAAAATCGACAATGATCGTACTGCCATAAAAACCAGCTTGTGGGTTTGCCGGATCTTTAGGCATCGCACCTGCAACAATCAGACGACCTTCATCATCAAGTTTTTGTAGACGTTCAAGATGTTGAGGGCGAACTGCAAGGCGCTTTTCTACTGTACCTTCATTATCTGTACAGCTTACGACGAATAATGGCATGACTTTTCCTGATTTTTGACCGAATGGATTATTCTGAGGTCTTAAAGTATTTACGTAATACAATAAACTGAATAATGATAAAGGAAAACATCACGATCATGTCACCAAAAGCAGTGAATTCACCCCAATATTTTCCGTCTGCAAACAAATAAGCGAAAAAGGTGTGTAAACATGACATCACCACGAACATTGCAGCCCATGCATAGTTCAATCGTTTCCAACCGACAGCGGTTAAATTTAAGACTGGACCAAATAAACGTTCGATGAGCGGTTTCTTATCTTTACTAAACAGTGGAGAAAGTAAAAACGCCCCTGCGAAAACTAAGTTCAGTAAAACGGCTTTTAAGCGAATATAAAAATCATCGCTTAGCATCAGGGTAATACCACCAAAAATCACGGTCATGAACAACACAATCCATTGTTGTTTATCTAGACGGAATTTTTGCATGACAAACAATGCACCATAAACCACAAGCATGGAAATGATGAGACCTGATGTTGCCACAAGAATGTTATTGTTATCGACACCCCCAGCAGAACCAATTAATTGTAATAATGGGTGCTGCGTATCTTTTGGATCTACAGTTTTATATAAATAAAAGAAAATAATGAGTGGCACAAAGTCTAAAAGTGCTTTCATGTTAGAGTATCTAAATCTGATCAAATAAATGACATAGTATAGAGATGCAAGGCGTAGATTTACATACACACAGTAATATTTCTGATGGTACTTTGTCACCAGAGGCTTTGGTGCAGGCCGCAAGTGCTATTGGAATTCATACGCTGGCTTTGACTGATCACGATACGATGGACGGATTGTTGGCAGCAGAGCAAGTCGCTCATGAATTAAAGCTGCAATTAATCTCTGGCGTGGAGATTTCCAGCCAGTGGTCGAGACCTGCGACCAAAAAAAGTTATGGTGTGCATATCGTCGCTTTAAATATGCAAAATCCTGCGCCCATACAAGCCTTATTGATGGATCAAAAGCGTATTCGAGCGGAACGTGCTCGGCAGATTTGTGACTTACTGATACCGTTAATTGGTCAAGATATTTATAGCGATGTGGTTGCCAAAGTCGACCATATTCCAGATCGGGTAACACGTACCCATATTGCCAAAACTTTGGTGGAAAAGGGGGTAGTTTCACGTCCACAACAAGCTTTTGATAAATATATTAAAGAAGGCAAAAAAGCTTTTGTAAAATTTGAAGGTCCGAGTCTTGTTGAGACCATTGAGGTGATTCATGCCAGTGGTGGCTTTGCAGTGTTAGCGCATCCAACGCGTTATGATTTATCTGCGACCAATATTCGTTATTTGATTGAAATCTTTGCTGAAGCGGGCGGTGATGCAGTGGAATTACCACCGGCAATTGAGCCATTATCGACTCGTCAAATGGTGGATCGTATGATTGCTGCCTTTAACTTAAAAGTTTCTGTTGGGAGTGATTTTCATGGTGACAATATGCCATGGATCAAACTCGGCAACATCCCTCGAGTGAAAGAAGGGCAAGTTGGAATCTGGGACAGTTTTAAGTCACATTGACATCAGGATCTTCGATAAACGGTGAAGTTCGATAATGCTGAATGTTACGGTAAAGCAGATAGAGGCAGCCCACGGCAACGCATGCCCAGAACCATGCCTTGAACAAAAACGCGATGATAAAAACACTGATGACGATTATGCACAACAGTAGACTTGTCACGCGTTGAGGATGCCTCTTGGTCAGCAAGGCAGATTGCATGGTAGGTTGATGTTTAAAATTGCGATAAGGAATAAAATCAATGGCGCTTGAGAGTGCCAATTCGAGTTTATCAAAATGCCGTGCCTGTGAACTGATACGATAGCTCTGCCCATAACTGGTTTTCAGTTTGAGGAGATAACCGGGTTGATCTTCTTCACGAACGGCATGAATTTCCGATAAATAAGGTAAATCCAACGTAAGCCGTGTTGGAATCTGCTCAAAATAGATATTCCCCGTATAGGGCATGGCAAAGTAGTTTTTCATTTGATGAAAATCATCAAGCTGATCATGCGCATATAACTGCACGATGGTGCGCGTACGTGCCAAATAATGCACCCAAATCTGTTGCCCAATGAGGGCAGAATTCAATTGCACATGAATGTTTAAAAACAAAGTACTCGCAAAGACTTGATGGAGATCGACGCTAAACCATTTCGCCTCTTCAAGTTCATTGAGCTTTAAGAGCAATTGTTGCTGTTTGCCTTGCCACCAATGTTCACGGACCTCTCGATAATCCACAATCACAGCATCTGAACTGCGTAAGGCGTGTTCTTTTAAATCCAAAGCCAATTTGGGATCAATCAAATGCTGTTGAATCCAAAATGGAAATTTGATTCTTTGCGATTTGTCACGAAATATACTGATGACAAATAGAGCACTCATCAGGAATAAGAATTGCCAATTGCTTTGCCATGATGTGAATAATATGCCTTGCCATGCTAGGAGTAATGCGATGCTAAACAGCAACACAACGAACATGAAAATCACAGCAAGCGCTTTGCAAGGATGCAGAATCGGTTGTGGCTTATAAGTGAAAATCCGTTTTTTTATTTTCATGATTTTTCCTTATTATGGGTGTTGTATGGATCATGGATCTGAATGCGATCCGTGCATTCAGGCGAAACGCATACCAATTATAATAAATTATGATCTTTAGCTTGAATCGGTGGTGGGGTGGGTTTTCCTAAAGTTCCAAGAAGTTCAATTTCAATAGTACGCACCATCGAGTCCAATGGAAGGTCATTACTTTGTGTACCAAAGGGCTCTTCAATCTCAGAACTCAGCGCATCTAAGCCTAAAAAGGTATAGGCCAAAATCCCGACCAAAAGGGGGGTCGCAAGGCCTAAAGTAGAACCCAAGCTAAAGGGTAAGACAAAACAGAAAAAATAAACGGTTCGATTCAGCAAGACTGAATACGCAAACGGTAATGGCGTGGTGGCAATACGGTCACAGCCGGTTTGTACGGTGCTGAGTTCCATCACATGCTGATTCATCTGGGTATAAATAATATCTGAAATCTCACCATCTTTGAGCGCTTGCATTAGCTCCCATTGAATCAAACTCAACGTGTACTGCGGTGCATTGGCCTGTTGGTATAACTGGGTGATGGCATTCGCACTCATGCCGCTGGTTTCAACCAGTTCAGTGGGATTGGCGGTTTGATGGCGGAGTCGGTCACGTAAAACGTTGGCAAAGACGATCACATGTTGAATCACACGTTCACGACGGCCTTGACTGAGTAAACGGCAGTCACGGTCAAAATGTCGCGCGTTGGCAATCAAAATGCCCCATAAACGCCGAGCTTCCCACCAACGGTCATAGCAAGCTGAATTTTTAAAGCCTAAAAAAATCGACAGCACGACACCAATTAGGGTAAAGCCGACCAAAGGAAATTCGGTAAAATGGAAGATATCGACATAGGATAAGCCGCCCACAATGGCAGACAGCAACATAACGATCCCGAGCGGCGGTAAAACCTTAGGTAAAATCGTTCCTCGCCAAGAAAATAGCAGTTTAAAAATACTCGGTTGGTCACGGACGATCATGTTCGAATGATAATTTCTAGTTTTAAAAAATTATGATGATCTTCGGGTTTGCTCAAGCACTTGTCAATAACTGTTTCATGCAGATGAGTGTGCTTGGAGCAAGCCATGTTCAGCAAAGGAAAAACTCCCTTCTGTTGAGATAATGCAATGATCGATCAGTCGAATTTCCACCAGCTGACAAGCCTGCTGAATGAGTCGAGTCAATTCAAGATCGGCAGCAGAAGGTTCTGCACGACCGAAAGGATGATTATGTGCAATGACAATACTGCTGGCGTGTTCAGAAATGGCATAACGCAGCAGTTGATTGATGGAAATTTCACAGGTATTGAGGCTGCCATAAAAAAGTTTTTTAAAGTTTATTTTTCTTAAATGCGCATCTAGACAGAGCACGCCAAAGACTTCTTGACGTTCCGCTAAAAATTCAAAGCGAAGAAAATTTTGTAATTGTTCAGAGTGTTGCAAGTGCAAGGCTTCATTTTGAAAATGTTGACTCACATAGCGTTTACCGAGTTCTTTTACCGCCATGAGCTGCGCATATTTACTGTTTCCGATGCCATGAAACTGGCGCAAATCCTCAAGTGACGCATTCATTAGCGCTTGCAACTGACCAAAATGTTGGATCAGGAGTCGTGCGAGCTCGACAGCAGAATGCTGCTGGGAACCAGAGCGTAGGAAAATAGCCAGTAGCTCAGCATCGGATAAACTTTGTGCGCCTTGATGAATCAGGCGTTCACGTGGGCGCTCTTGTTCAGGCCAATTTTTAATTGATTTATTCATTATTCTTAGACTTTTTTATTATCAGTCAATCGGCTTTTTCACAGCAGATTGTTGGGTCAGTGCATATTTAATGCTATTGTGAGCGCCACTGCAACAGATAGGTAGCCTGTTCGTGAGCTTTGATTTAAGTGTAATGCCCACAAAAAATATTCTTTTAGGTGTCACTGGTGGTATCGCAGCCTATAAAAGTGCCATTCTTGTCCGTCGATTAAAAGATGCTGGATTTGATGTGCGCGTGGTGATGACTCAAGGTGCGCAAGCCTTTATGACCCCGCTAACGTTTCAGGCGCTTTCAGGCAACCCTGTACATACCGAATTACTCAATCCCGAAGCAGAAGCGGGTATGGGGCATATTGAATTGGCACGTTGGGCTGATTTGGTATTGGTTGCTCCTGCAAGTTGCGACACGCTGGCAAAATTTGCGGCGGGTTTAGCAGATGACCTTCTTTCAACACTTTATCTTGCGACTAAAGCACCCGTCTGGGTTGCCCCTGCGATGAATCAGCAAATGTGGGCAGCCAAAGCGACACAGCGTAATTTAAATACACTGGTTGAAGATGGCGTACATGTGATCATGCCCGATGCCGGTTCTCAAGCCTGTGGAGATGTGGGCTTAGGACGTATGCCTGAGCCAGAAGATTTAGCGGATCAAGTGACGGCCTATTTTCATCAAGCACAGCGAGCTATTGCTGAAAAATTTGGCATGCTTGCAGGTAAACATGTAGCGATTACAGCAGGTCCAACACGCGAGTCGATAGATCCTGTTCGTTATATTTCCAACCACAGCACAGGGAAAATGGGTTTTGCACTGGCAGCGGCTTGTTATGCAGCTGGGGCTAAAGTAACGCTGATCGCAGGACCCGTCAGTTTAGATACACCAAATGGTGTACGACGGATTAATGTGCAGTCTGCAATTAAAATGTTAGAGACTAGTCTGCAAATGTTAGATGAAGGCTGTGATATTTTTATCGCAACAGCGGCTGTTGCGGATTATCGCGTGGCAGAAGTTGCAGAGCATAAAATCAAAAAAGCTGGCGATGAACTCAATGTGGCTTTAATTAAAAATCCAGATATCGTTGCAACGATTGCGCAGCAGTCAAAACGTCCATTTATGGTGGGATTTGCCGCCGAGACACGCAATGTCGAAGAGTATGCTGCAGGCAAACTTGTGGCGAAAAAACTCGATATGATTGCGTGCAATGATGTCTCACGTAAAGACATTGGCTTTGCTTCAGACGAAAATGCCATGACCGTGTTCTTCGCCGATCAATATCAAATGGAAAAGCGTGATTTAGAGAAGGCGTCAAAACAAGAAATTGCACAGCAATTGGTGGAAGCCATACATGATGCGCTACATCATGAGCCTGAAATGGACGATGAATAATTTCAGTTGATTCCTTAAAAATCCCCGCAATATTCGGGGATTTTTTATGGCGCCTTTACGATGTTTTATTTCAGGATTTATATTGAAAATTCACAATGGAATCGTTTTCATGTTGAAAATATGAAGGTTAGGAAACTACTACCAAAATGGTCATTTTCAACAAAAATATGTCAGCAAGAGACCAAGGTTGTCAGTGTTTTAAAACAGTAAAAATGCAATTTAAGTGATTGATATCAAAATTAAATATAAAATTGAGAAATCTTGATAATTTGGCTTGTACTGTGTGTTTTATTGGCTATTATGAAGCAAACAATGAGGAATGTTTGGATCGGAATCTGTGATCGGTCTGACTTTTTCATCAAGAATAAATGCATCATGGGGGATGCAATATGTTTCGATGGCTCACCATTTTTTTACTGTTGAGTTTGGCTGGTTGTAGCTATTTTGTCTCGACAGATGAATTATCTCGGCAGATTGAGCAGCAGATGCAGCACGAGTTTGATCAGAATCCAGATTATCGGCAGTACCATTTACGGATTCAAAATATAAAAGTGTTAGAGCGTAAGGGATTAAGCTTTAAGGCTCAGGCGACATTGCAATACGATGGTCAGCCTTATACAGTTTTGGTCGATATTTACAAAGACCTGCAAGGCTATGCATGGAAAATAGATGAAGAACAATTTGCCTTCATTGACGAAGCTGAAATTGCAAAATATCAGGCGCAGTTAGATCAAGAGTTGAATCATTTGGTTGAGGAATTGGAACAGCCAACCGAAGAGGTTGAACCTGTTACATCGGCGCCTGAGAGTTATGTGGGTATGCGTGAGGAAGAAGATCCATCTGATTATCAATGGACTGGCTATGATGATGAACCTTTTCCCAAAGGGAATATTACGGTCAATAGTCATTGAGTGATGATGTGACTGTTTAGATGATTTAGCTGAGTTGTAACGATGTTGCAAAACACGTACTTTGTGAAGCATGACAAATAAAAAAGCCCGCTACTTTGCGGACTTTTACTTTTAGAAGATTAATCTTCTAAAACGACTTTAGGATGATCACGTAAATAGTCTTCAGTACGTTGCATTGCATCTTTAATATTTTGGATGGCATTTTCCACATCGGCAAAGGTTTTGGCATTGCCACCACTTAAAGCCTGACGCCATTTTCGAGCACCTGGTAGATTTTGGAATAAACCTAAAATATGACGGGTAATGATAGAAAGCGGCGCACCTTCTTCCATACGTTTAGCAATATACGGTAGCATCTGATCGATAATATCGAAACGGTTGGGTAATTCGAGATCCCAAAGCTGACCGATCTCAGCCAATAAATACGGGTTGTGATAAGCCTCACGACCAATCATCACGCCATCAACATGTTGTAAATGTTGCTGTGTTTCAGCAAAGGTTTTCACCCCGCCATTAATTTCGATCAATAAATTTGGACGTTCTTGTTTCAGACGATAAACATCTTCATAACGTAAAGGTGGCACATCACGGTTTTCTTTTGGCGACAAACCTTGCAGCAGGGCAATACGGGCATGCACGATAAAATTGTCACAGCCAGTCTTTGCCACGGTATCGACAAAATGCAGCATTTCTTCATAAGACTGCATGTCATCAATCCCGATGCGGTGTTTCACGGTCACTGGAATATCAACAGCATTTCGCATTTCAGCAATACATTCAGCCACCAAATCAGGCTCTGCCATCAAGCATGCGCCAATTTTATTGTTCTGAACGCGGTCACTCGGACAGCCGACATTGAGGTTCACTTCATCATAGCCCCAGTCCTGTGCCATCTTGGTACAGGTCGCTAAATCTTTAGGATTTGAACCGCCTAGCTGTAACACAATCGGGTGTTCTTCGTTGTTATAGTCCAAATGACGGTTGGCACCGCCAAATAAAATCGCACCTGTGGTGACCATCTCGGTGTAGAGAATCACATTGGGATTAAACAAGCGTGCAAAGAAACGATAGTCACGAGTCGTCCAATCCATCATTGGGGCAACACTGATTCGCGGTTGAAGTTTATTTTCAATGGGTTGGAGATCAGTCATTAAAAAAACACGCCTTAAAAGAACAAGATGGAAGAACGAAATGGAAAATGGTGAAGAAATACCAAAAGCTGTCTGAAATACTATGAAAAAAACCGCATTTCGAGATGCGCGCAATATTAGCATAAATTGTGGTTTGGGGCATGGTCTTGCTAGCGTGACGTATTCAAGGTCAGGCTAGAAAGAGTCGGAAGTGTGGCTTAAGTAATTTAAATTTTTATGTGATTAATCTATAATTTTATAAACTTTATTGTATGGTTTCTCAGCAGATTTAACTGCCTACCTATATGTCTTTATTTTCCCAATATCTAATGCAACGCCAATTTTGTATCTCGTTTGAATATCTAACGATGCAAAAACCGCATCTCGTCCCAAAGACATTTGCAGGCTTTCCTGTGTGCATGACATTGGCTGATCGAGTACAAAGTGACACGGATATTGCTCCTTTAGAAGCGATGCAAGACTACCCTCAAAGCATTGAAAAAATTCTGCATTATTCGGGGAAAGGTCGAGATATCTCAGATTTTCAAAATTTTCTGAAAGATGCTCAGCAGCACGGTGTAGAGAATTTACTCTTGCTCAGTGGTGATAAGCTCAAACAGCATCAGGATGGGGCAAATGATCCGAGCTTACGGAGCCGCTATTTAGAGTCTGTGAATCAAGTCATGGCAGCCAAAGACTTTGGCGGGTTTTATTTAGGGGTAGCATTTAATCCTTTTAAATATGCAGAAGCAGAAAAGGATGCGCAGTATTTTAAACTGAATAAAAAAATTCAAGCTGGCGCTGACTATGTGATTACACAGTTGGGCTTTGACATGGATGTGTTGAGCAGTTACCAGCGCTATATGCAGCAATATTATCCACGTGTGCCTGTATTGGCTTGTGTCATGCCGCTGACATTTGCCCGTGCCCGCTTTATGGCAAAGCAAAAAGTCGCAGGCATCGTGCTTTCAGCAGATGTATTAAATTTTTTGCAACAAGAACAGCAAACTGATGCCATACAAGCTGAACAAAATGTCTATGCTCGCTGCGCTTTACAAATTTTAATGTGTCAGCATCTGGGCTATGCAGGGGTTCATTTATCGGCCTGTCATAAAGCGGAAGAACAAGAGAAGTTGCAAAAAGCAATTTTGCAATTTGCCACATTAACGTTTGAACAGTGTTTAGCAACATGGAAAATACTTTGGCGCTCTAGTGTTGAGGTGAACTTCCAACCGACGGGCGCAAATAACCATAAGGCTCCAATTGAACAAGTTTTGAAATATAAAAGTATGCATGTCATGCATGAGTTATTTTTTAGTTCAAAACTGGCCAAAGGGGTGGGATCTTATGTTTTTGCGGCCAAATTATGGCAAAAACCGAAAGCCGATGCAGCCTTGCTGAAAACAGAATTTATCAGTAAACATGGCATCGTGGGCTGTGAAAGTTGCGGACAATGTCGTTTAGGTGAAACCTTATATATTTGTCCTGAAACCTGTCCCAAAGGATTAGCCAATGGACCCTGTGGTGGCTCCAACCTTGACCGCTGTGAGTTTGAAGACCGTGAGTGTATACACTCGGTCAAAGCGCGGTTGGCGAAAGCCGTTGGTCAAGAAAAAATGCTGAAGCAAGAGCTCATCCCTACCGTTGCAATTGAAACTCGCCACAGTAGCTCTTGGAAAAACTGGTTTGTTCCACCGACTTCTTCACCTACAGAACAATAATTAACTTAAAGCATTATTTAGTCTAACTCTTCATAAATGTGAATTTTTAAAGTGTTAATCATTCTAAAAATCAGACGAATAGTCGTATAAAAAAATGAAAAAGATGAAAGAAACAATTAAGATCAACAGCAGATGAAAATCAAAAAATTAAAAATAGAAATGTGAAGAATTTGGGGAATACCACATGATGAAACAAACCTGCTTAGGATTAGCTTTAGTTTTCACATTGTCAGGAACAACAGGCTGTTCAGTTGTTATGGCAAGCAAGCAGCCGAGCAAGAAAAATACCGAAATGATTCAACACGGCCTGTCTCGTAACTTGGTGATTGCTGAATTTGGCGCACCGATCACCTCTGAATATAAAAATGGCAAACGCCATGAAATTTATACTTTTACCCAAGGTTATTCGACTGCCAGTAAAGTGGGGCGTGCGTTTTGGCATGGTGCGGCAGATGTGGCGACTGTGGGTTTATGGGAGCTTTTCGGAACACCTGCCGAATCCGTTTTTAACGGGAAGAAAATGTCTTATGAATTAATTTTTGATGAAAATGATCAGTTAGAACGTTATACCTATCTCACACAAGATGAGACCAAATAGTTGAATACAGAGATATTTTGATTGCATGCCGGTAAACAATTGCGCTAAGTTCAAATGGTAGAAAAATAAACGAATTATCCATTGGAATTTAGCAGGCATGATGCTACTTGAAGAAATATTTAAAAGTAAAAAGTCGGAACATACCGACCAATTTAATTTACGCATTCATCGAGGTTTAAGTTGGCTGAAAAAGTCGATTGATCTTCAAGATGATCTCGATTTGCAATTTATCAGTTTGTGGGTGTCCTTCAATGCAATTTATGCGCAAGACTTACAGATTGCGCAGGACAAGCAAAGCTTAAGGCAGTTTTTATATGTGATTTGCCAAAAGGATGCAGAGCATAAAATCTATAATATTTTATGGGAACGTTTTAGTCAGCCGATACGATTGTTTTTGGATAATCCCTATGTTTATCAGGGCTTTTGGGATTATCAAAATCAAAAAATTAGCCATGACGCATGCAAAGAGGGCTTGGCGCATGAAAAACAGAAAGTACTGCGCGCGCTTAAGGAAAAAGATTCCGTTGATATTTTAATGGTGCTGTTCAATCGCATGTATACGCTACGCAATCAAATGGTTCATGGCGGCGCGACCTATAAAAGTTCGGTCAATCGGAAACAGCTTCAAGACGGCTGCACAATACTGTTGGCACTACTACCGGTATTTATGGTAATTCTTTTGGAAAATGCCGAAACATTGGATTTAGGCAAACCCTTTTATCCCGTGGTGCAGGTCAGTTAGTTTCAAAAAATAAAGCCACTTATAGTGGCTTTATTGCGGTGATGAATACTTCTCATTGTGGATATTTTAGTTGCCGCGCAGTGTAGAGTTGATCGATCAATACAAAAAATCCAGCAGCAATGACTAAAGCAATCCCTGTCATGCAGGTGGTGGTCCAGCCGCCATGATGCCATGCAAATACGCCCAAAGCTGAACCACATGCACCACCGACAAAATAAAAAGTCATGTAAATTGAATTGATTCGAGAGCGTGCAATCGGGTTGAGTTGGAAAATAATATTTTGATTACAGCTATGCACCATTGCCAAACCTAGATTGATTAAACCATAGCCCAAAATATAAAAGGCGAGGGACGATCCACCCAAATACAGCAGTCCCCAACTGAGGGCTAAGATGCTGCAACCGAGCCAAGTTAATTTTCGGTTGAAACCCATATCCGCCCAACGGCCAATCCACTGTGTCGAAAGGGCTCCAAACACACCAACTAAAGTCACAATACCGACCCAAACATCTGCCAATTGAAAAGGTGGCTCAGTCAGTAACATGGCAATGGTGGAAAACAGCATACTCATCGCAGCAAAGACACAGCCCCCAATTAGAGAACGGAAAATTAACCGTGGCTCATGTTTGAGTAATGTGCCCATTGACTGGAAAACTTGGCTGTAAGGCATCCGTGTGATGCTGACCACGGGCAGACGTTTTTTGAGTAAGACTGCTAATACCAACATCAAGAGCGCACTGAGGATGTAAATCGATTTCCAATGAAACAGATAGGACAATAAGCCAGAGAGACTGGTTGATAGCAGAATGCCGACCAATAACCCACTCATTAAAAAGCCGACAACAGCCCCAATTTTTTCGGGTCGAATCGCAACCGTGACCAAAGGGATGAGGACCTGAGCAGCCACTGAAAATAGCCCGGTGATAATGGTTCCTGCCCAAAGCATGTATAGATTGGTCGAAAAAGCACAGAGGGCTAAACCGACAGTCGCACCAAGCATGAGCAGAGGAATAAATTTGGCTTTATTCACAATATCGCCAATCGGCACAATAAACAGTAGACCCAAAGCATAAGAAATTTGCGCAAAGGTGACGGTTAGCGCCACTTCTGATTGAGGAATTTGAAAGCTTTGTTGGATAGAAGCCACTAAAGGTTGGCAATAATAATTGGCACCCGCACATAAACCACATGCAGCAGCCATAAGCCATAACAGGGTTTTATCATGGCTAATGTCGATCGAGGCTTTCATAAATTGTCCAGATATTGGGCGGAAGCGTATGCAAAGAATTTGCTGCCACGCTGTTGTGGTCACTATAAGGAAAATCAAACCGGTCTTAAAGTGTTTCTCTGTGAATAGTATCCAAGCACGTGTTTAGGATTTCTTACTGAGACTGATCATCAAGACACCCAGCATATTCAGACCGCAACCGACCCATTGCCATAGGTTTAAATGTTCATTCAATAACGCGACGGCCAGTAAAATCGTTAAAATGGGCCCGATAGAGGCAATCATGGCCGATTGTGCAGCTCCCAGTCGGATGATACTTTGCATCATCAAAATGGTTGGAAGCACGGTTACTAATATTCCGAGCGCTAAACCATATAGCCAGACTTGACTCGGAAGTTGTTGAAGCAAGGCAATGGGCTGCAGTGTTGCAAATAGAAAATGAATAATCGTCCCAATGCAGGCAATGCTCAGGGCTAGACCGGTAAAGTGTAAAGAACCAAACTTTTGCATGAGGCCTGGCGTGAGTAATAAATAAATCGCAAATAACACGGCACTGGCAAAAACCAAACTACATCCGAGCCAAAAATACTGATCATGTGGTGTGGCACTTTGTTCTTGTAGCATCACTAAAACTGTCCCGCCATAACTTAAAATCAGGGCAAGAATAGTTTTAAAACTCAGGGGCTTTTTGAATAAAACAGCGGAAGCCAGTACGGTTAATGTGGGATATAGAAAAAGAATAATCCGTTCAAGCGAAGCACTGATATACATCAAGCCACGGAAGTCGAGCCAGCTTGAAAAGTAATAGCCGATTAAACCGGAAATGAGCAAAAGTACCCAATCTTTTCGTTGAATCGTTTGATAGGAACGTCGACTTAGCCATGCAATGATTAAGAAAAACGGCAATGCACTCATCATGCGTAAAGCCATGAGGACTGTGGCATCGACAAGAGGAGAAAGTGCATAGGTTTGCTTAATAAAAATCGCTTTGGTACTAAACAAGAAGGCAGCAATCAGCGCAAAAATTGCACCGATGAAGTGCGGACTAAGGTTTCTTGACATAAGTGACGGTGTGCCTCATGACGACTGAATAAATTCGACAGCACAGATCTAATGAATTCGAACTGTCATTTTGATTATAAAAAATGCATCGTGCGAGTAAAAATGCAAAAAAAGAATAGTACTTATTCCTTTATGCATAAGGCATTGCTAGATCAAACATGAAAACAGCGGAAGAAATGACCAATTTGGTTTTAAATTTTTTCACCGCAACATGACTCGGCAGGTCAAATATATCAGGCTGAAACATTTAAGGTGAAAATTGCACACAAATGGTGCAATAGTGTTTTTTAGGGATAGAAACTCAGTAGCGATATCATGATGCTAAATATTCAAAAAATTATTTTTTTAACTAAAAAAGTCAATTCTAAGACTTAAGGCGAAGCATCAGGTGGGGAGGACAAGATCTCAATAAACCCGAAACGTGCGCAAAAATTCATCGAATATTCAAGCTGACCGATTTGACGAGACTGTGGCAGAAAAAAGTCAGTTTTCAACACAGGTCAGCACGTCAAAACTGTCAAATGAGTCAACGAACTGATGCAGTTTGGATGAAAGAGTGGCTTTACCTGACTTAAGTCGATTTTTCACGACACGTTCAGGTCATTCTGTGTTGAATGAAAATGTCACAATGATCAATACAGTGAAACAATCTGCACTAAAACCAGCGAAATTATTTATGTTTTTGGTCTTAAGTAATATTAAAAAGTTATAAATAGGATAAAAACGAGTAATAAATCGACAAATAAAACTGAATAAATGAAATATCGCACTATTCTTTTCATGAATCATGAGTTCAAAATATGGGTATTTATTAAATAAATATTGGGTAGTATTTTAAAAAAGTTCAATTAGAATCCAAAAATTGTACAAAAACACATCCTGAGGGGAGACATCGCGGATTGCGATGTTTACTTAAGAAAAATTAGCTTGAGGAACGCTCATGCAGATCGGAATTCCAGCCGAAACTGTTGTCGGTGAAAATCGCGTCGCTGCGACGCCTGAAACAGTAAAGAAGTTGATCAGCGCTGGTCATAGCGTCGTTATTGAACGTGGAGCAGGGGTAAACGCTGCTTACATCGATAGTGCCTATGAACAAGTTGGTGCCAAAATTACGGATGATGCCTATACCGGTAGTCAAATGATTTTGAAAGTTCGTGCGCCTAAAGGTGACGAAATTCAAAAACTCACAGCGGGTACCACCGTTGTGGGGATGTTTGACCCTTACCGCAACACCGAACTTGACCAATTTGCGTCACAAAACGTGTCTGCATTTGCATTGGAACTTTTGCCACGGACCTTATCTCGTGCGCAAAACATGGACGTACTTTCATCTCAAGCCAACCTTTCAGGTTATAAATCTGTGCTTTTGGCTGCGGCAGAATATCAACGTATGTTCCCAATGCTTATGACAGCAGCAGGTACAGTGAAACCTGCACGTGTTGTGATCATGGGCGTAGGTGTTGCAGGCTTACAAGCTATTGCAACAGCAAAACGTTTAGGTGCCGTAGTTGAAGCAACTGACTTACGTCCTACAGCACGTGACCAAGTTGAATCTTTGGGTGGTAAATGGTTAGACGTACCAATGTCACCAGAAGAGCAACAAAAAGCAGCTGATGCTGCGAAAAATGGTTATGGCTGGATGCCGGGTGAAGACTACATTCGCGACCAAGCGATTATTGTTGATAAAGCCGTATCGAATGCTGACATCGTGATTACGACTGCATTATTGCCGGGTCGTGACGCACCACGTTTAATCAAAGCAGAAACTGTTGCCAAAATGAAACCAGGCTCAATCATTTTAGATATGGCGGTTGAAACTGGCGGGAACGTTGAAGGTTCTGTCTGCGGCGAAAATGTTGTGACTGCAAATGGCGTGAAAATTCTTGGTATTCCAAATATTCCTTCAACAGTTTCGACTGAAGCGTCGGCACTATACGCACGTAACGTTTTGAATTTCATTGAAACCCTGTTTGATAGCGAAAAGAACTTCGCAATTAACCCTGAAGAAGAAATTCAAAAAGCACTACTTGTCACTCATGGCGGCCAAGTGCTGCTGAAACGTGGTTAAGGAGAATCATCATGGTTGAAACGATTACTATTTTTGTCTTGGCAATCTTTGTTGGTTACTACGTGGTTTGGGGGGTAACACCTGCACTACACACACCATTAATGGCTGTAACCAATGCTTTGTCATCGATCATTATCGTTGGTGCGATGATTCAAACCGTTGGTATCCCAGGTATTGTGGATGCAAGCGTACAGTTCCAAAGCATTAACGTGGTAAGTATTTTAGGTGCGATTGCCGTTTTCCTTGCAAGTATCAATATTTTTGGTGGCTTTGCGGTGACTGCACGTATGCTTGAAATGTTCAAACCTAAGCAAAAGAAAAAAGAGGGTTAATCCATGGAATTCATTAAAGAATATGCGGATTGGTTCTACCTGATTGGTGCCGTTCTTTTTATCTTAACGTTGCGTGGTTTGTCTGGTCCGAAAACTGCGATTCAAGGTAACCGTTACGGCATGATCGCAATGGCGATTGCTGTAATTACTACATTCTTTGTCGCAGATCATCCAGTGATTTGGATGATTGTGGGTGCAATGGTGTTGGGTGCGGTCGTAGGTATTGCACGTGCAAAAACAGTTCCGATGACGCAAATGCCTGAAACTGTGGCACTGATGCACTCATTGGTCGGTTTGGCTGCGGTACTGATTGCGATCGCTGCGATTCTACATAACAACCAATTGACTGCGGCATTCGCGGAGAATGAAGCGGTATTAACAGCAGCGGGTGTAGAACATGCCCACATGAGCAAAGTTCATTTATTTGAATTGTTTGTAGGCTGTTTCGTTGGTGCGATTACATTCACAGCGTCGGTATTTGCTTACGGTAAATTGGCTGCGAAGAAATGGGCAAAAACCATTTCAGGTGGATGGGTAAAACCTGTTCAAGCCTTAATTTTCCTTGCGATGTTGGCGTGTGGTATCTACTTCTTCACTACAGGCAACATGAATGCTTTCTGGGCAATGACTGTTCTTGCACTTGCATTTGGTTGGGTATGGATTGCGCCAGTAGGCGGTGGTGATATGCCAGTGGTGGTATCGCTACTGAACTCGTTCTCAGGTTGGGCTGCAGCAGGGATTGGTTTCACGCTTGAAAACAACATGCTGATTGTTGCAGGTTCACTGGTTGGTTCATCGGGTGCGATTCTGTCTTACATCATGTGTAAAGCCATGAACCGTTCAATCATCAACGTCTTGTTTGGTGGTGCAATGGGTGGTACAGCAGTAGCGGCGGCGGATAATGGTGAAAAAGCACAGCGTAATCACCGTTCAGGTTCTGCAGACGATGCTGGCTTCTTGATGTCAAATGCGGATAGCGTTGTGATCGTACCGGGTTATGGTATGGCGCAAGGTCGTGCACAAAATGCCGTGAAAGAATTGTGTGAAATCTTAAAAGAGCAAGGTGTAAAAGTTCGTTTTGCGATTCACCCTGTGGCAGGTCGTATGCCGGGCCACATGAACGTACTTTTAGCTGAAGCTGACGTTGCATATGAAGACATTCTTGAAATGGACGAGATCAACTCTGACTTCCCTGCAACAGATGTAGTACTCGTGATTGGTGCGAATGACGTTGTGAACCCAGCGGCAAAAGACGATCCAAGTTCTCCAATTTACGGTATGCCAATCCTTGAAGCGCATAAAGCACGTACCATTATGGTGATCAAACGCTCTATGGCTACAGGCTACGCAGGTCTAGACAATGACTTGTTCTATAACGATAAAACGATGATGATCTTCGGTGATGCGAAGAAAGTTGTGGAAGATATGACAAAAGCCATTAATGGCGGTGGTCATTAATCCATATTGCCAAAGTCCCGCTGTGATAAAGCGGGATTGAGGAAGATTTAAACCACCTTCGGGTGGTTTTTTGTTTTCTTCGCTTTTATTTTCTTGGCTTTTGATTAATGAATGCTTCACACTAAAAGTGCACAAATATTTAGCGCATCAGGTGCTTGAATCAAATTGATGCGTGTTTTGAAACCAAGGTACAGATCGATGAGCTGTTTTGTTCCATTAAATTCGATCTCAGTGATTCAAAATATTGTCGCGAACTTGTTTTGTGACGCAATGCATTGAAAAATAATTAATTGTCTGAAATTTGGTATTCTTTTTGCACAGCATGGTTATTCTTGGGGGAATAATCATGAAAAAAACATACTTGATGGCACTGTTTCTGAGTGTCCTGACATCGACTGCATGGGCAGTCGACCCGCAAATCGCCAGTAATATTCAAGACATTCGTATTTCGCTCGACAGTATTTGGGTGGTACTGGGTGGCATCTTGGTGTTCTTTATGCAAGCCGGATTTGCCATGATCGAAAGTGGTTCAGTTCGCAGTAAAAACACCGTGAACGTACTCATGAAAAACTACATGGATGCCTGCTTGGGTGGTCTGGTGTTCTGGTTGGTGGGTTTTGGTCTGATGTTTGGGGTAAATACCACGGGCTGGTTTGGCTTAAGTCATTTTGCACCCGATCAACTGGATGATTGGCACTGGAACCTTCTATTTTTCCAAATGATGTTTGCTGCAACGGCAACCACTATTGCCAGTGGTGCAATGGCGGAGCGGATTCATTTTGTGGCTTATGTGGTGAGTGCGGCCGTTGTCTCAGGTCTGATTTATCCTGTCTTTGGTAGTTGGGCATGGGGCAGTTTATTTGGCGGAGACGGTTGGTTAAAAGCACTCGGGTTTATCGACTTTGCTGGTTCGACCGTGGTGCATTCGATGGGCGGCTGGGTGGCTTTAGCGGGCATTATCGTACTGGGTCCACGTTTGGGTCGATTTGGACGTAATGGGCAAAGCCATTATTTACCGGGGCATAACTTACCTTTAGTGGCATTAGGCGGTTTTATTTTATGGTTAGCATGGTTTGGTTTTAATGCAGGCTCGACCATTAATGCCAATGTCAGCGTAGGACGTATTGCTTTAAATACGCATCTTGCAGCGTGTGCGGCAGCGGTTGCATATATGTTGCTCTGCCTCATCCGATCTAAAGCCATTTTGATCCGCAGCACGATCAATGCCTCACTGGGTGGCTTGGTTGCCATTACGGCAGGCTGTGCAACGATGTCTCCACTCTATGCAGTCATCACCGGTTTATGTGCAGGTGTAATGGTGACCTTCCTGCCAATGCTCATGGAAAAAATGAAACTGGATGATGTGGTGGATGCGGTGACGGTACATGGTTTCTGTGGCGCATGGGGAACATTGGCTGCAGGGATCTTCCTTGAAAATAATATGTTTAATGGCGATGTCATCGCGATACAAGGGCTTGGGGTGATTGCAGCCTTTTTATGGGGCTTTGGCGTTGCGTTCATTGTATTTAAGGTCTTGGATCAATTGTTGGGTGGCTTACGGGTGAGTAAGCAACATGAACAACGGGGTTTGGACTATACCGAGCATGCTGAATTGTCTTATCCCGAGTTTCAAAAAGATGTGACTTTTGAAACGGATGATATGACCAAGCGTCATTAACAGGAGTAAAGCAATGAGCACCGAACTGTTAAATTTGGCACAACGCCGCGAAGCTTTAGAAAAAGGCTTACAACATTTTATTCATGGGACGTTACTCGACAGTGCGCTACGGCACTGGGAGCAGCAGTACAGCATGAAACCATCATTTGTATTGAATCGCTTCTTAAATGATATCTGTACCACAGAGGAGCTTCGCTTTTATCGTAAAGATATGCTGAAGCAAGTTTTGTATGAGTTATCTACCTTGGAAAAGCAGGAACTGTTAAGGGGTAAAAAACCGCAGGAGCAGGAGCAAGACGACGAGCTCATTGCAGAGACCATTAGCGACGCTTTTTTAGGCTTTATCGAGTCAGTCATGCTGACGGTGAAATCTACAGATCAGGCTGATTTCACCCAAGATGTGATTGAGCAATTAGAAGAAATCGGGCTGGCAATTGCGGCAAATGCACAAATAAATACGGCGAGTTTTGTCGAGTTTTTGCCCTTGACCAGTTATGCCAAAGTTTTAACGAGCATTTATGAAGTGTATTGTGACTTTTATGGCCCGATGCGTGCAGACCAAGTTTATGCACAAACCAAGCTGAAAATTAAAGCCAATTATCCTGAGGTGGATTTACATCAACTGCTTTAGTGTAGGGGGTAAAACACCATGAAGCTGATTGTCCGTGTATAAAGTGAAGGGATAAAAAAAAGCGACCTAATTAGGTCGCTTTTTTCTGGAAGCTTAAGCTACAGTTTCTGGAGCTGTACGCCATAAGCTTTCTAAATCATAGAATTTACGTGCTGTAGGTAACATCACATGTACCACTACAAAACCGAGATCAATCAGGATCCATTCTGCATCACGTTCGCCTTCAACACCGATAGGGCGGAATCCAGCTTTACGTGCTTCTTCTGCCACGTTGTCTGCAAGAGACTTAATGTGACGAGTTGAAGTACCGCTCGCAATAACAATCGCATCTGCTACGTTGCTGATAGTGCTGATATCAAGTTCAATAATATCTTTGGCTTTTACATCTTCAAGTGCTTCACGTACAACAGCTAAGCAAGCTTGTACGTCTTTGATTTGCGTTGATTTTGCGAGATCGAGAGAATTAGAAGCGCTGGGCGATGGTTCTAAATTCATAGAGGGTATGATTTCCTGACAATTTTACATGGTCTAATATAGCGGTTTTGTTGCTGAATTTCAAATCAACACGTTATTGACCATTAGCTAAATGAGGGAAGTATTTGTCTTTCCACGCAAAAGAATGTGATGAGTTGCTTCGTGGTCGGTATTCAGCCGCGATGTAGCCTGTATATTGGCTTTGATCTAACCATTTAAAAATCTCTGCAAATGGAATCTGCGCTGAGTCAGGTTCATGTCGCCCCGGACAGTCAGCAAACTGTATGTGACCGATATCCTGAATATTTTCTGCCAAAGTACTGAGAATATCTTCACCCATCATCGCCATGTGGTAGCAGTCATATTGCATCTTCAAAGCAGAGTGTTGTACAGCTTCAAGCATTTCCTGAGCTTGGGCAATATTTTGGACCAAAAAGCGCGGCATATCAGTGCCATTAATCATTTCAAATACCGGTTGAATATGATGTTCAGACAACATGTGGCACGCCAGTTTGAGGTTGCTCGACAAGGTATTTAAACATGGGAGCAAGTCAGCATCTTGTGGCTGTTTGCCGGCTAAAATATTGACACTCGGTACATTTAACGCAGTGGCATAGCGAATGCATTGTTCTAAGGCTTGATGAAATTGATTTTCACGCCCCGGAACTCCCGCAAGACCATCACCACCTTGCATCAAATCACCCGCAGGGACATTGATTAAACACAGGCTTAAATCATTGATGGTGAGTTGGGTTTGGATCTGCTCAATACTCAGCTCATACGGAAACTGAATTTCTACATGCTTAAAACCGTGTTCACGAGCCAACGCAAAACGCTCTAACAATGGCACTTCGGTAAAAATCATGGATAAATTAACCGCGAGCTGAGTCATGTATATCGTCCTTGAAGCAATTTACTTCTAAAGTGAAAGTCGTTAGTTATATTCGACATGTTGAATGATGGTGGCTAAATCTTTTTCTGCAAAACCATTGTCCTGATGGGCTTTGAGTTGCGATAAAGCAAGGCTAGCAACAGGGATGCTTAACTCAAACTGGGCAGCCAGTTGGACTGCATTATTCAGGTCTTTAGATAAAGTTTGAACTTTCCATTGCACGGGCTCGAACTGATGCGTTGCCATACGTGGAGTTAAAATCTGAAAAGGCTTTGAGTCTGCAAATCCACCAGCAAGTGCTGGTGCTAATAACGTGGTGTCTACACCTGATTTCTCGGCTAATGCGACGGCTTCTGCGATTAACGTGCTATTGGCAGCGACGATCAGCTGATTACAAATTTTGGTGGCTTGACCTGTACCTGAGTCGCCCATGCGGGTAACACGTTGTGATAAAACATTGTAGATCAGACTCAAATCTTGAATCGTTTGAGCATCACCACCGGCAAAGATGACCAAAGTGCCTTGCTCAGCGCCTGCTGTGCCCCCCGAAACAGGAGAGTCAATCCAAGTGACTTGTTTCAACGTTGCAGCATGAGCCAATTGATGAGTTTGATTCACAGAAAGACTCGAGAAGTCGACAATAATTTGTCCTGCCGCTAAATGATTTTCGATGCTTGCATACACCGCGGCAACAACAGCATCATCTGCGAGACAAGATAAAACCACAGGATAATGGGCAATATTCTCCAATTGAAGCGCTGTCGCGCCAATCGCAATCAACTCATCACACGCAGCGGCAGTTCTGTTCCACACCGCAACTTCAAATCCTGCCTGAATGAGGCGCGTGGCCATGCGGCTACCCATCAGCCCCATACCTAGAAATGCAATTTTTGTATTACGATCAAACGCCATGTGCTGTACTCAATCTATCCTGTGTGACTATTTTACTTATATTGGCGTGGTAAAAACTGAACCTCTGGGTTCTTGTCTTTTTTACGTGCCAATTGGCTGTTTTTGCCGAGCAGTAATTTAAATTGCCAGATTTTTTCTAAACGTAAAGATCGTTTTGGACTATGTTCCATGGCATCTAGCACTTGTTTTGCTGCTGCCAAGGCATCTGGTGAACGTTGTGATAATTCTTCGGCTAACTGCTGCGCTTGAAGCAAAGGCTGTTCATTTAAATGCGTCACTAAGCCAATTTCCTTGGCATATTCTGCGTCAAAAATACGTGCTGTTAAGGTTAATTCTTTGGCTAAATCTAGTCCTATCACACCTTTGAGTGAGCGAGTTAAGCCCATATCAGGAACTAAGCCCCAACGACTTTCCATAATCGACATTTGCGTTTTCGGGTGGGCAATACGGATATCGGCAGCCAAGGCAAGTTGCATGCCTGCTCCAAAACAAAAGCCTTCAAGTGCGGCAATCACCGGCACAGGGAGTTGTTGCCAAATCAGAAATGCTTTTTGAAATAAACTTTGACCGGGCTTTAACAGTTCCCACGCGGCATAGGCACGATTTTTCGGATCATTGAGGTCAGCCAAATCAATGCCAGCACTAAATACATTGGCTTCACCCGTTAAAATGACACAGCGTAAGCTACGATCTTTTTTTAATTTTTCAGCGGTGCTAACCAATTCTTTGAGCAATGCAAAGCTCATTGCATTACGTTTTTCTGGACGGTTTAAGTAAACCGTTGCAATGCCATTATTTTTTTCTACACGTAATAAAGCCATGGTAATTACTCTTGTTGTTTCTGCGCCCGAGCATAGCATGCACCCTGACAGGATACATGACAGTGCAGTCACAACAGAAGCTGGACGGCACTGACTTTAGTCGGACTGCGCTTAATTATTTTGTTTGGCTAAGATTTGTTGAGCCGCGTGTTCAACTTGCCTCATGACATTTTTTAACTCATCAAAACGGTTCAGGGTTTCTTGAACAAAAGCTTCATCTGCTTTACGGCGTTCCTTACGTAAGGTCGATACAAATTGCTCAAATTGACCTGAAACCTCTTGGAGGGTCGGAGCGCCCACATAGCGGGTTGCACCATAAAGCCGATGTAGCACATGCTCTAATTGTGGAAAATCTTCATCTTCGATGAGCTGTGCCATTTCATGGATTTCTTGCTCAAAGCTATCGACGAGCATTTTCAGTAAATCGACTGCAAGGTCTTCTTTATTCGCGGCCAACTGCAAGCTTTGTTGCCAATCTAAAATGCTCGGCTCTAGGGCTTCAATCACTGAACTGCGCTCTAAAACCGGCACTTTCTTAAAGTTATCGGTAGTCCATTGGGTCAAGATTTGAATAATTTGATCCATCTGAATTGGCTTCGTCACATAGTCATCCATACCACTTTGCAGCAGCTTTTGTTTTTCATCTGACAGGGCATGAGCAGTAAGCGCAATAATTGGCAAGCGTTTATGTTCTTCAAATGTGGACTCTAAAGAGCGAATCGCTCGTGTAGTATCAATACCAGACATGACTGGCATTTGAATATCCATAAAGACCAGATCGAAAGCCGATAAATTTTGTTCATGTCGTGATTGAATAACTTCAATGGCTTCTTGCCCACTGAGCACTTTTGTGGTTTTGACATTTAATTCTGAAAGTAAGGCTTCAAGTACAATTAAGTTGGGTAGATGATCATCCACCGCCAAAATGTGTAAACCTTGCCCATTGAATTCTTCATGTTGTTCTTGATCGAACCATGGTTCATTACTCAAAAGTTGAACTAACGCAGTACGGCTGAGCGGTTGGTGCAATGGACGAGCTCGGTACTCATTCAACATGTTTGGATCAAGCATCATTTGATAACCGTACACGGCTAAATTGCCGGTATAACGGTTACGAATTTCTTTCAATAAGGCTTCAGAGTCACCACTATGATCGACAATCAGCCAAGTGTTTTCATTGCTTTGCAGTTGATTGAGTCGGCTAAACAAATCTAAAATTGACTGAGTTTCAATGTGCTGCACATCATAATCTTCTAAATAATGACGAAGTACATTCGCGGTGGCAGGGTGTGCTAAATAGGACACCACTTGCAAATGGCTAAACTGTGGATGAACAATTTCAACGTCATCATCTACACTAAAGCGGGCAGTGAACCAGAAGGTTGAACCTTTTTCGGTCGGTGCACGTTCTTGGTTGTCTTCAAAGCCAATTTGCCCATGCATAAGGCTTACCAATTGTTTTGAAATTGCCAGTCCGAGTCCTGTTCCACCAAATTGACGGGTCACAGATGCATCACCTTGCGAGAAGGATTCAAACAGTTTTTTGCGGTCGGTACCGCTTAAGCCAATTCCACTGTCTTGGACACTAAAGTGCAGCAGACATTGACCGATGTCATCATGCTCCATACGGACACGGACAATAATTTCACCATCTGGGGTGAACTTAATCGCATTTGAAATTAAGTTGGTCAAAATTTGCTTGAAGCGTAGGGCATCGCCGACCACAAATTTCGGCACATTGTCCGCATAGTAGAAGGTCATATCAATATGCTTTTGCGCTGCCAATGGCGACAACATATCCATCACATCAAAGACGGCTTCTTCTAGGTCAAATTGCGCAGTTTCGAGTTCTAGTTTGCCGGCATCAATTTTGGAGAAATCGAGCACGTCATTAATTAAAGCCAATAAATGTGCAGAAGATTTACGAATCGTTTGTAGATATAAATTTTGCTCATTACTGAGGTTGCCTTGGCGCAGTAAAAGATGAATAAAACCATCAATACTGTTCAGCGGTGTGCGCAGTTCATGGGAAATATTGGCCAAGAACACCGACTTAGACTGATTGGCATGGATTGCTTGGTCACGTGCTTGACGGTAGGTGATGTTTTGCACTTCTAAAGTATCAAGCGTGCGTCTTAAATCATCTTCAGTTTGTTCGGTATGTTCACGCAGTTCTAAAAAGCTGAAATGTAAGCGTTTAACCACATTGGCAATATCACGCTGTAATAAACGGAGCTCGCCAGTACTGTTAATGATCATGTGCTGATCTAGAGTATCGGCATTTAAACGTTGTAACTGCATGCGAATTTCGTACATTGGTGCGATCCAACGACGTGAATAAAAATTCAAACACAGCAAAAGTAATAAGAGTGTCAATAAACCTGTTGCAATCAACACGATTAACACGCGATAGCGGGCAATTTGCAGCGGTTGATTATCCAGTTCAATGCTTAACCATGCCGGCGTCTGGGTTGAATCTGAAATTTTCAGGGCATAAACATGGTTACCCTGATGTGGAATTGGTCCAATAAAAGATGCTTTACTCTCAAAAGCAGGCCAAATAGCTTGATCTTGAAAGCCAATGCTCAGGCGGTTATTGCCTTTGAAATCTATAATCGCAGCACGAATCAAATGTTTTTCGTTCAACATGCTTTGCATGGCATTACGAGCTTGATCAAACTGCCACGGATAATGGTTGAGTAACTCTATGGCAGATTCTGACGTGGGTTGATAGCGCGTCAGGATCGCGACAGCCATTTGTTTTTGTTGTGCTTTGGCTGCATTGGAGGTTTCTGTTATTACCAACATTGCACCGACACAGGCCAAAATGGTGATCGGCACGAAAATAAGTGCAATCAACTGACCATAGGCATGATTTAAGTGTAGGCGTTTAAAAAGCTTTTTGTTGATATTTGACATGGTTTAAGCAGTTTATTCCTTATGCCCCGAATATTAGCATGGATTATTTAAAACTGATTGCGCTTTAATCACTTTCGCGAAAAAGCGAGGCAAATGGGTGCAGGCAAAGGCATTTTTTCATACAATAGGCGCACCTCGATATAGGTGTGAATAATGAGTAATACAACCCCTGATTTTCAAGCAGACGATTTTTTATTAGACCATTACGTCGGCAACACGCCGTTAGTGCGTTTACAGCGTCTGGCAAGTCATACTCAAGCAACAGTATTAGCCAAGTTAGAAGGCAATAACCCAGCGGGTTCGGTCAAAGATCGCCCTGCATATAACATGATTATGCAAGCGGAAAAGCGTGGTCAGATTAAACTGGGTGATACGTTGATTGAAGCGACGAGCGGAAATACGGGGATTGCTTTAGCCATGGTTGCAGCAATGCGTGGCTATAAAATGACTTTGATCATGCCCGCAAGTTCTAGCCAAGAGCGTAAAGATGCCATGCGTGCCTACGGTGCTGAACTGATCGAATCAGAAAACATGGAAGAAGCACGTGATCTTGCCCTTCAAATGGAAAAAGACGGCAAAGGTTTAGTCCTAAACCAGTTTGGTAACCCAGACAATGTGGAAGCACATTACCTTACTACTGGGCCTGAAATTTGGAAACAAACAGGTGGTAAAATTACACATTTCGTCAGCTCAATGGGAACCACCGGGACCATTATGGGGATTTCGAAATATTTAAAAGAACAAAATCCGGATATTCAAATTGTTGGTTTACAACCGTCTGAAGGTTCAAACATTGCCGGTATTCGCCGTTGGCCACAAGAATATCTTCCTACGATTTTTGACCCTTCACGTGTTGATCGCATTATGGATATTCCGCAAATTGAAGCGGAAAAAACAGCTCGTCGTTTAGCACGTACAGAAGGTATCAGTGCAGGTACCTCATCGGGTGGTGCGGTATGGGCTTCAGTTAAATTGGCTGAAGAAAATCCGGATGCCGTGATTGTTTGCATCGTATGTGACCGTGGTGACCGATACTTGTCTACTGGTCTATTCTCTGTTGTTGATCCTGAATAATTACAGTGGCCGATCGGCACTGGTGAGTACTTATGCGTTTACCTGTTTTAATTTTTGATATCGAAACACTGACAGATTTGAAGTCAGGTGCGCATTTGTATGGACTGGATCTGCCTGAGGTGGATCTAGATGCTGCGCTGACTAAACTGCGTCGCCAAGAGGCGGGCACGGATTTTCAGCGTTTGGCCTTGCATGAAATTGTCTGTATCTCTGGACTATGGATTGATGAAAAGGGCATGAAGTTGTTTTCATTTAGCCGTGAAGACAATAGCGAAGCTGAAATTTTAAAAAAATTCGTTTCTATTTTTGAAAAGCGTCATCCGACCTTGGTCAGTTGGAACGGTTCACAGTTTGATTTGCCTGTGATTTTGTTCCGTGCCATGTATCACGGACTATCTGCACCAAGTTTGTTCGATCAGGGCGAGATTGATACGCAAAAGCGCTATAATAACTACCAGAATCGTTATCATCATCGTCATGTAGATTTGATGGATGTCATGGCCATGTTCCATGGTCGTCATTTTCAAAAGCTCGACGATGCAGCACATTTACTTGGTTTCCCCGGTAAACGTGGTGATGGTGGCTACCATGTGCCTGAATATGTGCGTGAACAACAGTGGATGGAACTGACCAGCTACTGTGAAGGTGATGTGCTCAATACATGGTTGATTTATTTACGCTGGCTGTTGCTGAAAGGACAGTTATTGTTGAATGATCATCAGCACTTGATTCAAAGTACGATTCAATATTTACAAACTCAGCCGCAACACGCTGACTTTTTATTGGTATGGCAGCAAACCTCGCAACGTACCGAATTCACCCAATCTGATTTCCCATCTTCCACACATTAGGTACGCATGAAACACAAAGCCAAACCCCAAAAAGCCCAACAACCCATTTATACATTTCAGGTTGAATCGCTTTCACATGAGGGGCGAGGCATAGCGCACTTTGGGACGCATTCAGATCATCCTGCGGAAAAACACGGTAAGAAAGTATTTATTCGTTATGCATTGCCAGGTGAAACGGTGCATGCGCGTATTACTAATGTCGTTAAGCGTCTCGAAGAAGCAGATAGTCTGGAATTGCTGAGTGAAGAGTCTGCTCTACGGGTTAAACCGGCCTGCCCACATTATGGGGTCTGTGGTGGGTGTAGCATGCAGCATATTCATCCCGACGAGCAAATTCGTTTAAAACAAGATGTTTTACAATCACATTTGCAACATTTTGCTGGGATACAACCTGATCAATGGTTAGCTCCTTTACGTTCATTGCGTGAAGATTACCGTCGTAAAGCGCGTATCGGTGTGCGTTACTTACCTGCAAAAGATAAGCTCGTGGTCGGCTTTCGTGAAAGCCAGTCAAATAAACTGACTTCGATTGACCGTTGTATGGTGTTGGATCGTGAGTTTGGCTCAATCACCACACTCAAACAACTGTTACAAGGTTTGCAAGGTAAAGCAGATATTGGGCATATGGAACTGGCCATGGGAGATCAAGAAATTGCTCTCCTGATTCGTCATACGGCGGAACTTTGCGCGGAAGATGTCAACCAATTAGTAAAATTTGCGTTACATAAAGAGTGGCAACTGTACTTACAACCTGAGGGACCGGACAGCTTACATCGTGTGGATCATCCCGATGCACCGATGCGTCTGCACTATGGTCTAAGTGACTTTGCTGTGGAATTTGGCTTTAATCCTCAAGACTTCACGCAAGTGAATTCCACGATTAATCCGCAAATGGTGAAACTGGCATGTGAATTGCTTCAGTTACAACAGGGTGAGCGAGTTCTAGATCTGTTTTGTGGCTTAGGAAACTTTTCTTTACCACTTGCTCAATGTGTGGGTTCAACGGGTCAAGTCGTTGCAGTTGAAGGGAGTGAAGAAATGGTTCAGCGTGGTGCAGAAAATGCACAAAACAATGGCCTTTCGCAACTGAAATTTTATTCACAAGATTTAACAAAAGATTTTTCGCATCATTCTTGGGCAAAACAAGGATTTGATGCATTATTGATAGACCCACCACGTTCTGGTGCAGAAGAAATAATGCGTTATGTGCCCAAATTTGGTGCAAAAAGAATCGTTTATGTGTCATGTAATCCTGCAACACTAGCACGCGATGCTGGAATGCTGGTACAACAAGGCTACCGTTTGAAAAAAGCGGGTGTCATGGACATGTTTACCCATACAGGGCATGTCGAATCGATTGCTTTGTTCGAAAAAGAAAATCAGATAAACGATCAAAAGTTATGAAGCGTAGAAAACTAGGAGTAGGGTATGGTCACAGTACGTGAACAATTACCTGGACGTCTCAATGAGCTGTCTCAGGAAACGACTGTAGAACATGCCGAGCAAGCACAGCATGATTTGGCTGAATGGCTAGAGCGTGTGAGTGGCATGTTTGACGGGGCTCCTCTAAAGCAACTCGAAGAAGTTGCACATCTGACTTTACAGAATGAACTTGAAACAACGGTCAACCATCGCTCGAATACCTTCTATACGGGTATTGAAATGGCGGATATTCTTGCTCATCTGTATGCGGATGAAGATACGTTATCAGCAGCCATGCTGTATCGAAGTGTTCGTGAAGGCGTAACCAGTTTAGAAGAAGTCCAAAGCAAATTTGGCGATCAAGTGCATGCTTTGGTGAAAGGCACGCTTGCCATGGGTAAGTTGTCTGACCTGATTGAGCAAAATAAACGTTTAGAAGATCATTTTAATAATAACCAGCGTGAACATTTGACCGGCATTTATAAAATGCTGATTTCGGTGACCGAAGATGTTCGCGTTGTATTAATCAAACTTTCTGAACGTACCTATGCATTACGTGAGTTAGCGCATTCAACCAAAGAACGTCAAGAGCGTGTCGCACGAGAAATTTTAACCATTTACTCGCCGCTTGCGCACCGTTTAGGGATTGCACAGCTTAAGTGGGAGCTTGAAGATCTCGCTTTCCGTTATCTTGCACCTGAACGCTATAAAGAAATTGCCTCTTTACTGAATGAAAAACGTTTAGAGCGTGAACAATATATTCAGTTCGTGACAGAAAAGTTGCGTAAAGAACTATTAGATCATGGCATTGAGGCCGAGATTAATGGTCGGGTGAAACACATTTATTCGATTTATCGAAAAATGAAGAGTAAGAACCTGAGCTTTGATCAGCTTTATGACATTCGAGCGGTTCGTGTTTTGGTGGATAATGTGCCTGAGTGTTATCACACATTGGGGATCGTTCATCAGATTTGGCGTCATATTCCGCATCAGTTCGATGATTATATTACCAACCCGAAAGCCAATGGTTATCGCTCACTGCACACGGCCGTGATTGCAGAGAACAAATCTTTAGAAGTGCAAATTCGTACGCATAATATGCACGAAGAAGCTGAGCTCGGGGTGTGTTCGCACTTTAACTATAAAGAAGGTTCTAAAACCACAGATTATTCATTTAATCATCGCTTACATTCTTTACGTGCAGTGCTTGAACATTATCAAGAACGAAATGATGCTAGCGCCCATAAAGAAGATGAGGCTTCTGAAAACTTCGAACAAATCCAAGAGTTTGAAGATTTTGAGAAAATCTATGTGTTTAGTCGTGATGGTGATATCAAAGAATTACCACGCGGTTCGACTGTGCTCGACTTTGCCTATCATGTGCATACTGAAGTGGGCAACAAGTGCTATGCAGCACGGGTGAACCAACGTTATGTACCTTTAACCTATACCCTAAAAACTGGGGAACAGGTCGAGATTTTAACCAAGAAAGATCGTGAACCGAACCGAGATTGGTTGGTAAACTCGCTGGGTTATATCAAGACGGCTCGTGCACGTGATAAGTTGCGTCATTGGTTCCGTCAGCAAGACCGTAGTAAAAACTTGGAAGTGGGACGTGAGATTCTGAATAAAGAATTGTCACGTTTGGCGATTCACCCGAAAAGTATCGATTTGAATGATTACTGCAATCATTTTAATGTGAAATTGGGTGAAGATATATTGATTGGCTTGGTGAGTGGTGACATTAGCTTGCATGCTTTAATCAATCAGGTTAACCGTCATATGCACCTCGATCAGGATGAGCCTGAACTGGTGTTAAAACCAACCTTGAACCCACGTGCAAGTCATACGCTTTCGGCGCATGGTATTTTGATTGATGGTTTGGACAATGTAGAACTACACATTGCTCAGTGTTGTCAGCCTGTGCATGGTGAATCGATTGCTGGTTATATCACCCTGAATCGTGGCGTAAGTATCCATAAGGTCGCATGTCCGGATTATATCCGTATGATTGGGCAAGAGCCTGAACGTGCGGTTGAAGCGGATTGGGAAATGCAACCAACTCGTGGTCAAAGTGTGCAAATCGTGGTGGAAGCTTATGACCGTCGTGGTTTGCTTAAAGATCTGACTCAAGTGATTTTCTCAGACCAAATCAATATTCGTCAGGTGAATACCATTTCCGAGAGTGATGGTATTGCCAATATGAAGCTGTTGATTGAAGTGAAAGGCTTGGCGCAGTTGTCGAAACTGTTGGCACGTCTAGAGCAACAACCAGGCATTATCAGCGCACGTCGCTTGGTACAAGGTAGCTAAAAATAAAGCTGTATAAAAAACCCGCTGCGTGCGGGTTTTTTATTATATTGGGGGAGAGAAATTATAAAATTGAATGCTTATGCTGCCTTCAGAGCTTTTTGAAAAGCGTCGACAGAATCTAACACAAGCCATTGACCACTGGGTGGCAACAGGCTCTTTTAAAAATGGCAAAGCCGTGTGTGAACATTTTGGCTTAGCAGTTCCTTTAATTTCCCAATTATTAAATAGTCATCGGCAGATTGGAGAGAAATTTGCACGTGAATTAGAGTCACAATTGGGACTCATAAAGGGAAGTTTGGATGATGAAGTTCAGTTTATAGAGCAAGACAAGCGCGCTAAGGAGCAAGTAAGTTTAGTCCTTTTTGAAATGCAGGTGGTTGAGACACAGGCATTTTCATTAAAACCGATTTCAAATAATGCATCTCAATATTCAGCATTATTTAAAAACACTCAAGACCTGTATTTCATTCGAATCACAGCGTCGTATTATACCCCTGTATTACAAGAGGGTTGGCTTGTGGTCTGTGATGAACGGCGAGGAGTGGAGAGATCGGATCTAGCCTGTGTATATTTGCGGAATGGTTTAAATCTTATTTTAAACGTAATGCAGCAAACAGATGATACGTGGCAATTTGCAAGTCTAGACCAAAAACGACAGGTGGAATTCCTGCAATCAGATATTGAAAAATTACATCCTATTATTGCGATCTTACCTAGCCCATTTATTTAACGTAGTCGCATAAAAAAACCCATCCGAAGATGGGTTTTGATCTGAACTATAAGTTGAAAAGCTTAAGGAATCTCTTCTTCTTCAAATTCAGGCTTCACTTGTACAATGAAGTCTTGACGGTTTAGACCACGCCATAGCGCGAAGGCTGTACCAATGTAGATTGATGAATATGTACCCACAAATACACCAACAAACATTGCAACAGAGAACCATTTCAGACCATCACCACCCAGTACCATCATTGCTACAACAACCAATAATAGTGTCATAGAGGTATGAATGGTACGGCGAAGTGTTTCAGTCAAAGCACTGTTCACAACTTCAAGAGGTTCAGCACCGCGAATCTTACGGAAGTTTTCACGAATACGGTCAGATACAACGATGTTATCGTTGAGCGAGAAACCGATAATCGCGAGTAGCGCAGCCAAAACTGTTAAGTCAAACGGCCACTGCATCATGGCAAAGATACCAATGGTCACCACGATATCGTGGAATAAAGACAGTACAGCACCCATCGCAAGTTTGAACTCAAAGCGAATAGTGACATAAACCAGCATGAGCAGTAGGGCAAGACCTACAGCACCCGCAGAACGCACATAGAGTTCATTACCGACTTGACCACCAACCACATCAACTTTATGTACTTCTGCTTTATTGCCTGGCAATTGAGCGGCAGTCGTAATGGCTTTGGTTAGGTCTTCAGCTTCAATGTCTTTTTGAACTGGCATACGAACCATCAGGTCGCGGTCAGATCCTAAGGTTTGTACCACAGGGTCTTTAAAACCAGCTTTTGTCAGCGCTGAGCTCACATCGGTAGATTTTACTGGTTGACTATAGTTCAACTCTGCTGCCACACCGCCAGTAAAGTCCAAACCGAGGTTTAGACCTTTGGTGCAAATAAAAAAGATACTTGCGAGCGTTAAAATAATCGATATAAAGGCTGCCGGTTTGGCAATCTTCATAAATGGAATAATGCGCTCGTTGTCCGGACGGCCGTATTGTTTCGGTTGAGTATTTTCAGTCATCTTCGATCTCCTAAATGCTCAACTTCTTCAGGTTACGTTTTTTACCATAAATGATTTGTACGATTGCACGTGTCACAGTAATTGCTGTGAACATTGAGCAGACAATACCAATCATTAGGGTAACCGCGAAGCCTTTAATTGGGCCAGTACCAATTGCGAACAGAATGAAAGCCACCAAGAATGTAGTTAAGTTGGAGTCAAAGATGGTGTTATACGCACGATCATAACCCGCAACAATCGCCTGTTTTGGCGAGGCACCCCATTTAATTTCCTCTCGTATCCGCTCACAGATCAGTACGTTGGCATCGACCGCCATACCAATGGTAATCACGATACCTGCAATACCCGGAAGGGTGAGGGACGCGCCAATCCAAGACATGATGGTTAAAATCATGGCAAGGTTAACCACGAGAGCAAAGTTGGCAATCAAACCGAACACACGGAAGAAGACCACCATCCAAATCGCAACCAATAAGAAACCGATTTGAGTTGATAATACGCCTTTGTCGATGTTTTCTTGACCGAGACTCGGACCAATCACACGTTCTTCCACGAAGTACATTGGCGCTGCTAATGCACCTGCACGTAACATCAATGCAAGTTCAGACGCTTCTTGAGGTGAATCTAGACCAGTAATACGGAACTGGGAACCCAATACGGCTTGAATCGTTGCCGCATTGATGACCACAGATTCGGTATAAGGTGTACGAACTTCAGTTTGTGTGCCTGTTGTAGGGTCTGCAACATAACTAATTTTTTGTTTGTTCTCGATGAACAAAACTGCCATTCGTTTGCCTACAGCATTACGAGTAGCTTCAGACATCAACTTACCGCCCGCAGTGTCCAAAGTAATATTTACTTCAGCACCACCTGTATCTTGGCTAAAGCCTGATGACGCATTTTGTACACGTTCACCTGTTAAGATACGGTTACGGTTAAGCAATAATTGACGACCGCTGTCCAAAGATTCATAAGCAAATGCTTCTGTACCTGGCGGTAATGAGCCTTTTGCTTGACCTGTGTAAGGATCGATATATTGATCATTTAAGTCAGAAACCAAGCGGAACTCAAGGTTCGCAGTACGACCAAGTACACGTTTTGCTTCAGCAGTATCTTGCACACCCGGTAATTCAACCACAATACGATTGCTACCTTGAGTTTGTACTAATGCTTCCGCTACACCTAACTCGTTAATACGGTTACGTAAAGTTGTTAAGTTTTGGTTGACAGCATAAGACTGAATTTCTTGTTTACGTGTATCTGTGTAGCTTAAACGTAGTGTTGAACCTTCAGTTGTTGCAACCGCTTGTTGAGTATATTCATTGCCGTTACGACGAAGGAAATCCATAGCTGCAGAACGGTCATCATTATTTGCAAATTGCATCGTAATGGTGTTGTTGTTCAAAGATAAGCTATTGAATTTTAATTTATTGTCGCGAAGTTGGCGACGTAAGTCAGCCGCAGACGTTTCCATACGTTGTGAAATGGCTTTATCCATATCCACTTCAAGTAGGAAATGTACACCACCACGTAAATCCAGACCCAGCTTCATTGGTTTAGCACCAATTTTTTGTAGCCATTCTGGCGTAGTAGGCGCAAGGTTTAATGCGACGACATAATTTTCACCGAGCCCACGACGCAGTGCTTCTTTCGCTTTTAATTGTTGTTCGCTCGAATCAACACGTAATAAAGCGGCATTATTGGTGAAGCTATTGTCATGGCTGGCAATATTTTCAGATTTTAAAATCTGCTCTGCTTTTTGTACGATGCTTTGGTCAATCTGGGTACCGGCTTTGGCACCTGAAATTTGAACAGCAGGTTCATCAGGATACAAACTTGGCAGGGCATATAATGTACTGATGACTAGTACCACTAGAATCAGTAGATATTTCCATGCTGGGTAACGCATTCGTTTTCTTCTTAAAATGAAAAAAGCCGTGCGGGTGCACGACTTATTTTTTGATTAAAGGTTATTTAGAGTGCCTTCAGGCAGAACTGAAATCACACTTGCGCGTTGTACTTTTACTTCTACGCCACGGTTCAGTTCAACAACTGCAAAATCACCTTCGATTTTTGTGATTTTACCCATTAAACCGCCCGCAAAAACAACTTCACTACCAACACCTAGGCTTTCAATTAGTGCACGATGTTCTTTTGCACGTTTTGATTGAGGGCGCCAGATCAAGAAGTAGAAGATTGCGACAAATACCGCAATCATCAACAGGTTTGCCATCATGCTTGGTTGCTGTGCAGCTTCACCTGCCGCGTGAGCAGTAGAAATAAAAAGGCTCATTTCATTTTCCTAAACTAAAAAAACTGGTTATCAATACTTTGATAAATAAATTGGACTTGTTCAGCAATTTACCTTGTCTTTTTCTTCAGCGCAAATACTGAAAGAATTAATCTTGAGGACAAGGTGGCACTTCCATGCCGCGACGACGATAAAAGTCTTCAACAAACTCATCAAAAGTGCCATGATCGAGAGCATCACGCATCGCTTCAGTTAGACGTAGGTAATAACGTAAGTTATGAATAGTACCGAGCATCGAACCGAGCATTTCGCCGCATTTCTCAAGATGGAAGAGATAAGATTTGGTGAAATTTGTACAGGTATAGCAGTCGCAATGTGGGTCAAGCGGACTTTGATCATGACGATATTTGGCATTGCGAATACGCACTAAACCATCAGTCACAAAATAATGACCATTACGTGCATTTCGTGTTGGCATCACACAGTCAAACATATCGACACCGCGACGAACTGCTTCTACGATATCTTCTGGTTTACCGACACCCATCAAGTAACGTGGTTTATCCGCAGGCATTTTCTCTGGAAGATAATCCAATACTTTGATCATTTCTTCTTTAGGTTCGCCAACAGACAAGCCACCAATGGCATAACCATCAAAATCAATTTCTTTGAGACCATTTAAAGATTCATCACGTAAATCTTCATACATGCCGCCTTGGATAATACCAAATAGTGCATTACGGTTTTTCAGCACGTCATGATGTTGAGTCTTACAACGTTTCGCCCAACGCAATGAAAGCTGCAGTGATTTTTGCGCTTCTTCATGTGTCGCAGGATAAGGCGTACATTCATCAAAAATCATCACGATGTCTGAATTCAGCGTGTGCTGAATATCCATCGAAATTTCAGGAGATAAAAAGACTTTAGAGCCATCAATCGGAGAGCGGAAAGTCACGCCCTCTTCTTTAATTTTGCGCATAGCGCCAAGGCTGAAGACTTGGAAACCGCCTGAATCTGTCAAAATCGGGTTATTCCATTTCATGAATTGGTGTAAACCACCATGTTCACGAATGACATCTAGGCCTGGGCGTAGATATAAATGGAAAGTATTGCCCAAAATAACTTGGGATTTAATTTCTTTAATGTCACGTGGGAGCATGCCTTTTACAGTACCGTAAGTACCGACAGGCATAAACATAGGTGTTTCAACAACACCATGTTCAAGGGTTAAACGGCCGCGACGAGCACGGCCCGATTGCGCCAATTTTTCAAACTTCATACAAGGTCCAGATCAAGGCGAAAAAACAGTTCGCTGATGGTAAGAGTGCTAAAAGTGCTCTATTTTCCTTGATTCTGCGGTTAAACGCTAGCTTTGTCGGGTGTTAAGTCTGTAAATTTATAGATCGCATCTTGTGACAAGGCTTCATCTGAACTCTTGGCATTAAAATAAAACTGGTTAATTCGCTGCAAAATTTCTTCTTTATCCATCGCAAACGTACCTTTTGGGTCCGATGTCATGGCCACGATGCTGTCAATGAGCTTTTGAATATAGGGATTCGTGCTTGCATAGCTTTTTTCTAAGCTTAAAAGATAGACTTCATTGGCAACATGTAAATAGTTATAAGGTTGTATTTCAACGATTTGTGCCAAATCAATCAGCAGGTCTTTATCATACTGAGACAGCTTCATACGTTTAGGTAAGCTGTCGAGCTTGAGCGGTTGTTTGGATTTAAGAAAATCATCAAGTTGTGTACTTGGAGTATTTAAAACTTGAGCTGAATAAATCTCTATTTCGGGCTGTGTAGGCACCGTGATAAAAAACAGAATATTGTCCAATTCAATGCCGTAGGACTGAGCCAAGTCGACTTTTGTTTGTTGTATGGCATTGAGCAAGATTGAAAGATGGTTAGTTGACTCAGACTTCATTGAGCTTTCGATCGAAGATGGATCAAGGTCTAAAAGACCCACTTCATTTACCGATGTCATTTTGAACTGCGACAAGTCTTGGCCGAGGGAAAGGGTACTACGATAGCGCCATTTCGACACATTCCATCGATCATGCGCTGCAAGATATTGAGCAGAATCTTCATCTTCGGCAAAAATACTACGCTGCGTAGAGACAGCAATATAGTCCATGGACAAATAGGGATTGAACACCAACGTACATGCGTAAATATGGTCGTCTTGGTGCTGCTCATAGAGTTTGAAAAACGCCTGAATCAGCACATTTTTTAGTGCATTAATTTGATTGTGCATATTATATTTTTCTTTCTAGTTTTGGAGGTGCTTGATCACCTCATCATTATTTTTTTACTTTGGTACGTTAAAGCCCGAACTTAAAAGTTCGGACGATAATCAAAATTTTGGCTGGCAGCTTGATCGCGGAAAGGGCGAACCGCTTTTTTACTCAGCAATAGCGTATTAATAATATTGTTAGGAAACACTTGAATGTGGTTGTTGAACAACTCGACGTTGCGGTTAAAAATAGTAATTGCCGCACCGACATTTTCGTTTTGTTCTTCAATTTCATTCATCATTTTCAGATAAATATCATTGGCTTTGAGCTCAGGATAGTTTTCAACTACAACATTCAGGCTGCGCATCAGATCTTGATTCAATGCTTCGATACGCTGTAATTGGCTGACATCGGTACTATTTACGTTCAAATTCATAATGTTTTGACGGAGTTCAGTGACTTTTGCCAAAGTCCCTTGTTCAAAATTGGAATATTGCTCAACCAAAGGCTGTAATCCATCTAAAATTTTGATTTTTTGACGTTCATAGCTGGCTACATCTGACCATGCACGAATGGTTGCATTGTGATGTCGGACAATGTTGTTGCGAATCATGATTGCGCCAATCACCAATACAATGATGATTAAAACAAAGATCAAAAGCCCCATAAAATTTTATCCTCAAGATAAAAGGTCGTAGTTTAAAACATTATTGTATGAAATCTATTTTAAAAACTGCGTTAAGTCGTTTTTCAAATTTTCTAAAGCATTTAATTTAAAGGTTCTGAGATGTCCTCGCAATGTCGAAACATCTTGAATTCGTTTTGCTTTACTACTGACTTTAAATAAATCTGTAGAGCCAAGATAGCACATTATTCGGTGGCTCGGATGAAATAGCAGATCACCTTCACGGTTTTGAAAAAAATCCGCCAGTCGGAGGACAAAGCCCGGGCTGAGTAATTTAGCGATTTCCATTTGGTTATCGCCATAAAACTTTAATTTTTGATTGGTTTGAATGTCGCTGCTGTGCCAAGGAAAACTATAGGGATAGCCAAAGTTTTTGCCTGTTGCAGATACGGCAAGTCCATGGATGCCAATATCAAAAACAAATACGCCCCACAGGTCTTTATGAATTTCTTTGACCGTGACTTCATCACCGTCTTTGTCACTTACTTTCAGTTCATTCACATAGTGATAATGAAAGACCATGACCTGATGCTGTTGCTGATTTTCATCTTCCCAAACGGTGCTCGCAAAGGTCTGAATATCATTCGAAAGGCTGCCTTGCTTAAACACGGGGAACATACGTTTAAGATTGCCAATAAATTGTAGATTATTCAGTGGCATCGAAATGTATTCAGGCTGTCGGTTAAAGGCCAGTTGGTATTTTTTTGCAATGCATTCGGTTTCTAAAAATGCAATAACATCTTCGAGCGAGTCATCTTTTTCATAGCTGATATACGCCCAAAACACCATGACCAATCCCGCAGCAAAGCAAAGCTGTGCCCAGCCATGATCGGGCTGAATCACAATAAACAGCATGAAGCCGATACCCAGTGCGGCTAAAGCCAGCGGCAGTAAATTTTCAAATTTGAGCGTAATGGGCGCGTTCCATGGATGCAGCCCATCGAGGAGTTCTTGGTGAGTTTTTGCGTTTCGGCCGATATCCCAAAGCCGAGCGATATTCTGAAAAACCGCAGCATTCTTCTTACGACGAATATGGATGGAGTGCTTTACAGAATCGATCGGCATGGGGACTAAGTCATCGCATGATTATTGATGGTTAATATTATCAATTAACATCGCATCACCATAACTAAAGAAGCGATATTGGCTTTCGACGGCATGGTGATAGGCATTCAAAATATTGTCTCGATTAGACAACGCTGACACTAACATGAGCAGGGTAGACTCAGGTAAATGGAAGTTGGTAATTAAACGATCGACCACTTTGAACTCATAACCAGGGTAGATAAAGATTTGCGTATCACCTGTCCAGCCCTTGAGTTCGCCGCCATTGGCTTGAGCGGCACTTTCAGTCGCGCGAGTCGCTGTAGTACCGACAGCAATGACTTTATTGCCACGTGCTTTTGTCTCACGGATTAAAGCCATAGATTCTTCTGACACGTCACACCATTCGCTGTGCATGATGTGATTTTCAATGTCATTGGTACGTACGGGTAAAAATGTGCCTGCACCCACATGCAAGGTAACAAAGGTTTTATTCACACCTTTGTCTGCCAATTTTTTGAGTAGCGCTTCATCAAAATGTAAGCTTGCTGTTGGTGCTGCAACTGAAGCCAATTTGGTCGGATCGTTAAAAACAGTTTGGTAACGTTCGGTATCAATCGCTTCTGCTTCACGGTTAAAGTAAGGCGGAATCGGTAAAGCACCGTATAAATCTAAAACTTGTAAAATAGGCTGTGAAAATTCCACAACAAATAAGTTTTCATGACGGCCTTGAACGGTCACTTTAACTTCGTCTGGACCAATAAATAATTCCGCACCTTCTTTAGGCGTATTGCTGGCTTTAATGTGGCAATGTGCGGTTTTTGGGTCAAGAATACGTTCAACCAAGACTTCAACTGCACCGCCAGTTGCTCGTTTGCCTTTCAAGCGGGCTTTCATTACTTTGGTATCGTTCAGTACCAATAAGTCACCTTCATTGAGCAAGTCTAAAATGTCAGTGAAATGATGGTCGTGATATTCACCATTGATGTCGAGATGGAGCAGGCGTGATGCACTACGTGTTTCAAGCGGATAGCGGGCAATGAGTTCGTCCGGGAGATTGAAGTTAAAGTCAGAAAGTTGCATGTTAAGAAATCTGAAAAGGGGATAATGAAATTTGGCTTAGTATAAGCTTTTTTGGGTTTTAACGCTGAAATTGATGGATTATCCATCTAAAAATTCTTATACGGTTTATTTTTAATCAAATGAGAACATCATGCGTTGACAAGTTTTTGAAACAGTTTATTATACGTTTCAACACCTTCCCGAGGTGGTGAAATTGGTAGACGCGGTGGATTCAAAATCCACTATCAGAGATGATGTGTCGGTTCGAGTCCGACCCTCGGGACCAAAATTCTAAAAAACCCCAAGCTTATTAAGACTTGGGGTTTTTTTATGTCTAAAAGTAATGACTTATATAAAATTTCTAGAAAATTTCCAATGATTTCACTAGCCACGTTTCAGGTGGTCACTTCGTAAAATGAGTACTCGGATGAGTACCTGAATTTTGTTTGGGTACTCATGGTGGAATCAGATGCTAAGCTTAAATTATTAGATCAATACAATAATCAAATGTGATTGATCGGGTGTATTATAGGGCTTGTAGTATTTAAAAGCTTTATTAACTATCTAAAGCTACTTTGATGACATCTGCAATTGTCTCAGTGTTGACACCTCTTTTTCGAGCATTCTCAGAGTGGAACCAAGTTGCTAAGTCTTTATTGCCTTTAGATGCATTGCAGCCAACACAGCACAATGCAATATTGGTTAAGGTTGTAATTCTTATATCGTTGATAATGTGTTCCCAAGACTTCTTGTTGGCTCTTTCAGTGCCAAACTTTTTGCCGCAATATACACAGCACAGGTCTCGCTCCGAGACCGCATCTTCTATGTGCTTTGGTATTCCCCATGAATTTGCCATTTTAGGTTTTCCTTATTTTATGGCTGTAGTTGGATGAAAAAGCCTACCTTTGATAGCTCACATTCATAAAATTTAGAGCAAAGTATTAAATGAAAGAGTTGTCATAATACTATAGAAATGAGGGTAAAAAAAACCAGCGCCGAAGCGCTGGTTTTTTACATCACTAACTTAGGTTAGTTTTGCATCAACTTATTGAGCGGCATCAAGAGCAGCATTTAACGTTGCGCTTGGACGCATTACAGCATTTACTTTCGCTGTATCTACAGCGTAGTAACCACCGATGTCCGCAGCTTTACCTTGAACTTCAGCAAGTTCTGCAACAATTTTTTCTTCGTTGTCAGCAAGTGCTTGAGCAAGAGGAGCAAATTTCGCTTTAAGATCTGCATCTTCGTCTTGCGCAGCAAGTTCTTCAGCCCAGTATTTAGCAAGGTAGAAGTGGCTGCCACGGTTGTCAAGTTCGCCAGTACGACGTGATGGAGACTTGTCATTGTCAAGCAATTTACCAGTCGCAGCATCAAGCGTATTTGCAAGAAGTTTAGCTTTCGCGTTGTCTTCTTTGATGCCCATTTCTTCAAGAGAAACAGCAAGCGCCAAGAACTCGCCTAAAGAATCCCAACGTAAGTGGTTTTCTTCTACAAGTTGTTGTACGTGTTTAGGCGCAGAACCACCCGCACCAGTTTCGTACATGCCGCCACCAGCCATTAGAGGCACGATAGAAAGCATTTTCGCAGAAGTACCCAATTCCATAATCGGGAATAAGTCTGTTAGGTAGTCACGTAGGATGTTACCAGTTACAGAAATTGTATCTAGGCCACGAGCAACACGTTCAAGTGTATAACGCATAGCACGTACTTGAGACATGATTTGAATGTCTAAACCAGTAGTGTCGTGCTCTTTCAAGTAAGTTTGAACTTTCTTGATGAGTTCGTTTTCGTGTGGACGGTACGGGTCAAGCCAGAAGATCGCAGGCATTCCTGAGTTGCGTGCACGAGTCACAGCAAGTTTCACCCAGTCACGGATTGGAGCGTCTTTCACTTGGCACATACGCCAGATATCGCCTTCTTCCACGTTTTGTGACATCAACACTTCACCAGTTTCTAGGTCGGTGATGTTTGCAACACCCGCTTCAGCGATTTCGAAAGTTTTGTCGTGTGAGCCGTATTCTTCAGCTTTTTGCGCCATCAAACCAACGTTAGGAACTGTACCCATAGTGCGTGGGTCAAAGTTACCATTCCATTTACAGAAATTGATCATTTCTTGGTAGATACGCGCGAAAGTAGATTCAGGCATTACAGCTTTACAGTCGTACTGTTTGCCGTCAGCACCCCACATTTTACCGCCACCACGGATCATTGCAGGCATAGATGCATCTACAATTACGTCATTAGGTGAGTGGAAGTTCGTGATGCCTTTTGCAGAGTCAACCATTGCAAGTGCAGGACGGTGTTCTTGGCAAGCATGTAAGTCAGCAATGATTTCTTCACGAAGAGAAGTCGGAAGAGTTTCAATTTTTTCGTAAAGACCAGACATCCCGTTGTTGATGTTAATACCTAACTCATCAAACAATTTGCCGTGTTTTTCGAATGCTTCTTTGTAGTAAATCTTCACACAGTGACCGAAAACGATTGGGTGAGACACCTTCATCATCGTCGCTTTTACATGTAGAGAGAACAAAATGCCAGCTTCTTTACAATCATCTAATTCTTTTTCATAGAAGTCGCAAAGCGCTTTTTTGCTCATGAACATTGAGTCGATGATTTCGCCATCTTGAAGCGCAACTTTTGGCTTAAGAACAACAGTTTCACCAGACTTCGTGATCAATTCCATTTTTACATTGCGAGCGCGGTCTAAAGTCATAGACTTTTCGCCGTGGTAGAAGTCACCTTCGTCCATGTGAGAAACGTGAGTTTGTGACCACTGTTTCCATTCGCTCATAGAGTGCGGATGTTTCTTCGCGTAATTTTTTACTGCAGTAGGTGCACGGCGGTCAGAGTTACCTTCACGAAGTACAGGGTTTACAGCAGAACCTAGGCATTTGCTATAACGCGCCTTGATTTCTTTTTCTTCCTCAGTCGCTGGGTTTTCTGGGTAGTTCGGAACTGCAAAACCTTTAGACTGTAATTCTTTAATGCAAGCAGTTAATTGGCCAACTGAAGCACTGATGTTCGGAAGTTTGATAATGTTTGTGCTTGGATCTTGGGTTAATTGTCCAAGCTCTGCCAAGTTATTTGGCACCTTTTGTTCTTCGCTTAGATAGTCTGAAAATTCAGCGAGTACACGTGCTGCAACTGAGATATCGCGTTTAACGATTTCAACGCCAGCAGGTTTAGTAAAGGTTTCAATGATCGGCAGCAGAGAGTAAGTCGCCAATAATGGCGCCTCGTCGGTCAGTGTGTAGATGATAGTTGACTTTCCACCAGCCATATATAGCCCCTTGCTTTAGATTGTGTCTTTGAGGTCCGAGCTTGTGGCTCGCCTCTATGAACCGATTTGCTTAAATAAAACTATGAAAGTATCGGGGTTCATTGCTTTTCAGTCAACGCAAGATCCTGTGATGTGGTCATTTCGTAGAAAAATGATACAAAAGAAGTGCAGTTTGACGCCCAATTTTAGCGCAAAACCGAGAAGGGGAATATTGAAAGCTTGTTATTCATAGCTTAAAGCTATTGAACAATTAAATTTATATCGTTTTCTTGGGGCTGATCTGTTCTTTATGGCTCGTTCGAAATTTAGTTGTAAAGCAAAGCGTAGGACAGGTCAAACCGAAAGCCTTAGCTTTTAGGTGTAGATTTGGTGCGTAAGTTCGAAAATTAGTCAGGATTGGTGACTTTATAAAAGAACGACGTGAGTTCAATGCTCTATTTGACTTTGAGCGCTCTCGGAATGTTTATACGATAACTTATATATCTGATGAATAAGGCATGGCTATTTTTTAGCTTCAGTCATTTGGGTGAATGAGTTCATGTACAGTAGAAGCATGAAACGAATCTTTAGCTCAGTTTAATAAAGTAAAAGCGAGCAGGTATGGTTTAACGCTCAAATGACACACACAACTGATAAAAACTAATAAATTAGTCTAATAGAAAAACTTAAAAATAGATTCATTTAGTGTAGCTGACTGAAACGAGCATCCTGATGAGCAATCTGGTCGTAGAATAATCATAAAACTCACTATTTTTTGTGATGTAGTTAAAGAAAATTAAACCCAGTTTTTTAGGTCTTATGTAAGTGAATATTTCTTTTAGTCATGTTTTTAGTTTGAATAAAACGCGAAAAGTACGATTTAAAATAAACAGTCAATAAAATTTAAATTAATTTAAGTTTCTAATTTTATTGTTTTAATTTTTGTTTTACCTTTAATGTTATGTTCTTTATAGATATTTTTATTTTCTAATTGGATGAAAGTTCGATTAAATAGCGCATTCGTAAATGATGTTTGTTTTTTTGTTGGGTTTTGTTATTGAGTGTTTGGGCTATTTTTGCTATTAATCTTGAACAGAACAGTTGGTTTTTATCTTTAAGATAAACCCTGAGGAGAGCAACGGGATGGCTTTACGTTTACTGGATATTGGTACACAAACCGAATTATTAACTGCCTGTCGTTTGTCTTTATTGATGGGGGTTTATACGGACGACAACCGCATTGCAGAATTTTTAAAGTTTGCGCGTGGTATTGTGCAAGTCGATAATGCTGTCCTCGCATTTAAAAATGAACCTTATATATGGTATGCGTCAGAGCACATATTTAAGGCCTTTATGGCCGAAGCTGATGATGATCGCCTCGATCAGTTTTTTGCTGAACATTCTCGTATAGACCGAGACGCTGAAAATTACCAAGCTTATTCCGACTATATGCAGGAACTGGGTTTAGGGCATCAGCGTTTAGTCGCTTTCGATTTAAAATATGATCAAGACTCTATTGGTAAAGTGATTTTGTTTGATGATCAAGTCACTGCATTTGAAGCCAAACAATTAAAGATCGTTGAAGAATTTGTACAAAGTCTAGTCAACATCATTCAACTCCGTGTTGAAAATGCCGAATTAAAAGAAGCCTATGAACAGCAGTCGGCACTGAATTTTAGTAAGACTAAATTTTTCCAAATTATTGCTCATGATTTAAGAGCACCTTTTCATGGTCTATTAGGTTTTTCTGAAGTTTTGGCGCAGGAACGCAATACCTTAGATGATTCGAGTGTGCAAAATATTGCAGACTATTTATATGACACCACACAGTCGACGTATAACCTTTTAGAAAGCTTATTAAACTGGGCTATGGCAGAAGGTGGTCGCTTTGTTTATCACCCGATTAATTTTGATTTACATCAGTCTGCAAAAATCGTCAGTGATGTCTTAAATAGCTTGGCTGTGAAGAAAAATATTCGACTGATCAATGCCGTGCCTGAAGGCATTAAAGTCAATGCAGATATCAATATGATCACATCAGTGATGCAAAACTTGGTGTCAAACGCATTGAAATTTACCCATACCGATGGTAGAGGTGTGGTGACGATTTCAGCCGATCGAGATGGAGAACGGGTTGTATTCACTATTCAAGATACTGGATTGGGGATGACCCAAGCTCAGATTGATGATTTATTTCAGCAAAAACTCACTGTCAGTATTAAAGGTACGGCAGGAGAACGTGGTACGGGGTTGGGGTTAGTGCTTTGTAAACGTTTTGTGGACTTAAATCAGGGGGAAATTGTGGTGTACTCGAAAGAAGGTGAAGGCACACAATTTAAAGTCTGGTTGCCAAAGGCGACGAGTTTGCATCAAACCTTAAGTACTGAGAGTAGCAGCGTACAGAAAGATGCGACCTTAAGCGAGCTTTAAACCGCGTCTATTGGTATAAAAGCCTAAAAATACTTTTCCCTAAGCGTTATCAACTGTTATAACTAGAAAAAAATCACGCTAGGGTTTGTGAAATGAATGCGGAGCAATTGCAGAAAACATTACGTGCCAGTCAATATGCTGAACAGGTGCTCGGAATCCATCAGGCCAGTTTAGAACAAGACTATGCAATTGATCAGTTTCAAACCTCGCTCAGTACAGCACAAATTCAACATTTTGTCGCAAGCAGCCTCGCTGATATCCAAGATGAAAATAGCTGGATGCGTGTAATTCGTGTGCTGCGCGCACGCCTCATGTTCCGTTGGATTTGGCAAGATGCCAATCAACTCACCGATGTCGTTACCTTAACTCGAGAGCTTTCAGACTTTGCCGATGCGTCCATCTGTGCGGCAAAAGATTTTGCACTAAAGCCGTTGATTGCGAAATATGGCGAACCGCTAGGCTATAAAGGGAAAGTTCAAGACCTAATTGTGGTTGCCATGGGAAAACTTGGTGCACAGGAACTTAATCTTTCAAGTGATATTGATCTTATTTTTGCCTTTGATGAACAGGGCGAAACCAATGGTCGAAAATGTATCGATGTACAGCAGTTCTGTATTTTGTGGGGACAAAAATTAATTTACCTGCTTGACCATATTACGGCAGATGGTTTTGTCTTCCGTGTAGATATGCGCCTTCGCCCATGGGGTGATGGTTCTGCCTTGGCAATCAGTCATGCGGCATTAGAAAAATATTTAAGCCAGCATGGACGTGAATGGGAGCGCTATGCTTGGATTAAGGCACGTATCGTCACGGGCGGTAAAGAAGGCGCAGAGTTACTAGAAATGACCCGACCTTTCGTCTTCCGTAAATATGTCGATTACACTGCTTTCGAAGCTATGCGTGAAATGAAAGCCATGATCGAACGTGAAGTGCTGCGTCGTAATATCGAAGATGACATTAAACTCGGTGCAGGCGGAATTCGTGAAGTAGAATTTATTGTTCAAGTCTTTCAGCTCATCTATGGCGGTTCAAAACTCGAGTTGCAAGACCGTCAATGTTTAGTGAGTCTGCATCATTTAGGTGAAGTCGGATTATTAGAAAAAACCGCAGTTGCTGATCTAGAAGATGCATATTTATTTTTACGTCGCATTGAACATGCGATTCAAGCGCTCAATGATCAGCAAACCCAATCGTTGCCACATGAGCCTGAACCCCGCCAACGTATTTTAGATACTTTAGGTTTTGCATCTTGGGATGACTTTTTGCATGTACTCAATCAGAAGCGTGCCAAAGTCATTTACCAATTTGAGCATCTTATTAAAGAAAAAGAACCCGATCCGTTATTGGAAAGCTTTAGTCATTTAGAAGCACAGTTAAATGATGTTTTAGATGATGATGCCAAAAATTTAATTCACGAATTTTGGTATGGGCATGCGCTGAAAAAATTACCTGCCAAAGCAGTACAGCGTTTAAAAACTTTTTGGCCACATCTCATTGAAGCGATATTACAGTCAGATAAACCTCAGGTGGCTTTACTACGTCTCATGCCTCTGGTGGAGTCGGTGCTGCGCCGTACGGTCTATTTGGTGATGCTGATTGAGAGCAAAGGGGCATTACAACGATTAGTGAAAATGGCAACAGTGAGTCCGTGGATCTGCGAAGAATTGACGCATTATCCCGTGCTGTTGGATGAGTTTTTATCGATGGATTTTGAGCTGCCAAAGCGTAAAGATTTAGAAGACTCTCTACGTCAACAACTGCTTCGAATTGAAATTGATCAAGTTGAAGATCAGATGCGTGTTCTTCGATTATTTAAAAAATCCAATGTCTTAGCAGTAGCAGCTAGTGATGTTTTGGCTGAAAGCCCATTGATGAAAGTATCGGATGCATTGACCGATATTGCTGAAGTGTCGGTGAATGCAACCTTGCATTTGGCATATCAAATTGTTGCCAAAAAACATGGTTATCCAATCGATGCAGAAGGGCAGCGTTGTTCGATTGATCACACGGCTTTCGCGGTAATTGGCTATGGCAAGGTGGGTGGCATCGAGCTGGGTTATGGTTCGGACTTGGATTTGGTGTTTATTCACTATATGGACGAACAAGCGGATACCGATGGACAGAAACCAATTAGTGGCTTTGAATTTGCCATGCGGGTGGCACAAAAATTTATGTCCTTAATGACCACGCAAACCCTAGATGGTCGAGTGTATGAGGTGGATACACGTTTACGACCTTCGGGGGAAGCGGGCTTATTGGTGACCAGCTTAAAAGCCTTTGAGCAATATCAACATAAAAATGCTTGGGTCTGGGAGCATCAAGCTTTAGTACGTGCCAGAACGATTGCAGGTGAGCACAGTTTACGGATTGAAATTGAAAACTTGCGCTGCAATATTTTGACTCAGCCACGAGATGAGAACAATGTTCGTGCAGAAGTGCTAAAAATGCGCCAAAAAATGAAAGACCATCTAGGTTCTTCTAAAGAGCAGCAAAAAGATGGAATTTTTCATTTAAAACAAGATGCAGGTGGTATCGTTGACATCGAATTTATGGCACAGTATGCAGTATTAGCATGGAGTGGGTCGAATCCCGATCTCGCCCATTACTCTGACAACGTACGAATCCTTGAGGATGCCGCAAGAACGGATTGCTTATCCAGCGCCGATGCGACAGCATTGATTCAAGCTTATCTCCGTGAACGAGCCGAGAGCCACCGTTTAGCACTTGCGAATCAATCCATGCAAGTTTCAGCTGACGATTGGCACGATACCCGAGTGGTCGTTTGCAAGCTATGGCAAAGATTAATTGATCCAACTGCAACGTTTGCATTGGATAAAAATGACTGTGTATAAAAATTTGGAGTGTGTGCCATGAACTTGGCTGATCGTGATGGTTTTATTTGGCAAGATGGACAATTGGTTGACTGGCGTGAGGCGAAAACTCACGTATTAACACATACATTGCATTACAGCATGGGTGTGTTTGAAGGCGTCCGTGCTTATGAAACTCCGAATGGAACGGCTATTTTCCGTTTAAAAGAACACACTAAGCGTTTATTAAATTCTGCAAAAATTTATCAAATGAAAGTCCCATTTGATCATGCAGCATTAGAACAAGCTCAAATTGATGTGGTTCGTGAAAATAAATTGGCTTCTTGCTATTTACGCCCAATTATTTTTATTGGTTCAGAAAAATTAGGTATTGCAGCAACTGACAATACAATTCATGCCGTTGTTGCTGCATGGAGCTGGGGTGCTTACCTTGGTGATGAAGCGATGGCGAAGGGTATCCGTGTTAAAACGTCTTCATTTACGCACCATCATCCAAACGTGACCATGTGTAAAGCAAAAGCATCTGGTAACTATACTTTGTCAATTCTTGCACACCAAGAAGTGGCACATGCTGGCTATGACGAAGCAATGTTACTCGACCCACAAGGTTATGTATGTCAAGGTTCAGGCGAAAACGTATTCTTAGTTCGTGATGGCGTGATTCATACTCCTGACATCGCGGGTGGTGCACTTGATGGTATTACCCGTCAAACCATTATTACGATTGCGAAAGACCTTGGTTTTGAAGTGGTTGAACGTCGTATTACACGTGATGAATTCTACATTGCAGATGAAGCATTCTTCACAGGTACAGCAGCTGAAGTAACACCAATCCGTGAATATGATGATCGTCAAATTGGTGAAGGTCGTCGTGGCCCAATTACTGAGCAAATTCAAACTGCATTCTTTAATGCTGTTCAGGGTAAAGACCCTAAATATGCACACTGGTTAACTTACGTAAAATAAGTTGATCGGTTAAGATGGAAAGGCGAAATGAAAGTTTCGCCTTTTTTTATGGCCCTAGATTATTGAAAGATTGGAAAGTGACTATGCATATTGTTTATGTCAGTGATGGTAAAGCCGGACATTGCTCACAAGCCTTAGGGTTATTTAAAGCTATGCAGCGTCAATATACATCGACTGTTACTTTTCAAGAAATTTCAATTGATGATTTACCGATCGGCACATTGCTGTCGGGTCTATTTCGTCATCAAGTCGCAGGTGTGGATCAGGCGCCGAATTATATTTTTGGTGTCGGGAGTCATACTCATTTTCGTGTATGGTTATTCGGACAAGTTTATCGACAAGCTAAAACCGTTATTTTAATGAAACCAAGTCTACCTTTTGCTTTGTTTGATTATGCGGTGATTCCAGAACATGATGGGGTTACTGCATCCAAAAAAGTGTTGGTCACTCAAGGTGCATTAAATCCAATTGTGAATGAACAGCGCCATCAGCAAGGGCGAATTTTGATTGCCTTAGGTGGCTCGTCGAAACGCCATCAATGGAATGATGCAAAAGTACTTAACTCAATCCAACACATAACCGCAGATAACCCAGAAGCAGAAATTATATTAACCACCTCTCGTCGTACACCGAAGGCATTTTTGAACGTATTGGAACAACAAAATTTTTCTGCGCAACTTCAGATTTATCCAGTGGAACAAACGCCGCAAGGTTGGATTTTTAAGGAAATGCAAAAAGCCGAAGCCGTCTGGGTGACAGGGGATAGTGTGTCGATGATTTATGAGGCACTGACTGCGGGGTGTAAAGTCGGGGTGATTCAAATTGATCGTTTGAAAGAGGACCGTATTACAGGTTCGGTGGATTTGATTTTGCAAAAGGGTTTGGTTTCTTTATCAACTTCAAGTTCGGAATTGACTGAACCTAGTGCTTTTAAAGAAGCGGATCGTGTGGCAACATATCTTTTGACAAAATAACTGGTCGTAACCGTGATTTATATATTCATTTTTCTGTTGGTTTTGATGATTGCATTTAGTCTTAAATATGCATGGTGGAAACCAGCGGTAGATTGGAAAAGACCGCGCGTCTTAATGTATCACATGGTACGCGAACACATTGATGGTGCAAAATTTAATAAGTTGAGGGTGAAACCTGAAGAGTTTGAGAAGCAAGTGGCTTGGATGAAAGCCGATGGTTTTTATTTTGTGACGATGCATGAGTTGCAACAAAACTGGGGACAGCATCCGGAAAAAACTGTTGCCATCACATTTGATGACGGTTATCTGGATAATTTGGAAAATGCTTATCCAATCTTAGAAAAATATCAAGCTAAAGCGACGATCTATGTAGTGGTGGATCGTCATGACCGAGACTGGTCAACCTATAAAAAAGCTCATCACAATAGCGGTGAGTTAGCGCGAGAACCTAAACTGAATGATGAGCAAGTTCAGTATTTGGCACATAGTGGTCTTGTTGAAATTGGTTCGCATACTTTGACGCATGCCAATTTGGATAAATTAGATGATGCAGGATGCGTGTTTGAACTTACAGAATCTAAAAAACAATTAGAGCAATTAATTGGTACGTCTGTGAGTAGTTTTGCTTATCCTTTTGGTATTTATTCGAATCGTGATGTATGTCTGGCAAAGGAAGCAGGTTATAGTAATGCTGTGACCACCAAAGAGGGGATTGATGGTCTCAGTCCTGACTTTATGCAATTACAACGGATCAAAATTAGTGGTAAAGATTCGATGTTGGCAGTGAAATGCCGTTTGAAACTTGGTCAGCGTGGATTATAACAGAGAGAAGAATCATGCATATTTGTTTGGTCATGGCCGGTGATGAAGAGGGTGGTTTAGAAAAACATGTAGTTGAATTGGCACAGGGCTTAACTCAACATGGACATGTTGTTACAGTAATTGCGCATGAAAAATACCGAGCACGTTTGGTGCCGCTTAATTTTATTGCAGTTGATCTGAGCAAAAGTCGCCGTAATCTGTGGGTTTTATATCAACTATATCAAGCCTTAAAAACATTAAATCCCGATATCGTTCATGTGCATGGTAACAAGGCAGCTGTCATGGTTGGGGGATTGTTGCCATTCCTTAAACAAAAAAGTGTTGCAACGCTGCATAGCCGTAAGAAAAACACAAAAATGTTTAAGAATTTTGATGCGGTGATTGCCGTTAGCCCAAATGCAGCAGAAGTATTAAATCATCCAAATAAATGTGTTGTCCTGAATGGGATTGTTCCGCCTATTTTAAATCCTACGATCAAAAAACCTGCACAGCCGATTGTTTTGGCTGTGGGACGATTGGTGCCTGTTAAAGGTTTTGATATTTTAATTCAGGCGTGGAAAGGTATCGAAAATGCTGAATTATGGATTGCTGGAGAAGGTTTTGAGCAGGAAAAACTGGAACGGCTCATCAGTGATAATCATTTGAATGATACTGTTAAATTATTAGGTTATCGAACGGATATCACCAGCTTAATGCAACAGGCTTCGCTTTATGTTATGTCTTCTCATTATGAAGGTTGTCCTTATACCATGGTGGAAGCGTTATTGTGTGAAACACCCATGATTTCAACTGCAGTTGGAGCAATGGCTGTTATTTTACCGCAGCAATATTTATGTCCTGAAAATGACGTCCCGGCATTGCATTTGTTAATACAGAAAGCTTTGAATGATTTTGGACAAATTCAAATGGATCACCAGCCTGTATTTGAATTTGCTAAAGAGCAATTGGTACTGGATGGTATGATTGATAATATTGAAAAAGTTTATGGATCAGTACTTGATGAATGAAGTGAAGCCATTCATATTGGCGATCTCTGATGGTAAAGCGGGTCATGAAACACAGACGCAGGGTTTGGTACAGTTGCTTAATGCATCCAATGAATTCGAAGTAAAATGGATTACAATTAAACTTCCTGATAAATGGCTTTACCGTTATTTAAGATTTTTACTCAAATTTTCCTGTAATACTGCTTGGCTCAAATACTTTATAACTCAGGAAGAATGGTCTCGGCTTCATAATCGAACGATACGTTATATTGTTTCATCGGGTGGAAACACGCTTGTGGTAAATGCTTTATTGAAACAGTATTTCTGTGAACAGAATAAAACTCAAAATATTGTTGCAAGTTCTTTACATGGGATCCCAGCACGATTGTTTGATGTTGTATTTACTATTCATAAAGAACAAAAACAATTTCCTCATTATGTTTATTATCCGATTGCGCCCAACAAAATGACAGCATTGCCATTAACACAAACTCAGTCACGTCAGCACCTGGGGATTGAGGAAAATGAACAGGTAATTACTGTTTTACTGGGGGCAGATACAAAAACTGTAAAAATAGGATCGGTGGAAAAATGGGGACAGGCTTTATTGGAAATTCGCGCACAATATCCACAGGCAAGAATTTTATTGAGCTCCTCCCGGCGTACTCCAATCGTCTTTGAAAAATCTTTGGAACAAGTATTGCAGCAAGCAAACATTATCCATAAGAATGATCAATTTGTATGGGTCGCACAAGGGCAGAGCTGTGATGTAAAAGACTTTATTAAAGCCGCAGACTGGGTTTTGGCAAGCCCTGATTCAACTTCCATGGTCGCTGAGGTGATTATGGCTGAACAAAATTTGATTGTTATGGAAGCCGAGAGCATATCAGATGCAGATATTCAGCAGCAACTGGATTTTTTGCAACAACAGAAGCAACTTATTTTATGGCATTTAGCCTCTCCGGTTGTACTACGTGATTTGCTTAAACAGCTGGATTTAAAATCACATACCCAATTATTCAGTCAAATTTTAAAAAATGGCTTAAAATAATCAATAAAATAAATTAATTCTTCTGAATGTGAGTGATTTATGCAGGAGCCTGCGATGCTCGACCATGTAAATGAAAATACGATCGTTTTCGTAGTGGGGTCCCCGCTACAGTTATTAAATGCAATAGAAGCAAGAGATCGTTTTCATTTACAGGATAAAACACATATTTTTGTGATTTGGGCAAAATCGGTTGAATATCAGCAAATGTGTCAGATGCTTGATGCCGAATGGTCTGAAACCTATATTTATCAGCACACCAAGGCTTTTAAATTATTTTACTCATGGATGTTGTCATCTGTACTGACTACGTTGGGAAGTGTTCATCGTTTATATTTGGGCTACCCATTTAAAATACGGGCACACTTTGCCAATCAGTTGAAAGCGGAAAAAACTATCTTTCTTGATGATGGTAATGCATCATTGATTCTAGCTCAGGAACTCAGTGGTCAGGTGCTTTATCAAAAGCATCAGCCACAATGGTACGACCACGTATTGCTTAGAAAGATTGATTTGCAGTATGCAAAAAATGCTTATTTCTTTACAGCATATACAGAAATGCAATGGCCATTAGAAAAAGTCATTCCGAATGATTATCGTTGTATTAAACAGCATGTAGATAGTGTTAATTGTGGTGTGAATACTGAGGTGATGTTTATTGGTTCAGCAATAGCTGGTGCCGTTGTCAACACAGAACAAGAAAAACATCTGATTCGGGCTATGGCTAATTATTATCAGGAAAGTCAGGTTTTATATGTTCTACACCGGTTTGAAGATTTTGCATATTTTCAGTCAGAATTTAAAGAATTGAACATCACATTTGTGCAATTTGACAGTGCAGTGGAACTCGCTTTATTTCAGAATAAAATTTATCCAAAAAAGATATCGAGTTTCTGTTCTTCTGCTTTAAACACCTTGGCAATGCTGTATGATTGTCACTTTGAAGTCTTGGCAATTCCTCAGCCCTGGATAGAAACGAGTGTGGCTAAACGATTAGAAATCATTTATGAGGACTTTGCTCAACGGGGAATTTTCATTCAGGATATTACTAAGGAAATTAACAATGTCGCTTAATGCGAAATCTATTTTAATCACAGGTGGTACAGGTTCATTTGGTAAAGCGTTTGTGAAGCGTATTCTTACGGACTATCCAGAAATCAAACGTGTTGTCATCTTTAGCCGCGATGAGCTCAAACAATTTGAAATGAGCCAGACTTTTAGTGAAGCTGAATATCCAATGATTCGTTATTTCATTGGTGATATTCGTGATGAGGCCAGAATTCGCCGAGCATTGGAAGGCATTGATATTGTTGTGCATGCAGCTGCTTTGAAGCAGGTTCCTGCTGCTGAATACAATCCATTTGAATGTATTAAAACAAACATTCTTGGCGCTCAGAATCTGATTGAAGCCTGTCTAGATTCCAACGTAAAAAATGTTGTTGCACTCTCTACAGATAAAGCCGCAGCACCAATTAACTTATATGGTGCAACAAAGTTGTGTTCAGATAAGTTATTTGTAGCAGCAAATAATATTAAAGGCCCACGTGAAATGCGTTTCAGCGTTGTTCGTTATGGCAATGTTATGGGCAGTCGTGGTTCTGTTATTCCATTTTTCCTCGGTAAGAAGAAAAGTGGGGTGTTACCGATTACAGATACAGCAATGACACGTTTTAACATCTCTCTAGATGATGGTGTGGATATGGTGTTGTGGGCAATTCAACATGCATTGGGCGGCGAGGTTTTAGTACCCAAAATTCCATCTTACCGAATTACTGATGTCGCAGAAGCCATTGCACCTGAAGCAGAACATCCTGTTGTTGGTATTCGACCTGGTGAAAAAGTACATGAAGAAATGATCACTGAAAGTGACAGTTTCAATACTTATGATTTGGGACGTTACTTTGCAATTTTACCTTCTGCTGATCAAGTGCTAGGGAAAAAATATGCAGAGAAAGAAGGTGTGGTCAAAGTTCCTGAGGGCTTCTGCTATAACTCTGGCACCAATACTGAGTTTTTAAGTGTAGAGGAAATTCGTGAATTAATTGTTCAACATGTTGATTCATCATTTAAAATTTAAAATTTATTCGCCTGATTTCATGTGCTGAGTCAGGCACCATTTAGAGTCCAGAACATGATACCTTATGGTCGCCAAACCATTTCTGATGAAGATATTGCGGCGGTTGTCGCTGTTTTAAAATCTGATTTTCTGACGCAGGGCCCAGCTGTTCCACAGTTTGAGCAAAGTATTGCAAATTATTGTGATGCCAAATATGCGGTTGCAGTCAATAGTGCAACCTCAGCATTGCATATTGCCTGCCTAGCATTAGGTATCAAGGAAGGAGATTATGTTTGGACGACACCAAATACATTCGTTGCAAGTGCAAATTGTGCCCGTTATTGTGGGGCAAAAATCGATTTTGTTGATATAGATCCACTGACATTTAACTTGTCGCCTGAAAAACTTGAAGAAAAATTAAAGCAGGCAGAACAGAAAGGTTGTTTACCCAAGGTGGTGATTCCTGTCCATTTTTCAGGCTTATCCTGTGATATGGAAAAAATATACGCATTATCAAAACAATATAATTTTAAAATTATTGAAGACGCATCTCATGCGATTGGTGGTCGATATCAGGACACAATCATAGGGTGCGGAAAATATAGTGATATTACAGTCTTCAGCTTCCATCCTGTTAAAATTATTACCACCGCAGAAGGTGGGATGGCAGTCACCAATGATCCGGAACTCGCCACACAGATGCAACTGTATCGTTCACATGGCATCACCCGTGATGCAGATCAATTGCTTGAAGAGAGTCATGGTCCCTGGTACTACGAACAACAGCAACTGGGTTTTAATTATCGTATGACCGAATTGCAGGCTGCTTTGGGTACAACACAATTGACTCATTTGGATGAGTGGGTTGCACGTCGCCATGAACTCGCGCACAGATATGATGCGTTGTTGGCAGATTTACCGGTCATTTTACCGCAGCATTCTGGGCGTGATTATTCGGGATTACATTTATATGTGATTCAATTGGATGAATCCAGGACATCATTGGACCGTAAATTTATCTTTGGTGAATTACGACGTTTGGGAATAGGGGTAAATGTACATTATATTCCTGTACATACCCAACCTGATTTCCAGGCGCTTGGTTTTAAATGGGGAGATTTTCCTCATAGTGAATATTATTACAAACGCTGTATTTCACTACCTTTGTATGCAACTTTGACAGATGCTCAGCAAGACCAGGTGGTGAATACCTTATCTCAGATTTTGACAGGAATTGCTCAATGAAACTGGGGTTGGGAACTGTTCAGTTTGGTTTGAGTTATGGCGTTGCCAATGCTTCTGGACAGGTCAGTCTGACTGAAGTTAAAAATATTTTAGCTTTGGCTCATACAGTGGGTATTCGAACTTTGGATACAGCAATTGCCTATGGCAACAGTGAAGCGTGCCTAGGGCAGGCAGGGGTAGAACAGTTTAATATTGTTTCCAAACTCCCTCCATTACCTGAAAATGTAGACGTAAATGAATGGGTGGAGACACAAATTCAGGCCTCTTTACAGCGACTAAACTTAAAACAGCTTGATGCATTATTATTACATCGCTCATTAGACATTGTTGAGTCACAAGGTGTGGTGTTGCAGCAGGCTCTGCAGCATGCTGTTGATCGAGGTTGGCTAAAAGCAGTGGGTATTTCGATCTATAATCCTGTCGAACTTGAGCAGATTATTCCAATATGGAAGCCCGATTTAATTCAAAGCCCTTTGAATATTTTTGATCAGCGTTTGATTCAGTCTGGCTGGTTACAAAAGCTTAATGAGCTGGGTATTCGGGTACATACTCGTTCGGTTTTTTTACAAGGTTTGTTGTTGATGCCTGAGGAAAATATTCCTGCATATTTTCAACCGTGGACTAAATATTTGTCTGCATGGCATAAATGGTGTAATGAAAAGAATATTGAGCCGATTGCGGCTGCAATTGCATTTTTGAATGGAATTACAGAAGTTGAAAACATTATTGTTGGAGTGGACAGCGAAGCTCAGCTGCAACAAATTGTGGAAAGTGCCCGCGTACAGATCGATACCGATTGGCAACACTGGGCAATTTCAGATAAGGCACTGATAGAGCCTTCACGTTGGCAACTGAATAAATAAGTTGGAAAATATGTCACAGGTTCACTCATTACGTATTATCGCAATTGTACAGGCCCGTATGGGTTCCACCCGTTTACCCAATAAAGTGATGTGCCCGATTCAGGGTGTTCCAATGATTGAAATACTTTTGAAGCGTTTGTCAGCATCAAAATATATTAATCAAATATGGCTTGCCACTGCACAAAATCAAATAAATGTGCCCTTGGCGGAACATGTGATGGGGATGGGATATTCGGTATATCAAGGCGATGAAAATAATGTCCTTGATCGCTTTTATCAGACAGCTGTGCAAGCTCAGGCAGATGTTGTTATCCGGATTACAGGTGATTGTCCTTTAATTGATGCACAACTTGTCGATCAGGTGATTGATAAATATCTGTCAAGTCATGCCGACTATGTGAGTAACTGTTCACCTGCAAGTTTTCCTGATGGACTTGATACAGAAGTATTTTCATTTCAGGCACTTGAAAAAGCATGGCGACAGGCTGAAAGCCCGTTTGACCAAGAACATGTTACTCCGTTTTTACGTAATTCAGGCTTATTTAAAGTTGATAGTTATTGCTCTACAACAGATTACTCTGATGAGCGTTGGACAGTCGATGAACAAACCGATTTTGATGTTGTAGAAAAAGTTTTTCAGCATTTTCATCCTCGTATTGAATTCAGTTGGACTGAAGTATTGGAACTGCGCCAGACTCAGCCTCAAATTTTCGCAGCAAACCAGCATTTGATTCGAAATGAAGGAGCAACGATGAGCACAGGTCAAAAACTTTGGAAGCGTGCTAAAAGTGTCATTGCAGGGGGCAATATGTTGCTCTCTAAGCGACCAGAAATGTTTTTGCCAGAACAATGGCCAGCATATTTCAGTCGGGCCGAAGGTTGTACAGTATGGGATCTTGATGGTATAGCCTATACGGATATGACCATTATGGGTGTAGGGACCAACACCTTAGGTTATGGTGATCCTGAGGTGGATGAGGCAGTGCGTCAAACCGTAGCAGCAGGAAATATGTCTACTTTAAACTGTCCTGAGGAAGTGTATCTCGCGGAAAAGTTAATCGAGTTACATCCTTGGGCTGATATGGTACGTTTCGCCCGTTCAGGCGGTGAGGCCAATGCATTGGCGATTCGTATTGCCCGTGCAGCAAGCGGCAAAAGTAAAGTTGCTATTTGTGGCTATCATGGCTGGCATGATTGGTATCTTGCCGCAAACCTGGGTGATGAAAAAAATCTGGCGGGGCATTTATTACCAGGCTTGGAGCCTAATGGTGTGCCTGAAAATTTACGCGGTACTGTTTTTCCTTTTAATTATAACCGTTATGATGAGTTGGAAGCCTTGGTGAACCAGCATGATATTGGTGTGATAAAAATGGAAGTATCACGTAATCATGGTCCTGAAGATGGCTTTTTACAAAAAGTTCGGGATTTAGCGACAGCAAAAGGAATTGTACTAATTTTTGATGAATGTACTTCAGGATTTAGACAAACCTTTGGTGGATTACATAAACTATATGGCGTAGAGCCTGACATGGCCATGTTTGGTAAAGCGTTGGGTAATGGTTATGCAATTACCGCAACCATTGGTCGTAAAGAAATTATGGAAGCTGCACAGACTACATTTATCAGTAGTACCTTCTGGACAGAACGTATAGGACCAAGTGCTGCGTTAAAAACATTGGAAGTCATGGAAAAAAACCATTCGTGGGATATGATTACTCAGACAGGCTTAAAAATTAATGAGCGATGGAAGCAGTTGGGTCAAAAGCATGGCTTAAATGTTTTAACAAGCGGTTTACCTGCATTGACGAGCTTTTCCTTAAATAGTGATAATATGCTTGCCTATAAGACGCTGATTACTCAGGAAATGTTGAAAAAAGGGTATTTGGCTAGCAATGCCATTTATGTTTGTACCAAACATACTGATGATATTGTAAATGGCTATTTTGAGGCATTGGATCCAGTGTTTGCATTAATCAAAGAGTGTGAAGATGGTCGTGATGTACATTCTTTATTGAATGGCCCTATTTGTCATGCTGGTTTTAAACGATTAAATTAATAGGTTGATTATGCAGGTCGTATTTCGTGCTGATGCTTCAGTGCATATTGGTTCTGGGCATATCATACGGTGTCTGTGTCTGGCCGATGCTTTGGCACAGCATGGTGCACAAATACGATTTGTCGTCAGACATATTACCGATTATTTAAAAAAACTGATTGTGGACAGAGGATTTCAGCTGAGTATGCTGAAAGAACAGTCTGCAGCCAGTGATGAATTATTTCATAGTGCCTGGTTGGGGGTATCTCAACAGGATGATGCTGAGAAAACACTACAGATCCTTCAGGATTATCATCAAACAATAGAATGGTTGATCGTTGATCATTATGCATTGGACCAGCGCTGGGAGAGAATACTACGTCCAGCCGTGGATAAGATCATGGTGATTGATGACCTTGCAGATCGTATTCACGATTGTGATCTTTTATTGGATCAGAACCAATATCTGGATTTAGCAAATCGCTATCACAATAAAGTTCCGGTAAAAACCCAATTATTATTGGGTGCGCGCTATGCATTATTAAGAGATGAATTCCGAATTGCTCGTCACAAAAAACAGCTAGCTTTTACAGTGAAAGTCAAAAAAATCATGGTTTTTTTTGGAGGGATGGATAAGGATAATTACACCGGAAAATTATTAAGAAGCCTTGATCATTCAAATTTTTCCTTACAATATCAATTGATTGTTGTCGTGGGGGCACAGCATCCTGATTTATTGTATATTCAGGGCGTGTGTAAACAGTACCATTATGAGTGTCATATCAATAGCACTGAGATGGCGACATTAATGCTACAGGCCGATATGGCGATTGGAGCAGGAGGTTCAGCAAGTTGGGAACGTTGTGCTTTGGGACTGCCTAGCCTAGCCATAGCAGTGGCAACAAATCAGCAATTGTTGACTAAACATGCAGCATTACAGAGCCTAATTGATTCGCCTATTATTGACTGGAATAATGTAGTATCCATTCGTCAGGCTGTTATGGGAATGATTGATAATCCATTGGCACGCCAACGTATAGCCCAAACATCATGGCAAACAGTAGATGGGCGTGGTGTACAACGGGTGTTACGTGCCATGGGAATATATTCCGTTCAGGTGCGCAAGGCTGAGTTATCTGATAGCCATTCGCTTTGGATGTGGCGCAATCATGATTCAATACGATTGGTTTCACGTCATACTGAGATTATTCCACTAGAAAGTCATCAGCAGTGGTTTGAACAGACTTTGCTGAGTACGGATCGGATTATTCTGATTGCAGAATTAGCTTCTGAACCTGTGGGTGTGATTCGATTTGATTTTAGTGGAATAAGTGCAGAAATTTCCATTTATTGTGTTCCCGATGCTAAAGGTAGTGGAAATGCACTTGAAATGCTGCAGCAAGCTGAGCATTATCTTCAGTATAACCATATACAAATCAAGCTGATCAATGCGGTAGTACTTGCTGAAAATCAGTCATCCCATCATTTGTTTATCAATGCGGGCTATCAAAAAAAATCAACGACTTATTTGAAAAATATAGAGAGATCTTGATGAATTCAGTGATTCATATTGGACACCGTGCAATTGGTGCTGATCATACACCATTTATTATTGCTGAAATGTCTGGCAATCATAATCAATCATTGGAACGGGCATTTGAAATTGTGGATGCAGCCGCCGAGGCAGGCGCACATGCATTAAAATTGCAGACCTATACCGCAGATACAATTACTTTGAATGTCCGCAATAAAGATTTTTTAATAGAAGATAAAAATAGTCTGTGGGATGGCAGTAATCTGCATGATTTATATCAAAAAGCATATACGCCATGGGAATGGCACAAGCCAATTATGGAGCGTGCTGAAAAGCATGGCATGCTGTGTTTCAGTTCGCCGTTTGATGAGAGTGCTGTTGATTTCCTTGAAAGCTTGAATGTTCCTGCATATAAAATTGCATCATTTGAAAATAATCATTTGCCGTTGATTGAAAAAGTGGCGAAAACAGGTAAACCAATGATTATTTCCACGGGTATGGCAACTTTATCCGATATTGAGGAAGCAGTGAAAACAGCGCGAGCTGCGGGCTGTAAAGATTTGATTTTACTCAAATGTACAAGTACTTATCCTGCTTCTCCAAACAATACCAATGTCTTGACGATTCCACATTTAAAACAAATGTTCGATTGCCAAATTGGTTTATCTGATCATACGATGGGGGTTGGAGTATCTGTTGCAGCAGTTGCACATGGTGCTACAGTTGTTGAAAAGCATTTTACTTTAAATCGTGCAGATGGCGGTGTAGACAGTGCATTTTCGCTTGAACCCGCTGAGTTAAAATCGTTGGTGGTTGAGTCTGAACGTGCTTGGCAAAGTCTGGGGTCTGTTCAATATGGACCTACAGCAGCTGAACAAAAATCTTTAATGTTTAAGCGTTCTGTATATTTTTCGGAAGATGTTAAGGCAGGTGAAGTGCTGACAGTAGACAATCTACGTGTAGTACGTCCAGGTTTTGGTTTGCACCCGCGGTTTTATCAGAACCTGATTGGCAAAAAAGCACGCATTGCTATTGAGAAGGGAACACCAGCAGCTTGGGCTTTGATTGAATAATATTGAATTTACAATTTGATAGGGGGAATAAGAAAAATTTCTTTTTCCCTCAATATTACATACAGAATTCGATATTTTAGTTTATTCAGCTTTATCCGCATTACCTTTCAATACCATATAAATCAAACCAACAAAGATCAACAAGGCGCCAGCAAGACTACTCACGCAGAACAAAACAATACGGTTATAAGTAGTTAAGTTAAATAATTCGTTGGCTAAAATGTAGCGCATGAACAACCATTGTACGACAGAAAAAACAATCAACACGATTGCACGACGACGGACTTCAGGACGCATAGCCATAGGAGAATCACTTAAAGTGGAAATTAAGGCTATTATGCCACTGTCGATAATCGATCTCAATTGAATAAGATTAATCCAAGCCCGTGATAAACAAATCTTAAGGTTGAGTTCTGTTCAGATCACCTTTATTTGCGGTACATATTGATGTTGCCAAAGCAGACCCGAAAGCGTTTGTAAGACCAGATATATTGTTCTGGTGCTTGGTTAATGATGTCTTGCATGGCAATGTTAAGCGTGTCGACAGAGCATTGTAAGTCTTTAGAGGAAATCTCGTCTGCTAAGGTTTGGCAATGCACATCAAAATACCGTAGTTTAGGTTGTCGAATACAACTTAAACCAATGACATTACATTGTATTTTTGCAGCAAGCTTTGAAACCAGTGTAATTGATAAAGTATTTTGCCCAAAAAAATTGGAATAAATGCCGCCTGAAGGCTTTGGTAAATGGTCTGGTAAAATGACTGTTAAGCCACCTTGTTTCAAATGCTTAAAAATGGCACGGATCCCTGTTTCATCTGTAGGAACGAGTGTTGCGTTAAACTTTTCGCGTGCTTCTAAAAGATATCGGTTTATACCTTTATTTTTATTCGGTTTATACATAATCATCGGTTCTGTATAGAGATTTAGCCATGCATTGAGTAGTTCCCAGCAGCCAAAATGCGGAACCACAACAATGACACCTTTTTTATTCGCAAGTGCTTCCGTGAGGATATTTTCACCATAAATGTTTTTCAATAAGCTCAGGCTATAACTTGGCGGCATCCCCCAACATTTAATAAATTCAATATAAGTCAGGCATTGGCTGCGGATACTTTGACTGACGAGCTGTCTCTGCGCAGTCTCTGACAAATCTGGGTAGGCCAGTTGAATATTGATGCTAGTGATACGTTTGATCGATGAATTAAATAGATTAAGAATAAACGCGATCATCAAAGCCAAGTTTTGTAACAACCAAAGTGGCAATAGCGCGATGATTTTGAATATAAAGTACATGGATCACAAGGTCTCAAAATTTACAGCATGGAATAAAATAAATTTTGCCAAGAGACCGGACTTATTCAGTGAAAAAGTACAAAAAGATCTGAATCTAAAAACAAAATAATTGGAAGTGGAAAATTGAGCTGTCCATTGCTCAAAGGATGTAGTGCAACATCATAACGTAGTTGAAGCGTTTTGATATTAGCAAAGTAAATCAAATCTTTAATTTATGTTTTGTAGGTTTTCAACGACCTTTTGTTGGTCGAAATAAAAAACCCTGCTTAGCGCAGGGTTTTTTAAACCTTAAAATCTAAATCTTAAAATGTAAGATTATTTAGATTCTTCAGCTTTTGGTTTTTCACGTAAACGGATACCAAGGTCACGCAATTGGTTTGCTTCAACTGGCGCAGGCGCTTGAGTTAAAGGACATTCCGCAGTCTTAGTTTTCGGGAATGCAATCACGTCACGGATAGAAGATGCACCAGTCATCAACATCACTAAACGGTCAAGACCGAATGCCAAACCACCGTGAGGAGGCGCACCGAATTTCAACGCGTTAAGCAAGAAGCTGAATTTCTCTTCTGCTTCTTCTTCAGAAATACCAAGCGCTTCAAAGATCGCTTTTTGCATTTCAAGGTTGAAGATACGAAGTGAACCACCACCGATTTCAGTACCGTTCAATACCATATCGTAAGCAACAGAAAGTGCAGCACCTGGGTTGTTCTTCACTTCTTCAACGCTTGATTTTGGCAGCGTGAATGGGTGGTGAACAGACGTCCATTTACCGTCATCAGTTTCTTCGAACATTGGGAAGTCAACAACCCAAAGTGGCGCCCACTCGCAAGTTGCAAGTTTCATGTCGTGACCGACTTTGATACGTAAAGCACCCATCGCATCGTTTACGATTTTCGCTTTGTCCGCACCAAAGAATACGATATCGCCATTTTCAGCGCCAACACGTTTCAATAGATCAAGCACGATAGGCTCGATAAATTTAACGATTGGAGATTGAAGACCTTCAATACCTTTTTCAAGTTCGTTGACTTTAATGTAAGCCAAACCTTTCGCGCCATAAATGCCAACGAATTTAGTGTATTCGTCGATTTGGCTACGTGGAAGCGCGCCAGCACCTGGTACGCGAAGCGCAACAATACGGCCTTTAGGATCTTTTGCAGGACCTGCGAATACTTTGAACTCAACGTCTTGCATCATGTCTGCAACATCAACAAGTTTCAAAGGAATACGTAAGTCAGGTTTATCAGATGCATAGTCACGCATTGCGTCTGCATAAGTCATACGTGGGAACTTGTCGAACTGAACGTTTAGAAGTTCTTTGAACATCTTAACCGTTAAACGTTCCATTAAATCCATGATGTCATCGTCACTCATGAACGATGTTTCAACGTCGATTTGTGTGAATTCAGGTTGACGGTCAGCACGTAAGTCTTCATCACGGAAACATTTAGCAATTTGGTAGTAACGATCGATACCGCCAACCATTAACAACTGTTTGAACAATTGTGGAGATTGTGGAAGTGCGTAGAAGCTACCGTTAGAAACACGACTTGGTACTAAATAGTCACGCGCACCTTCAGGAGTCGCACGAGTCAAAATCGGTGTTTCCACGTCTAAGAAACCATTTTCTTCGAAGTAGTTACGAATTAGGTTAGTCAATTTAGAACGGAAACGTAAACGATCTAACATTTCTGGACGACGAATATCGAGGAAACGATATTTCAAACGTACTTCTTCAGAAATATTGGTATTTTCGTCATTCAATGGGAATGGAGGAGTTTCAGACGCAGCAAGAACTTCAATTTCTTTGCCTAAAACTTCGATTTGACCACTCACGATATTCGCGTTTTCAGTACCTTCGTAACGACGACGTACACGGCCTGTAATTTTTAATACGAATTCTGAACGTGATTTATCAGCAGTCGCGAAAGCTTCAGGAGTATCAGGGTCAATCACTACTTGAACAAGGCCATCACGGTCGCGCATGTCAAGGAAGATTACACCACCGTGGTCACGGCGACGGTGAACCCAACCGCATAATGTAACGGTTTGGTCGATTTGGGCTTCAGTAAGTGAGCCGCAGTAATGAGTTCGCATCATAGCGTTAGAAATCCAACTATATGGGTTAAGGTCAGCGAATACGTAAACAGCGTACCGCTTTTATTCGAATAGGGGATTATGCCTCTTTTTGGCTGTTTTGTCACAAGGACTTATTGCTAAAACAGCCAAATTTACAGCAAATTTTTGCTCAATGAAGGGCTTAAGCCGATGACGTAGAAAAAATGTTAGTGCTCTTGCTTAAGATCAGAAATATCAGACTACCAAGGCTAAACGTGGCCAAAAATGCACGAAAAAAATAATTAATGGCTTTGCCGACATAGGCATACAGGTCATGCACAAAGGCATCTGAGTAAATACTGTCAGCAAAATAAAAATAACTTGCGATTCCCGCAGCTAGAGACAGGGCCGCTAAACCATATACATAGACTTTGATGGTTGTGGGGACGTTTACAGTACTTCGATAGTGAAGATGATGACGATAAATCATCCATGCCAAAACGGGGAGTGCCAAGCCAGATAATCCAATTTGCAACACGCGATGTAGGGGATATGAATGACCAAAAAATTGAATCGGTAGACTCAATAGATCCTTAAATGCAAAGGTACGAAAGTCAACATGGGTCAAGCCATCCCAAACAATATGCGTCGATGTTCCAACGATGAGTGCGAGGATAAGGCTGAGTATAAATCCGCAAAATTTATTGAAATTCTGTAGATTCAGTGGCTTATTTAAACCAAAAAAAGCAAATAACATCGGGCGATAGAGCACATACCACAGCACACAAAACAGCAAACCTAGGATTAAGTTTGGAAAAATTAACCCCGACCATTGATGGGATCCATTGTAGTCAGCATTAGTAAATAAACGGAATAAATCCGGCACCATGCTACCAATTGCGAGTGCTGCAATAGGCAGGCGGTTTCCGCTTAATTTGGAAATAGGCGGTGCTAGTACAGCATGGGATATGGTAAAAGGCATTGAACTAAAATAAATATATGAATAAATACAATGTGGTATAGGTGAGTGTATATGATTTGGGCAGATTAGAATGTTTTTTATTGCAAAATAAATGAAATGTTATATTATAACATTATTCAAAAATAGCCTGATTTGAGTCTCTCCAAATGTCTTTTCATAAGAATTTAATCACAATCTCAATTTTTGCAGTGATTGCACCCAATATTTATGCTGATGATCAGCAACAACAGGTACAAAAGCTCGAAACCATTAATGTTCAGGTCCATCCCTTAAACCAAAGTGCGGCAGATTTTGCTGTTGCCGATAATGTCATTCAACATAAAGCCCTTGCACAAGGTGGCGTCACAATTGGTGATGCGTTAGCCGGACAGCCGGGTGTATATTCAAATCAGTTTGGTGCAGGTTCAAGTCGTCCTGTGCTGCGTGGTCAAGATGGTCCTCGTGTCAAAGTCTTAGGACATGCCTCAGAGACTGCTGATGTTTCGACCTTATCTCCTGACCATGCGGTTGCGGTAGATCCGATTTTGGCAAAACAAATTGAAGTGATCCGTGGGCCATCAACACTGTTATACGCGGCAGGCACAGTCGGCGGTTTGGTTAATGTGACGGATCAAAAGATTCCTACCTCTATTCCTGATAAAGGTTATGAAGGGCAAGTTGGGGTTCGTTATAACTCAGGCAGTGATGAAAAATTGGCGAGTGCCGGTGTGACGGCTGCTTTAGGTGAGCAATTTGCCATCCGTGTAGAAGGTTCGAAACGCAAAGCCAATGACTATATTGCACCCAATTATTTCCATGACCATGAGGGTGAGTTAGAAAAAGAACGTCGTGTCGGCAACACCTTTGCAGAAGGGCAAAATGTCAGTGTAGGTGCGTCATGGATTCATGATCGAGGTTTTGCTGGACTTTCTTATAGCAACCGTCAAGACCAATATGGCTTGCCGGGACATAGTCATGAATATGAAAGCTGCCATCCACATGATGACCATTTGCATTGTGACGGGCATGATAATCATGATCACAGCGATGAGCATGATCATTCAGCCCATGACGACCACGATCATGACCATGATGCTGCTGGTCCGTGGGTCGATTTAAAGTCAGAACGCTATGATTTCCGTACCGAACTTGCGAATCCGTTTGCGGGCTTCCAAAAAATCCGTGCACATGCAAGTTATACCGATTATCAACATGATGAAATTGAAGGTGATACAGCGGCAACGACCTTTAAAAGTCAGGGCTATGATGGTCGTTTAGAGTTGGTGCATAACCCGATTGCGGATTGGGAAGGGGTGATAGGCGCACAATACAATCAGCAAAAGCTCAATATCAGTGGCGAAGAGTCATTGATCAACCCAAATAAAACCCAAAAATGGAGTGTATTTGGTTTAGAACATAAACAATTTGGTGATTTTCATGTCGAGCTGGGCGCCCGTGTCGATCAGCAGAAAATTCAGATCGATTCTGCACAAAAAGATTATGACGATTATGGTATTTCCTACTCAGGTGCTGTGAACTGGGCGTTTGCACCCAATTATAAATTATCCTTGGTGGGTTCTCATCAAGAGCGTTTGCCATTGGCGCAAGAGCTCTATGCAGATGGTAAGCATTTTGCGACCAATACCTATGAACGCGGAAATGAAAATCTAGATGTTGAAAAATCTAATAATCTAGAATTAGGTTTCCATTATGAAAAAGATCAGTTGGATTATCACGTTCATGTGTACCACAACTGGTATGACAACTACATTTATGCTGCAACCAAAGATAATTTTGAAAACTTCCGCTTAGTTGATTACACCCAAGACAAAGCCAAGTTCTATGGCGCGGAAGCTCAAGTGGGTTATGCCATTAATGATATGTATAAACTCAGTGTCTTTGGTGATTATGTACGCGGCAAAATTGATGGTGAAAATGCGCCACGTGTGCCTGCAGGGCGCTTAGGAACCAAGGTCGATGTTGACTTTGCCGATGGTTGGTCAGGTCTTGCAGAATATTCACATGTATTCAAACAAGACAAAATCACTGCATTTGAGCGTGAAACAGATGGCTACAATATGGTGAATTTGGGTGTGGCCTATAGTGGTCAATTGAAAGATCAAAATGATTATCGAGTCTATTTCAAAGCCAATAATTTATTGGATGAAGATGTTTACTCTCATACGTCATTCCTTGCCAATATTCCACAAGTCGGTCGTAATTTTACGGTTGGTCTTGAATTTGGTTTCTAATTGAATTTGCACAGACTTCTCTAAGTAAGTCTAGGTAAAGTCACAGAAATCCTCTTGAAAAATCAATGAATAAAACCTAGTCTGAGCGCATTAGACTAGGTTTTTTCTTATGCGCATCATTCAACGAATACATCACAAGCTCAATTGGTCACGTCGTCGCTATGTGGGTGTGGTCATTGGTTTATTGGTTTTAGGTTATTTGGCCTCGGCAACCTATCACACGCTAAAGCCACTCCCAGAAGGGTTGAACTACACAGGAAAACTTCGCCATGCTGAAGTGAACTTTTTAGTGGATGAAACCTATATCGATGCGCAAGGAAAGCAGCAACAGGAACATCGCATTTTTAAAGAAATGCTGAAAATGATTGAGGAAGCACAGTCGACCATTGTGTTGGATATGTTTCTCTTTAATCCGCAAGTTGGCGACTCTCAATTAAAACATGAACAATTAACACAGGAGTTGACCGATGCGCTGATTTTGAAGCGTCGTCTATCTCCTCAAGTGGAAATTTTTGTGATTACTGACCCAGTCAATTCGGTATATGGCGGCATTCAACCCGAACATTATCGTCAATTACGACAAGGGGGCATTGAGTTGATCGAAACCAATTTGGTACCGCTTCGTGCATCCAACCCAGCATGGTCAGGCTTTTGGTATATCTGCTGTCAAGATATTGGCAATAACCCACAAAAAGGTTGGTTACCGAATCCATTAGGTACGGAAAAAGTGACGATTCGCAGCTATATGGATCTTTTCAACTTTAAAGCCAATCATCGTAAAACCTTGGTGGTAGATACCGTTGAAGGTTGGAAAGGTTTAGTCACCTCTATGAATCCACATGATGGTAGCTCACGACATTCCAATGTGGCCTTAACCGTCAAAGGCATGACCGCGATTGATCTGTTAAAGACCGAGCAAGCCGTAGGCATGATGTCCAAAGCCAATATTCCATTTGTGGTGATTAAGGATGTTGAAGCCGCGAAAACTGAGCCTCAAGTACAGGTGCTGACTGAAAAAGCCATTTATGATGGCGTATTAGATATGATTAATACGGCACAAAAAGCGGGTACAGAAATTGATATTGCGATGTTCTACTTGTCAGAACGTAAAATTATCAAGGCACTCATTGCTGCGCATGAACGTGGCGTGAAAGTGCGTGTATTACTCGATCCGAATAAGGATGCTTTTGGACGTACCAAAAATGGCATTCCAAATCGACCTGTAGCATCCGAATTACATGAGGCGGGTATTGATGTACGTTGGTGTAATACCCAAGGTGAGCAGTGCCATAGCAAGATGATTTTAAAACGTACTGCTTATCAAGCCGATATGATTTTAGGTTCTGCCAATTTCACGGCGCGTAACTTGAAAAATTATAATTTAGAAACTGATTTACGAGTGATCGGTGTGAAAGATGCTCAAGTTTTTAAAGATGTATCACAGTACTTTAATACTGCTTGGTCAAATCTGGATGGTAAACAAATGAGTGTCGATTATAGTAAATATGCGGATGAATCGACCTTGAAATATGTGTTGTATCGCTTTATGGAATGGAGCGGAATATCTACTTTTTAGAATTGTCTTAATCTCCCAAATCCCTCTTTTAAAAAGAGGGACTTTCCTCTCTTTTTTAAAGGGAGGTTAGGAGGGATTTAATCAGTTTTAATTCTTCGGTACAGGATTCGGCGGAACGATTTGATCTAAATCTTTATCCGTCATTTGATCCAATTCTTTAATATCGGTTTTGATTTTCCATTTATCGGCATCATCTACTGGTTGTGGCAAACGAGCTTCTAACCAGTCACAGATGACATCTGGTGGAAAATCGACGTGGTTACATTGAATCACCCAAGACAAGAATTGTTTTGCTTCGCCATTCATATATGGTGGCGGAGAAACCGGTAAAAATTGAGTCGGTAAGCGTTCATTTTTAGAAATATAGTTCAATACATGGCCCAATTCTTGAACAGTTTGCCATGCTAAAGGGTGATCTACATTAATTTGAAATTTAAACCACCACGCATTTTTGCCATCGGTGCCGTAGGAGTCGATTAAGGCTTCTTGGATACTTGGTACTTTCGAAAAAAATTGATGAAGTCGGTCAAAACTTAATTCAGACACAGCGTTTGATCCACTACGAAATAAAATCAATCTTAGCATAATCCAATCAAAAACAGGCTAGCATGAAGGTGCGATCAGCTTGGTCGGAAAATTAACAAATTCTTGCATTTGATGGATTTTTATTCATTTTTTCTCCTAAAATGGGTTTTATACTTAATCTATATACCGTGAAGGAAAGCTCGAGTGAAAGCAACATTATTCTATGCAATGGCAGGTGTGATGCTGATCAGTGCTTCGGCCAGTACTTTTGCGGAAAACAAATGGGCAAACTACCAAGGTGTGGATACATCAAAACCACAACACCGCCCACCGTCGATGAATCGGCCTGGTTATCCCCAACATGGTCAAAGCTATCCACAGCATGCTCCCAATTACCCGCAGCATTACCCGAACTATCCTCATCGCCCTCAATATCCCAATTATCCAAACCGTCCATATCCACCACAGGTGCAAAATGGCATAAGTATTCAATATCAAGCACCGACTACGATTATCCAAAATTCACAAAGTTATAGCTGGGTAAATGGTGATCCTGCCAGCGCTAGTATTTCGAGTTCGACCTATACGTTTATCAGTGATTGGCAGCGTTTAGGTTTACCTGCACCCCCAAGTGGCATGTACTGGATCTTTGAAAATGGTCGCTATGTATTGGTGCCTAATCGATAAGGTTTATAACCTCTCTCTTGCGTAGTAGTGCTACTCGTCTCCTAAAAGGAGAAGGAACGAATTAGTGTTTAAGCCAATTCATCATCTTGCGGACGTGGGGTTTTTCCTTCAGGTAATGGCTTCTCGGAATGCTTATCTCGAATAACCGAAGGGTAAGTCCAAGAGGCAAAGCGCACAATCAAAATGGCCACAGCTAAAATTAGAATCGAACCTGTAGTAATGACCAAGCCCATATCTGCTTTATGGTCGTGTTGAATGTCCGAAATCAGTAAACGGGTCAGGGCAGTAATAGCAATATAAATCAGGAAGCGAACAGGCATGTGGTTGGTTTTAAAATAAATACCAACCATGGCACCGAGTTCGAGGTAAATAAACAATAATAAAATATCGTCAATCGTGGCGAATTGTTTAACTGTAATAATTTCAAAAATGGTATGACCCGCAGACCATAAGATCATACAGCCGATGACAAACAGCGCAAGATAATGAAAACCTTCCACAGCAAGGTTGCCAAATCGGTCGAGGAGGGCTTCGATTTTTTCTACTTTAGGATCACGGTGTGTCATATATATTCCTCCTGTGTAAATTGCGTGAATATTCAATCAAGAACAAGTCATTAAATACCAAGCAAATTTCATGCACATGAAGCGCATATGACAAAAATATTTTTTAGGTTTAATAAAGTTTTTAATGTTAAGTTTGAGCTTAAATTTTGTCCTATAAGAATGAAGCGACGATGTATCAACCAACGCATTTTAAACATGATGAACTCCCTGATCTGATTGATCTTATGCGTAAGTATGCTTTGGCGACAGTAATACTGACTGCACCCAATGGTGAGTTGGAAGTGAATCATTTACCACTAGAATATGACGCTGAGTCAGGCGAATTAGGTGTATTACGCGGTCATATTGCTAAGGCCAATCCAATGTTTGAAATATTGAATCAGTCAGCACATGTCTATGTTATTTTTCAGGCTGAAGATGCTTATATTTCGCCAAGCTGGTATGAAGGAAAACAGGAGCATCATCGCGTTGTACCGACATGGAATTACCGCGTGGTACATGTCAAAGGCAAGATACGTAAAATTGCAGATGAAAAATATTTACGAGGAATTCTGGCTCGTTTGACGCGTCAACATGAAGCTAGCCAACCCGTGCCATGGAAAATGGGCGACGCGCCTCATGATTTTATCGCGGAACAACTGGAAAAAATTATAGCGATTGAAATCGAAATAGACTCAATTTTGGGTAAGTTTAAAGTGAGTCAAAATCGCAGCGTTGTAGATGCAATGAATGTGGCAAAAGCTTTGGAAATGTCGAATGCTGAAATGGTTGAGTCGATCAAAAAATTTTATCCCATGAAATAACAGGCTAAAGAATCATGCCCAATATGATTGAAACTGAACGTTTATGCCTGAGAAAGTATCAGTTAGGAGATGAAATTTCATTATTTGATACATATTTTTCGAATATAGAAGCAACTCGTTATCTGCAGCGGTTGCCACATTTAACGATTCAACAGACTAAGAGTGTTTTAGAAAAGTGGGCAGATTATTATTGGTCGATACACAATCCTGATTTTGCATGGGTGATTAGTGATAAGAATACGCATTTAGCGATGGGCTTATTGTATTTCTTCAATCAAGAAAACCATGGAGAAATACATTTTGGGTTAGGGGTGAATTTTCATAGTTGTGGTTATATGACTGAGGCTTTAATTGGAGGAATTAAGTATTTAAAGCAGAATCATGTCACGAAGGTTGTTTCATCTTTTTGTGCTGAGGAACATCTAGCATCACAAAATGTCTTAATGAAGGCAGGATTTAAACAAGATAAAGATACAACGCATTGGGCTACATTTCCAATGCTAGACGATCAGCTCCATTCTTGTTTTACATATCGAATGGAATTAGGAGATTATGAATAAGTAAATATGCTTATGATTTTTTGAAAAAGTTGCACTCAGTGTTTATGTAATAAGAGCAGTAAAATAAAAAAATGCCCGATAAATCGGGCATTTTTGATTTTGTACGGCTAATTAAGCTTGGTTGGTAAAGTAATCTTCAGAGAAGTTCATGATCACTTCAGAACCTGCTTTCACTTTAGCAATGCGTAAAGCCAATTCAGGCAAAATACGCTGCGTGAAGTAAAGAGTCAGTGCAAGTTTGTTTTGGTAGAACTCGCCATCTTTGTCTTTTGCTGCATCTGCAATGCGGGCAAACATATAGGCAAAGCTGAGTAGGCCTACAGCATGTAGGTAATCAACTGCTGCTGAGTTCGGGAACTCAATGTTTTCACAAGCAGCTTCGAGTACATATTGAGTCACTGCTTCAACTTCAGCTGCTGCATCTAATGTTGCATCTTTAATGTAGTTCAAGCTGGCATCTAAGTTGTTGGTAAAATCACGGATTTCTTGGATATATTCAGCAATGAATTCACCATTGCACTTAATGGTTTTACGACCAATTAAGTCTTGAGATTGAACGCCGTTGGTCCCTTCGTAAATCTGTGCGATACGCAGGTCACGAATACATTGTTCCATACCCCATTCACGAATAAAGCCGTGACCACCGAAGACCATTTGGGCATCTAGCGTTGCTTGGAAAGCTGTATCAGTTAAATACGCTTTCGCAATCGGTGTTAATAGCGCAACACGGTTATTGGCTGCTTTGACTGCTTCTGGGTCAGTAGAGAACTTGGTAATGTCTAATTGTTGACCGACATAAACCGCAAATGCACGAGACGCTTCATTGTTGGCACGTGCGTTCAGCAACATACGACGTACATCACCATGAACTAAGATGCTGTCTGCAGGTTTTGCAGGCGATTGAACGCCAGAAGCGCTACGGCCTTGTAAACGATCAGTCGCATATTGCGCTGCATTTTGATAAGCAAATTCAGAAGCACCTAGGCCTTGAATACCCATAGACAGACGTTCGTAGTTCATCATGACGAACATCGCTGCAAGGCCTTCATTTTCTTTACCAACCAGGTAGCCTTTCGCGCCATCAAAGTTCATCACACATGTAGCAGACGCTTTGATCCCCATTTTATGTTCAATAGAACCAGGGCCTACAGCATTACGCTCACCCAATGAACCATCTGCATTCACCAAGAATTTAGGTACGATGAATAGTGAAATTCCGCGTGATCCCGCAGGCGCATCAGGCGTTTTCGCTAAAACTAAGTGGATGATATTTTCAGAAAGGTCGTGGTCACCGCCAGTGATGAAGATTTTCGTACCTGTAATGTTATAAGTACCGTCTTCATTACGTTCAGCTTTAGTTTTGATAATACCTAAATCTGTACCTGCATGCGGTTCAGTTAAGCACATTGTGCCGGACCATTCGCCTGTATACATTTTTGGCAAATAAGTTTCTTTTTGCTCTTGTGATGCATAGCTGTTTAATGCCATGCCTGCACCTACAGAAAGAAGCGGGTAGAGCATGAATGATGGGTTGGTTGCAAACAGCATTTCGTCAGACAGAACAGTCAGCATTTTTGGCATGCCTTGACCGCCCCATTCTTCATCTGCGCCTAGACCAATCCAGCCGCCTTCTGCATATTGTTTAAATGCTTCTTTGAAACCAGCAGGAGTCGTGACATTGCCATTGCTATAGGTTGCGCCTTCTTCATCACCTGTGCGGTTTAAAGGATGAGTGACGTTTTGCGCAAATTTTGCCATTTCTTCAAGAATGGCTTCTGCAGTTGCAGCATCAACGTGAGCAAGATTTTCGTTGTTTTGCCAGAATTGTTCTGCTTTAAAAACATCATTTAAGATGAATTTCATATCTGCAAGCGGCGCATTATAAATTGGCATGTTCGTTCACCTGTTTATTGTTTGAATCTATGGACTTGGGGCAATTTGTATCAACACAAAGCGTGGAGAAAATTGACCAAAGTAAAATTATGGGATTATTTATAAAGAAAAAGGACTGCCAATGCTATGACCGTCCTTTCTCTATTTCTGCACTCAAGAGTACAATTTTTTGAATATGTTTTAGATATTCACATTAGAATGCAAAGTGTTCTGCATCCAATGCCATAAGAGGATCTAGGCCACCTGCAATCACTTCTACATGAGAGCGAACGCGTGGTAAGATTTTCTTGAAGTAGAAGCGAGCAGTCGTTACTTTTGCATTGTAGAAATCAACATCTGTTGTTCCTGCAGCTAAAGTTTCTTGTGCAACTAGCGCCATGCGAGCCCATAAATAAGCAAGCGTCACATAACCAGAGAAGTAGAGGTAATCGACTGCAGCAGCACCCACTTCTTCAGGGTTTTGCATTGCTTTCATACCAATCTGCATGGTTAAGTCGCCCCATTCTTTGTTTAGCGCAGCAAGCGGCTCAACAAATTCTTTCATGGCAGCGTTGTCTTTGTTAGCTTCAACAAATTTATGGATGATCTTGGTGAAGTCTTTCAACATTGCACCTTGAGTACCCAATACTTTACGGCCTAACAAGTCAATTGCTTGAATTTCAGTCGTACCTTCGTACAAGCAAGAGATACGTGTATCACGTACAATTTGTTCCATACCGTGTTCTGAAATGAAGCCGTGGCCACCAAATACTTGAACACCGTGTTTTGCAGATTCAGAACCTGTTTCAGTCAAGAATGCTTTAGCAATTGGAGTTAATAATGACAAGATATTGTCAGAGAACTTACGTTCTTCTTCAGTTGCACCTTGTTCCACGATATCGGCATGGAAAGACAATAAGTAAACCAGAGCACGACCAGCTTCAGCAAATGATTTTTGCGTAAGCAGCATGTTGCGTACTGCAGGGTGAACGATAATTGGATCTGCTTCTTTTTCAGGTGCTTTAGGGCCTGAAAGTGAACGCATTGCCAAACGGTCTTTTGCGTAAGCAAGTGCACCTTGGAAAGCGCCTTCAGAAGCTGAAAGACCTTGTACAGCAGTACCGATACGTGCAGTGTTCATGAATGTGAACATGCAGTTTAGACCGCGGTTTTCAGGGCCAATCAAGAAGCCTTTTGCGTTATCAAAGTTGATGACACAAGTCGCGTTACCATGGATACCCATTTTGTGTTCAATCGAACCACAACGTACCGCATTGCGCTCACCAATTGAGCCATCAGCATTTACATTGAATTTAGGTACGATGAATAATGAAATACCTTTCGTGCCTTTTGGTGCACCTGGAAGACGAGCAAGTACGATATGGATGATGTTTTCAGCCATGTCGTGTTCACCAGCAGAGATAAAGATTTTCTCGCCAGAAATTGCATAGCTACCGTCTGCTTGTGGTTCAGCTTTAGAGCGGATAATACCTAAGTCAGAACCTGCATGAGATTCTGTTAAGCACATCGTACCAGTCCATTCACCTGAAACAAGTTTAGGAAGGTAAGTGTCTTTTTGCTCTTGAGAACCGTGATGTTCTAATGTACGGACAGCACCATGAGATAGACCAGGGTACATACCCCATGCCCAGTTCGAAGTACCCACCATTTCTGAAATGATGTTGCCTAAAGAAACCGGTAAGCCTTGACCGCCGTATTGTTCTTCAGCAGATAAAGATGGGAAACCGAGTTCGATATATTTTTGATACGCTTCTTTAAAACCAGTTGGTGTTGTTACAACGCCATCATTCCAAGTACAACCTTCACGGTCGCCGACTTGGTTAAGAGGAGAAAGTTCATTTTCACAGAAGTCAGCAGCAGCTTCTAGATATTGGTCAACCAACTCACGGCTTACGGTGTCTGAAAATGCAGGCAGTTGTGCATAGTGATCTTCTGCTTTTAAAAGTTCATGCAGAACAAATTGCATATCACGTAAGGGCGCTTTGTATTGTGGCATATCGTTTTCCTCAATACTGGTTTCTACCAGCGTTAGTAATCCTAAATAAACATTTGAACGTGTCTTCAATGACACGTATTGGAATGGTTCTAATCGTGCAACATCTTCTTATTGGGTACAAGCATTTCAGGGCGATTTGTTGGTGACTGTAAAGTCAAAGAAATATCCCTTGAAAATGCTAAGTGCATTGAGTGTAAACACTTTTGGCTGAAAATGAATGACACAAATAGTCAAAAAGCGTAAAAAGATATGTCCAATAAAAAAGGCACTCCTGGGAGTGCCTTTTTTTACGCAATGATATTGCGATCTAAGTTTGGATTATTTTACTGGTGCTGGCGTCGGGGCAACAGGAGCTTTAGGTTGGAAGCGAACTTCACATTTACCATTGATTTGCTGTTCGCCAACTTTAATGGCAACCGCGCTACCATCAGTCTTACCTTGGCATGCTTTCATAATCGCTTGTTGCTTCGCTTGGCGTTCAGCTAAACGTTGATCAAACTGTTTAGTCAGTTCTGCACGTTTTGCATCAGTCAGTGGCTCACCGCGTTGCATCTGACCACGCATGTCGCCACGCATTGGTTTGTGTTCACCACGTGCTTTTTTCATGTCTTGACGGTCTGCTTTGAACACCATGGTACATGTACCATCAATATTTTTATCGCCAGCTTTTACTTGAACTGTTGAACCTGTAGCCTTGCCATTACAAGCTTTTTGCATATCAGCAAACACTTGACGTTGCTCGGCACGCATTTGTTTAAAATGTTCACGTTGCTCAGGTGACATACGACGATCGTGATCACCATGATGTTGTTTCATCATACGGCCATGATCGTTATCTTTTGGTGCGGTTGTCGATTGACAGGCAGTGAGTGCACCCATGCTCAATACGCTTGCACCGATTAAAGCCATTTTGGTCATTTGTTTCATAGTCTTTACCCCACCAGATTAGATATTTTTCCGATGGTTAAAGATTAAATAATAAAGATGTAGAAACAATGGAGAGTTTTTTAGTTGCGTGTTCGCTACAATAATGAATATAGAAGAAAAATGAGAGTTCTCTTTTGAAAATACGTCGTATCCCGATTGCCCTACGCTTGTTTCTGACTGTGCTGTTGACGACGCTCGTCATCACAACGGTAAGTCTTGGCGTTTTGCATTGGAATATGCAGCGTAATTTCACCAAATATGTGGCCGATGTCGAGATGCAAAAGCTTGACCATGTCATTGAAAATTTAGCCGATGTGTATACGGTTTATCATGATTGGGGGAATGCGATTCAGGCGCAGATTTTGCAGATTGAAGGGCAGGCTGCGCCAGATGACTATGATCGTCTCTCTCGGTGGTGGCTGCGTCGTCAATATGACATTGCATTGCAGCAGCGCTATTTCCAAGATCATAGTTTGAATGCAGCATCGATGTTGGCGACACCGCAGCAAACGGCAGAACAAAAAACTGAAGAGTTGAAATGGCTGGAACAAAACTTACCGTCTGAGTTTCAACCCTTTGAAGGTTTAAAATTTCCTTTAAGTGCGAATCAAAATGTGTTCCGCCCCAAAGAGTCGAATGCGGATGAAAAAGATAAAGATGCCGGTCAATCCTCTCAAAACAATACCAACAATGGTGGTAAAAAACAGTTTATTCAAATGCCTGACCGCTTGGGCTTGAGTTCACGTTTATCTTTATATGATGCACAGCGCCAATTTGTGGTGGGTGAGCCGACAGATGAACAGATTTCTTATCGTCCGATTATGGTAAATAATCAAATCGTGGGGTATTTGGGGCTCAAACCTGTACTCGAGCAAGATGATGCGATCAGTATTAACTTCTTTAGTAAGCAAAAACGTTATTTATTATTGGTTTATGTGCTTAGTTTTATTGCGAGTTTAATTGCTGCACTGTTATTGGCGACCTACTTTAAAAAACCGATTCAGCGTTTGTTAATGGGGACACGTGAGTTAACCAAGGGCAATTATCAACATCAAGTCGCGGTGAACCGTAATGATGAACTCGGCGATTTATCAAATGAATTGAACCAGTTGGCCGTGATTCTCGATCAGCATGAAACGTCACGTCGTCAATGGGTTGCCGATACTTCACATGAATTAAAAACGCCATTGGCGGTGTTGCAGGCTCAAATTGAGGCGATGCAGGACGGTATTCGTAAGCCAACGCCAGAGCATTTTGCTTCGATGCTTAATCAAGTGAGTAGTTTGAAAAAATTGACCAAAGATTTGGCAGATTTGGCACAAGCCGATGCACAACAACTGAATTGTTATTTGACCACGCTCAATCCTTGGGATGTAGTGATCCAAGAGGTTGAAAGCTTTAAGCCGAAGTTTGAGCAAGCAGATTTGAAAATTACCGCAATGGGCGAAGGGACTTCATTACAATTAGATATAGACCGTTTTAAACAGATTATGGTCAACTTATTGGGTAACAGTATTCGTTATACGGAAGCTGGTGGTGAAGTGCATGTTCATACTGAGCAAGATGAAACCCAGTGGACCGTGTATGTTGATGACAGCCCATTTGGTTTAACTGATGAACAGTTGGCACGTTTAGGTGAGCGTTTCTATCGTGTGGATGATTCACGTACGCGTGCAACTGGTGGTACAGGATTAGGATTGGCGTTATCCGTAAAAATAGCTAGAGCATTGGGTGGAGAGTTGAGTTTTGATCATTCTCCATTGGGCGGTTTGCGTTGCAAATTGACATTTCCCAAACAGATGAAATATTAAAAGGAAGCATGCATGAAACATATCATGTTGGTTGAAGATGAAGTGGAACTTGCACAGCTAGTGCGTGATTATCTAGAGGCTGCAGGCTTTGAAGTCAGCATGTTTCATGATGGGCAAGAAGCCTATGACAGCTTCACACAACGTAAACCGAGTCTGATGATTTTAGACCTGATGGTGCCTCGTATGGATGGCTTAACCATTTGCCGTAAAGTCCGTGAGCAGTCTGATTTGCCGATTATTATGGTGACTGCACGCACTGAAGAAATTGACCGTGTATTGGGGCTTAATATGGGTGCTGACGATTATGTCTGCAAACCGTTTAGTCCGAAAGAATTGGTGGCACGTGTGCAAGCGGTATTACGTCGTTTAGAACGTAAAGCAGAACCCGAAGTCAATGATTTATTCCGTATGGACAAAGCACAGCAGCGCATTTGGTATCAACAAAAAGCGTTGAGCTTAACGCCAACAGAGTTTCGTTTACTAGAGTTGTTTTTAGAGCATGTAGGGCAGGTGTATTCACGTGCGCAGTTACTGGATCATATCAATCCAGACAGTTTTGAAGTGGCTGACCGTGTGATTGACAGCCACATTAAAAACCTGCGCCGTAAAATTTCGGATGCTGCTGAAACTGGCAACCGCCATGAGTGGATTCAAGCTGTGTATGGCGTCGGCTACCGTTTTGAATATCCAGAGGATTAAAACATAGATGGTAAATTCTAAAAGACAGGCTTTGGCCTGTTTTTTTGTACATACCTAGCTAAATTAATTTTAAAAACAAGAAAAACAAAGCAATAAAAACATAAAATGTGAAATTTGCGCATTTAGTGGAAATTGGGTATTATTTTGCTTGAATATTGACCAGTATGTTTGGGCTGGCAGAGTTCAATGTAGAGATAACAATTTTAAAAATGGAAAATTAGAGGGCAGAACAGATGAAAAATAGCGCTTTTGTAAAAATAATAATGGTCACGGGTGTCTTGGGTTTAACGGCATGTGGCGGTAGTGATCGTGACGAGACAGGGAGTGTACCGCCAGAGGCAGTTGCCGATGCTATGGTTCAAAAAAGCGTAGAAGAGCTGACTTTATTAGATGTGAATAATCTTGCTTTAAATGCTGCATCGATTCAGATTTTAACTGATGAAGAATGGCAAAAAGTACAAGCAGGCAGTCTGAAAATAGCAACGAATACAATTATAGCAGATGATTCTGAACAGTTATTTCCACCGATCAACAGTTTACCGACAGCGACTCATTTTAAAGGTCAAAGTTACCTTGCTAATGCTCAAGGCATCGTTAAGCTGCCTAAATTGGCTGCAGGCACATATTATGTTTTGGTCACTAAAAATGGACAGTCTGCAGTTTCGGCATTCTTGATCCATCCTAAAAATACCAATAAAAGCATTGTGTTGAATGTGGTTCTCAACTGCTTAGACCAAGACTGTCAGACACTAAGTGATGCACCAGTCAATGATGCAGTGGTCGGAACATTCTCTGGTCAAGTGATTTTTAAAGGGAAACCTTTGGCGAATGCGCAAGTGTCATTGTCTGGCGGTACAGCGACCAATGGCGCATTTGTTAGTGCTTTGACTGATGCCAATGGATATTTCACGCTTTCATTTAATGTGAGCAATGATCTGCTTGAAGCATTGAAAAATGCCACGCTCACCATTAACGGTGCAGGAATTAATACTATTACGAAAAAAGTTACGGTCATTGCTTCTTCTGCATCGGGCTATCAATTTGAAGTGCTACCTGAAACAGTGTCTGCAGATGCAGTTTGGCGTGAAACTTTTGAAGCGGATTCTGCTACTCGCAATGCATGGACAAGGTCGCAGCCAAGTGTGGCCAATGTTGATTGGCAGTTGCTAAACAAAGGTCACAACATCCGTAATAATCAAGTGAATCAGCGTGTACGCTTAGCGCCGAATGACCAAAGTCAAGGCAAGGTGCCTGAGCCACTGCAAGGTAATACGGCATATTGGTATGGCGACAAAGTAAATGGCAACTTTATTGGTGCTTTAAGTGATTCATCTACGGCTCCAGAGTTTGATGGCGGCACCTCGCAGTATGACAATAGGGGTGAATTGATTTCACCTGCCATTAATCTAAGCCAGTATCAGGCGCCTTTGAGTTTAAGCTTTAAAACATGGTGGGAAATTGAGTCGGTCAATCCAAATAATCAGGGATTCGATTTGATGAATATTTTAGTTTCTACCGACGGCGGCAATAGCTTCAAGACTTTGGCTCGATTAAACCCGCTGGCAGATCCATCCTCGGCATATGAGCGCGCGCCGATTCCATACAGTAATTTAGGCTTTAACCTTGCACCGGCTGCTGTTCAGCAAGAAGCGATCTCATTAGATGAATATGCAGGCAAGACCAATGTTCAACTGAAATTCCAATTCAGAACGGTCGATGGACTTTATAACGGCTTCAGAGGTTGGATGATTGATGATGTGGTGATTCAGAAAAAAGCCGGTACTTTCCCATTATTTGATGGTGCGAGTTTTGATGAAAATTCAGATAGTTTCTCTCAGGACTATAGTGGCGTCGCTGCAAAACAAGCGGACACTGTGCTGAAAAGCACGAAGAGTTATGCACGGTGGGCTGAAGTTCCACAGCGTAAATAACGATTTACATGGTGGTGCAGTATGAATGGTTAGAATAGGTTTAGACGTACTGTATTCACTATCAATCATCCATCAAGTGAAGTGAATGCTAAAAAGCAGCTCTCTATTGAGGGCTGTTTATATTTAAAGGGACAATATATTCAGCCACTTAAGTATGCTGGCAGCTAAATTTTCTGGCTGTTCTAATAGAACCATATGGCCTATATTGTCCATCCTATCAAGTTGACTATGTGCTATAGATTGATGCAGCTCACGCACTGTATTCCATAATGATTCATACAGAAATGATTTGCGAATATTTGGCTGCAAAGAGCTGCACAGGCTACAATCCACTTTTTTATAAGATGAGAACATGTTGTGAGCAGCGAAATGCCTCAATTGCAGCGCCGATTAAAGAACCGTCATATTCAGCTGATTGCAATGGGTGGCGCAATCGGGACAGGGCTATTTTTAGGCTCTGCGCATATTATTGAGTCGGCTGGACCATCGATAATTCTGGGCTATTTGATTGGTGGTTTGATTGCTTTTCTGATTATGCGCCAGTTGGGCGAGATGATTGTACAAGAGCCAGTCACAGGTTCATTCAGTCATTTTGCTTTTAAGTATTGGGGCAAGTTTGCGGGCTTTTTAACGGGCTGGAACTACTGGATTCTGTATATTTTAGTAGTGATGACCGAGCTGACCGCGATAGGCAAATATGTCAATTACTGGTGGCCGCATGTGCCTGCTTGGGTTTCAGTTTTGGTGTTTTTTGCTGTGATTACGCTAGCCAATTTAGCCAATGTCAAACTGTATGCAGAATCTGAATTTTGGCTGTCGATGATTAAAGTTGTGGCGATTGTTGCCATGATTATTTTTGGTATATATCTGCTACTTACAGCAGGCGCAGACTCTACCGCTTCGATTAGTAATTTATGGGTACATGGCGGCTTCTTCCCGCACGGTTTTGAAGGCTTATTCTACATGCTAGCCTTTATGATGTTTGCTTTTGGCGGCATTGAACTGATCAGCATGGCGGCGGCTGAAACTGAAAATCCTGATCAAAATATCCCGAAAGCGGTGAATCAGACCGTGATCCGCGTGTTCTTATTTTATATATGTTCCTTGGCAGTACTGCTGTCGCTGGTGCCGTGGAATCAGTTGAAACTTGGCGGTTTGGATCATAGTCCTTTTGTGATGATTTTTAATCAGATGGGGATTGATTGGGCGGCACATTTGCTGAACTTTATTATTTTGACTGCATCCGTTTCGGTCTGTAATAGCGGCATGTATGCCAATAGCCGCATGCTGCTGGGCTTGGCAGAACAAGGCAATGCGCCAAAAGCATTTAAGCAGGTGAATAAACACGGTACGCCGATTGCTGCAGTTTTATTTTCTGCTTTGCTGATTTTTGGCTGTGTGCTGCTGAATTATTTCTTACCTGAAAAAGCATTGAGTTATTTGATTTATATCGTGGTGAGCGCTGCGGTGCTGAATTGGATGCTGATCAGCTTGATTCACCTGAAGTTTAGAAAAGTGATGCAGCAGCAGGGTATACAAACCAAGTTTCCTGCTTTATTTGCGCCGTTCACTAATTACGTTGTATTAGCATTCATGCTGATGATTTTGTACATCATGTGGAATCAGGGTTTTATGCTTTCGGTGCTGATGCAGCCCGTATGGATTTTACTGCTGTATGTGCTGTTTAAAGTGATGCAAGCAAAGAAAGTTTAATGCAGTAAAGGCTTAGGGACGAGCCTTTTGGAATGAGAAAAGCCTTTGTTCACTGCCACTAAAGAATGATTTTGAAAAGTTCTAACAAAATAAGTAAATTGAGTGAATATTTATGTAAAGACCGCTCTAGTGCACTGAATTCTAGGGTGTCTTTTTATAAGTTTATGATTTTTATTGTATTGTTATTCCTAAGTAGAAATGTCCTACCTTAAAACCAAATAGAAATGTCCTATACAGGCATTTCCAAGTCAAGCACAGGATTCAATTGCGTTGTTGAATTGCTGTTTTCTGTGCACGTCTACGTGGCATGGATTGAGAACGACTCCGTTTGTTTTGCTGTTCTAATTCTTCATGCTGTTGTTGAATATGCGCTAGTACAGAACCCAAACGTTTATTCTCAACGATCTCTCGCTGGTTGAGCTGACTTAATTTATCGAAGATACTGTAATTGATTTTTCTACCTTGGTGTTCAATGGCTACCGTACCATCCGGGTATTCCAGAAACTCAATATACTTGCCGATCAATCTTTGATTTTCTTCTGTTTTTTTCAGGATATATACGCATTTATCATATGTAATCGTCAGGCTGTTTGTAACTTTGCGAGGTTCACGCCAGGTAAAAATATCATTTAACTCGTCAGCGGTTTCACTGACAGTCCGGTGTAGATCCTTGGGATTAATGGCCATCTTGGCAAATTTACGATTAAATTGCTCAATAAAGCAGGGCAACCATGCATTGGCTTGCTCAATCGAACTAATGCCTTCCAGACGCATTTCTTTAATCAGACGGTCTTGAAGCGTTCTATTGGCTCGTTCTACACGGCCTTTAGCTTGTGGTGAGTTGGCGAAGATGATATCGATATTGAGGGTACTGAGCACACGTCCAAATTGCGTGATCTTGGTGTCTTTATTGCTGCTTTGATTCACCCTGAAGACTGAATGTTTGTCGCTGTAAAATGCTAAAGGCTTACCGTGCTGTTCGACATATAAGCGTGTTGAAATCATATAGTCAAAGGCTGATTCTGATTCACAGAAGCGTAAATGCTGTAATTTTCCTGTGGCATCATCGATAAATACCAGTAGGCAGCACTTGGCAGAACGGCCTTCAAACCAGTCATGATATGAGCCATCAATCTGGATCAGTTCACCGACGCAATCTCGGTTATAACGAGGCTGATACGGTCGTTTCAGACGCTTGGCGCGAGGAATCCATAAATTAGCTGCAATCATCCAAGAACGTAGTGTTTCCACTGAAATATCAAATCCATGAACAGTGGTGAGCTTTTCATGCGCTAAAGTGGGTCCAAAACCGTGGAATTGCTCAGCAACAAGATTGAGGCACTTGAGCCTGATTTCTTCAGGAAGCCTGGAGTTGCTGGTTTGGCCACGTGCAGCATGTGCTAATGCAGCTGGGCCTTGAGCTTTATATTTCTGCAGTAATCGTCTGATTTGACGTTCTGAGATATGAAGTAGCTGAGCAGCCTGAGGTTGAGTTATGCGTTGATCGCAGATTTCTTGCAAGACCGACAATCGTTTAAGTTCTTTATCCGACATAGACACCAACATATCAAACCGTCCGCTAAGGAAATTGCAAAAGCGCATATTCTAAAAGCGGACATTTTTACTTTGGAGAAACCGGACATTTCTATTTTGGGCTTACACAAATTATTTCGTATAACGTGTATTATGTTAATTTTAGGTAAATTTAAAAATAACAATACATTTTGGAAGTTGATTATATGGAAGTAACACTAGATCAAATAAGATCAGTATTTGAGGTCGTGCTTCAAAATCGAATGACACGAGAAGAAGCAAGTGTCTGGGCTTTTTCAGTAATATCAGCATCAGATACTAATTCATTGACTCTAATACCGAATGAAAAAAGAAATAAGGTATGGAATGGCGTGCTGTATCTTGGTGGAATAGATTTAATGGGAAATCCAGATGAATATCTTTTCACTGAAGAGGATATTATTATCGCAATGACTGAAAAATTATAATGAATGAACTGTCAACTTAACATAATGGCGCTTACAGGACTCAGTCTTTAGAATTTAACCTTGAGTCGTTCATGGTTATAATATTAAAAATCACCATTAAATTGGATATCATTTCAATGATTACATACCTGTACAGCTACGTAATTCGATACCCTTTTCATAGTGAAATTAGAATTGATGTAAAGACGATAAGTTGGGAAGATTTAGTAACATTAATTAATAAAGTTTTTTTTCAGGGAGGAGAGATCAATATTGTTAAGGCTGATACACAATATAATGAAGAATTTTCTGCACTTACATATCATGATTTAGATAATTATAGCCTTGTTTGTGATAAAAGATATGGCTATTTATTAGGCTGTAGTATCTCTGAAAATCAGGAATACCCAGAAGGGGCTTACCTTAGTTTAATTAATAAAAATGAAATAAAGTCTAAAAAAGTATATATCTTTGCACCGTTTGAAGATGAATGGGAGGCGCAATATATTAATCAGGATATAAAAATTGCTTTAAAAATATTTAAAGAAATTTACGAAAATGGATACCTCTCAACTGACTCTAAAAAATTATTTAGAGAGAATTGTAGTACTTCTTATTCCTCCATTTAACATAAGGCGATTATACGAAATTCTCAAAATTAACCTGATCGTAAGAGAAGTGTTATCTAAACACTTCTCAGCAATTCAATCCTCTGCCGTTGTCCCTTATTTAACTTCGATACAACCAATTCATAAGAATTCAGCACCAAATCCTGCAGCAGTTCTTCTTCTAATTCTTCATCTGTAAAAACAGAAATCCAATGCTGCTTATTCATATGCCAGCCCGCACGAATAAAAGGATAAATATCCTTCAGCATCGTGCCATTATCAGGCAGCACTTTTAAATTGATGGCTGCTTTGCCATCCAAATGAAAACTCAGCATAAAAACCTTATCCATCACCTTAAACACATCACAGCCTTCACCAAAAGGCTGGCTGCACGTGGTTTCAGGCAGGGCTAAGGCCGTTTTTGCGGCTACAGCGTGTAATGCAATCATAAGAGATAACCAAAAATAAGCCTGAGTTTTAAAGCCTAAGGATGAATATGAATAACGGTATCATTATTTACCAATTGCCAAATTTCATCCATATCAATATTACGCACTGCAATACAGCCCCAAGTCCAATCTTTTTGTGGAAAATACGTCATGAGCTGAGGAGCAGCTTTCATTTGTAAACTGGTCGCTGAACCATGAATCATAATATCGCCGCCAGCAGTAACACCTAATTGCTTAGCCTTTTGTTTATCGGTCGCATTGGGGTAAGAGATATGCAAAGACTTATAAAATGAACTTTGCGGATTGCGCCAATCAATCATATAGCTGCCTTCAGGCGTTTTGCCATCACCTTCTTGAACTTTATGTCCAAGCGGTTGAAAACCCAGACGCATCGGGTAACGCCGAATGACTTGATCCTGATGTTTTAATTCCAAATAACGCTGAGCCTTATGTACCTGAATATTGTCGATCGGCGTTTCTGTGCGAATTTTTTGAATTTGTAAATCGCTTAATTCAGGTGGAAAGGCCAGTGCATTGGTAGGTGTAGGTAGATATTTTTCAAATTTTTGATAGGCAAAGCAGGCAGCAACAATGCAGACGAGGATAGCGAAACTAAAGATCGTGATATTTTTTCTTGTCATTGTAATGTAGAGAATGAGCTGCCTTCACAGCTCATCCATTTCGGCATTGTGGATAATGTCTAAATTATCCACAATTTTGATCCGAGTGAAATGTGGATTTGTGGATAAATGTTTATGAAGAACAGCTGACCATTACTTCAGGCACATCACTTGGCAAGGGGCCTAAATCTTCAGTTTTTTCTAGGTCAGGCTGTTTAGTAAATGGCTGACTGAGCAATGTAAATAAACGTTCTACCTCTGAAAAATCATTGCGTTCAGCTAGCTCAATCGCCTTTTGCGCCATATGGTTGCGCAAAATATATTGCGGATTGGCCTTTGCCATTTCAGCATCTAAAGCATCGGTGTCCTGATGCGCACGGATGCTTTCATAGTGCGCTAAGAAGCTCTCAAATGCATATCGGTCAAGGCAATCATCTTTAATGGCTTCATATTCATGATTTTGCAGATGGATAAAGCTTTGCGTGTAATCCAGTTGCTCACTTTGCAGAATGCGTAAAAAGGCCATGGCGCAGTCGAAGCTGTCTTTATGAAAACTCGGCAGCCCCATTTTTTGGCTTAAGCCCAATTTATAATGTTCCAAGAAGGTCAGTTCAAAATGCTCTAAGCATTTGGCTAGATCGTCTTTCCACTGTTCTTTGTCATAATCTGAAGGGCAGAGCGGAACGAGATTATTCAGCCATTGCCATAAATTCCAATGCCCGATACTTGGCTGCTGTTGATAGGTATAGCGGCCTTGGTAGTCCGAATGGTTGTTGATCCAGTTTGGACGGAAGCGCTCCATAAAGCCATAAGGGCCGAAGTCCAAAGTTGAACCGGTAATATTCAGATTGTCAGTATTCATCACGCCATGTGCAAAACCAATCAGCTGCCATTTGGCAATCATCACTGCGGTACGCTGAATAACTTGAGTGGCAAAAGCCAAAATGGGCTGTTCAGCATCCAAGCATTCAGGGTAGTGCCACTCAATACATTTTTGCGTGAATTCAGGTAGTAAATCACCCTGATATTGATTGATCCATTCAAAATGTCCCAATCGGATATGACAGTCAGATGTACGCAGCATCATCGCGCCGAGCTCGAGTTTTTCGCGCTTTACACCTTGCTCAGAACTGGTAAAACCCACCGCATTGCTGGATGCAACGCCTAGGTTGTTCAGCGCATGTCCTGCCAAATATTCACGAATGGTCGAGCGCAGCACTGCACGTCCATCGCCCATGCGTGAATAAGGCGTAGAGCCGGCGCCTTTAAGGTGCAGGTCAATGGTTTGCCCATGTTTATCGATGATTTGCGCAATCAATAAGCCGCGTCCATCGCCCAATTGGCCGGCCCATTGTCCAAACTGGTGACCTGCATAGACCATGGCTAAAGGTTCAAATTCAGCAAAGGTTTTTTGACCGCTGCAGATTTCAACCCACGCAGCTTGATCTTCTGCCGACCATTGCAGCTCATCTGCAAGAGCCGCATTAAAATGCCCAGCTTTTGCGCCTTTTAGAGGAACAGGTTGCTGATGATGGTACAGGCGAGGTGGCAGGGTGTTATAGCGGGCATTGAACAGCATAATGATCTTTAAAAATTCAAATTATGTTTAAACTATAGCAAAGACCAGATAGAAAAACTGTAGCTTAAAATCAATAAAGCCTCCACAAGGGAGGCTTTATCATTTGAGAGGCTTAAAAGAATTAAGCGGTTTTCTTTTTCAAGTTACGCATCAATTGATTCAGTGTTTCACGGTGCTGTGACAAACGCTGTTCAACTTGTAGGAATTCAAGTTTGAGTTTGTCATCCATTTGATGAATTTTTTCAGCAACTGCTGTTTTCTTCGCTTGAATTTCCTGTTCTTTTAATTTTGCCCAGTCATTCAAAGTTTGCGAAAACGCATCATATTCTTGAGAAATACGTTGTTTTGCTGTTGCAATGTCATCGGTCATGTTGAGACCATAGATCGCAAGGTCTTGTTCCGCATACTTGAACTTCATAGCCAACTCAGCTTTTTTAATATTAAAGCTAGGAATACGGCGTAAATTTTTGGCAAGGCCTAATTTAGAGCAGCTCCAAATTAACCATTTTGTTGGATCGTATTGCCACCATTTCACACCATTACGGTAGTCGTATTGGAAAATGTGGTGATAGTTATGATAACCCTCACCCCAAGTAGCAATAGCGAGCCAGAAGTTATCACGAGCGGTATTTTCGTCAGTATACGGACGTTTACCCCACATGTGGCACAGTGAGTTAATAAAGAACGTCACATGATGGCTCAAGATTAGACGCATTAAACCGCCCAATAATAGAACGCCCCACATGTCGCCAACAGCCCAACCAATTGGCACTAAAATCGCTGCATGCACAGCAATCACCAGTGGAATGTAGTATTTATCTTGGAACAAAACGACTTTATCTTTTAAAAGATCTGGCGCGTTTTTGTAGTTCGGTTCTGCTGCTGGATAATCACGAAGCATCCACCCGATATGGGCATACCAGAAACCACGATTAATCGAGTATGGATCTTGGTCAATATCGTCTACATGACGGTGATGTGTACGGTGACCTGAAGCCCAGAACAAAATACTGTTCTGAACAGCAAAAGTACCCATGAGCATTAAAATGATTTTTAAAGGCAAGGTTGCTTCATAAGCACGGTGTGCCCATAAGCGGTGATAACCTGCGGTAATACCTAAACTGCTGACACCCAGTAAAACAAACATACTGATCCAAGCAGCGGCACTAAAATCATGATTAATGGCATATAACGGAATTGCAATAACTGCGACAATAGGTAAAAACACCAATGCAAAAATAGCAATCCAGTTCATTGGGGCTTTGGGTAGGGGAGCATTCATCTCCAACAGCACTCCTGAAACCTTGGGAGGTATAGATAGGACGAATCCCATTAAATTTTTAAGGGATTTTAAACGTAAAGAATAGTAGCACGGGAAAACCCGTTTTCACCACTGTTATTGTACAGTTGTATTGTTCTAAACAGTAACATAATACGACTGAAGTTATTTGACTTTTTGTGGAGTAAAAAGATGCCAAAAAATCAGCAAATTTGTCAAAATAATCTGAAATTACTTATCAAATACTGCATCTGTGGCGGCTTTCTGATCAGTTGTCTAGGACTCATGGCCTGTCAAAGTTCTCTGACGCAGAAGGTGACTACAAAGTCACAAGGGAAGTCACAGGAAAAGTCACATGGCAGCAGCGTTGAGCAGCCATTAAAAGTCATTCGAGTAAATGATGGGATACAAGATATTCCATGGACGATTGTGCAAATTGCAGGGCAAAAAGCCAAGTTCTTTCATCATCAACCTTATTTGCAGTTCAGTTCACAATTTCGACAAATTCAGGGAAATACGGGATGTAACAATATCAGTGGCACTTATGTGATCGATACCTTAAAACACAGCATTGATTTGAATGCCCGAGCAGGTTATTTCAGCTGTGATTCGGCTTTGGCTCAAGAGGCTGAACTTTCAGATGCCTTGCAAGCCGCAACACAATTCCAAATAAAAGGGAAACACATGACGATGCAAAACAGTCGGGGACAAACTGTATTGGTTTTAGAAAGAAAATAGACCGATTGAAATATCGACGTGTTGATCGAGAAGTGAATTACACAAATCTAGGTGAATAAAGCAGCATTAAAAATGCTGCATCATTAATTTAGGATAGTCGGTAATTAAGCCGTTAATGCCCCAATCTTTAAGCTGTTTAGCACGATCAACGTCGTTGACAGTCCACACGCTCACATTTAATTTTGCCTGCTGCGTGGCCTGAATAATGTCTGAATTGGCGAGTTGGTTCATCCAACCAATTTGAATACAACCCAATTTGAGTGCTTGTTCAATCGCTTTAAATTTTACGTCTGTTTCAACCAGTAGCCCGCGTTTGAAGCCGGATTTTTTTTGTTGCAAAGCAAGATGAATTTTAGGATCAAAACTGGTGATCACCGCGGAATGTTCGAAACCTTGGAGCTGTTGTTCCAAGGTTTCAGTCAGCGCTTCAGCTTCAGTCTGTGTCTTCACTGCTTTCACTTCGACTTCAATATGATCGAAGTTATGAATAATTTTGAGCGTTTGTTCGAGCAGTGGCGTCGGCTCAACTTTATTCCATTCTGACCAAGTCACAGCATGGTTATAGGGTTCTAACTCTTGTGAACTACATTCATATAGATGTTTATCTTGACCTGTCGTTCGCATAAATTGGTCATCATGCATGATCACTAGGGCACGATCTTTAAGTTGCCGAACGTCAAATTCGACAGCACGAATTCCTAAGTCTTGAATATATTGGAAACCACCTAGGGTATTTTCAGGTGCTTCACCACGAGCGCCACGGTGACCGATTATGCGCATACGAGGCCTACAAAAAAGGATGTTAAGAACATAATGTCCTGTAAGAATGACAGGGAGATGACACTGTTATTTTGATCCGATCATTCTGAAATACAAGAATGATCGGACGAAATGTTTCAATTTATTTCAATGTAAAATAGACTTTTAATTGGTTAAAGGATTTGAGCAATTTTTGAATCCAAAACTTATTGATCAATCGTGTCATTAATATTTTTCTGCCACAGCACCTCAGAACCACCTTCAGCGCGTTGTAATGTACGCGATGCGACAAATAACCAGTCAGAGAGTCGGTTAAGTAGCTGCAATGACGGCGCTTGAATGTTCTGGTCACGGTTATGTACAGCCATTAAACGACGTTCTGCACGGCGGCAAACTGCACGAGCTTGATGGGCAAAGCTGCACACCAATGTTCCTGATGGCAGGATAAAGTCTTTGAGCATTGGCAGCGCTTCATTCATACGGTCAATGTCATTTTCCAAAAACTCAATTGACATAGGTTGTACCAAGTTGAAGTTTGGAATGCAGACTTCACCGCCAAGGTCGAATAACCAATGCTGAATCAGGCTGAGCGATTTATCCCAAGCCGCTTTGTCTTCAATACTGCTAAGTGCGATGTGCGAACGCAGAATACCAATGCTTGAATTGAGTTCATCGACATCTCCTAAGGCTTCAATGCGTAAATCATCCTTTGCTACACGTGATCCGTCACCAAGACCTGTTGTGCCTGAATCGCCTGTGCGGGTATAAATTTTACTTAAACGGTGGCCCATGTCTTGTCCTTAAAATGATGAAAATTTCGGGTCGGTCATAAAAAAGGATAATGCCATAGTCATGACATTATCCTCAAAGTTTTCTGCTTTCTATTGATGAAACTGATTAACTAAAAATCAGTATTTAAATGTCACACCTGCAGAAGCTAAACGACCACCATTCACATAGTAGTAACCACCACCATACGATGCAGTTTTGTATTTCACATCACCGACATTTTCAATATTGGTAAAGACTTTTACGTTTGGATTCACGTTCCAATATGCATTGAAATCTACAGTCACGTAGCCAGGATTTTCACGTTGGTAATCTTGTGCATGTGATTTAGACGATAAAGCACCGCTGATTCCATAAATTTCGTTTTGAAGCCCTGCGGTTAATGTAAAGCTTTGACGAGGACGACGATTTAACTCTTTGCCTGTTTTTTCATTTTCAGCTTTCACGTAGTTATAGGCTGCTTTTGCAAACCATTGGTCTTGTTGCCAAGCCAAATAGCTTTCACCACCTTGGAATTTAGCTTCTTTTACATTGCCAAATTTATTTTTATTCGCTGCATTGTAGTCAATTAAATCATCAACTTCTGTGCGATATAAAGATAAACCAGTACTTAAGCCATAAGCTAATTTTTGATCTACACCAATTTCATAAGATATGCTTTCTTCAGGTTTTAAATCAGCATTACCATAAGAACTATACAATTCATTGAGTGTTGGCGATCTAAATGCCGTACCAATATTGGCATAAACACTGGTTAATGGCAGGATTTTGTAACGAACAGCAGCTTGACCTACTGTATGTGTTCCATATTTTTCGTTGTCTTCAACACGTAAGCCAACTTGGGTATCTAAGCCATTATTTTTATACTGATGTTGAATATAATAACCTTGTGAATCCACGTCCCCTTTGTAAGGAGCTGTAAAGGAAATCACATCGCCTTTAATAGTTTGGTAGGTTGTGCCTAACAAGATATTTTGATGTGGGGTGAATTGCCATTTACCATACAATTCAGCTTCTTGAGTTTTGCTATGAATAAAATCGTATGACCCATCATAGTTCACATCATTTTGATCAATATCATCTTTAAATTGTGATAAACGTGCATTCACAGAAATATCAGAGGTGATATTGACACGACCTTTAACATTCACGATTTCATTTTTAAAATCTTGAGAAAGATTTTTTAAGCCTGAACAGTTATAGTTCGCATCATAAGCACTACAGTCGATATAACCTGTAGAGCCTTTATTTTGTTGATAATCTACAGAAAGCGCATAGTCTTCTTTTTCCACACCAACTTTGGCACTAAAACCTTTTTGATCATAATCAGCAGTTTTAACTTTGCTATTTTTCCAGTCAGTGACTTGTGTGCCGTCAGTTTCTAAACGTTGACCACGAATTTGAGCATAGAAACCATCTTCTGCAACATCTGCTCCAGCGATGGTTTTGTAGGTGCCATTTTCACCCATCTCGCCAGTCACAAAAGCACTGGTTTTTTCAGGTGTTTTTGAAACAAGTTGAATCACACCACCAATCGCATCTGTACCATAAAGCACAGAAGCAGGTCCTTTGAGGACTTCAATTTGTTTAATATCAGTGGTATCGATAAATGCTAAAGATGGCGCACCTGTTGTCGCTGTATTTAAACGAACACCATCACGTAACACTAAAGTTTGGTTTGAGTTTGTACCACGTAAGAAAATAGATGAAACTTGACCATAACCACCACTTTGAACCATGTTAATCGCGGCATCACTCATCAATAAGTGTGGTAGTTCCGCAATTGGTGATTGCTCAACAATTTTAGGTTCGATAATTGAAATACGTGCAGGGACATCATTAATATTTTCTTCACTGCGTGAAGCGGTAACGACGATGGTATCTAAAGTTGTGGAAGCTTTATTTTCAACTGCGTCAGCAGCCACAGTATTTGTTGAAAAACCCATTGCAATAGCGATTGCGCCCACTAATGCTGTAGGCTGAAAAAGAGTAGACATACTTTGCTCCATACATTCACCCCACGTGAATGATTGAGTTGAAGAACGCAGCAAGCAGGTATCCGGACTTAAATATAAATATTGATTAAAACAATATTGGCATATCCACCTTCCCGTAACAATGCAGTGGTGTAAACTCCTTCATGAATTGAAGGTGTTTATAAAGATATGAGGTTCATTTTACCGTTGCGGGGGCAGTGCTGGATTCTCACCAGCTTCCCTAAGCCTAAGCTCAACTTGCAGCAAGTTGAGCGCAGTATAAAGTTTGTATGAGTCTTAAACAACGGATGTAAATAAATATTCAGGATGAACTTTACGCAAGGTCTAAAAATTGCATTACAATGATTCGCCTTTATATTCATAGATAGGCTATGAATAGGGCGGAGTCAGAGCCAAAACAACATGCGAACCCGTGCCAAAATCTGCGGAATTACACGTACTCAAGATATTCAATCTGTCGTCCAAGCTGGCGCAGATGCGATTGGATTTGTATTCTTTGCGCCCAGCCCGCGCAGTGTAACGCCAGTGCAGGCCGCTGAACTGATTCAGCATGTGCCGCCCTATGTGCAGACCGTGGGTTTATTCGTGAATGCATCGGCTGCAGACATACAGGATATTTTAAAAATTTCACCTGTAGACATCCTGCAGTTTCATGGCGATGAAAGCCCTGAACAGTGCCAAACGATTGCACAAACTGTTGGGCGACGCTGGTATAAAGCCATTCAGATGAAACCTGAACTGGATGTGATTGCAGAAATCCAAGCTTTTCAGCAGGCAGGGGCAAGCGCGGTACTGTTAGACGCATGGCATCCCGAATTAAAAGGTGGAACAGGGCACAGCTTTGACTGGTCACAATTCCCTAAACTCGATATTCCTTTAATATTGGCAGGTGGTTTAAAGCCTGACAATATTGAAGAAGCGATTCAAACCACAGGCGCTTATGCCGTAGATGTGAGCGGTGGTGTAGAATTGGCAAAAGGTATTAAAGACCAACAACTCATAGAACGCTTTATGCAAGGAGTCCATCGTGGATCAGCAAAATAAGATTGACTATACCCAATTCCCTGACGCACAAGGGCATTTCGGTATTCATGGCGGGCGTTTTGTGTCAGAAACTCTAATGGCAGCACTTGAGGACTTAGAAAAACTCTATTTCCGTATGAAAGATGATGCACAGTTTTTGGCAGAATTCGACCGTGACTTGGCGTATTACGTCGGTCGTCCTAGTCCATTGTATTATGCTGAGCGATGGTCGAAAGAGTTGGGTGGTGCGCAAATTTACTTAAAACGTGAAGACCTGAACCATACAGGTTCACATAAAGTGAATAACACCATTGGTCAGGCTTTACTGGCTAAGCTTTCAGGTAAAAAACGTATTATTGCCGAAACAGGTGCGGGTCAGCACGGTGTAGCAACGGCAACGATTGCAGCGCGTTTAGGCCTTGAGTGTGTGGTGTTTATGGGTGCGGAAGACGTAAAACGTCAAGCCATGAACGTGTACCGTATGCGTTTATTGGGTGCGACTGTTGTACCTGTGGAAAGCGGTTCAAAAACATTGAAAGATGCGATGAACGAAGCAATGCGTGACTGGGTAACCAATGTTGATTCAACTTATTACGTGATTGGTACAGTTGCAGGTCCACATCCATATCCGCAATTGGTACGTGATTTCCAATCGATCATTGGCCGTGAAGCGCGTAAACAGATTCAAGAACAAGCAGGCCGTCTGCCAGATGCCTTGGTGGCATGTGTGGGCGGTGGCTCAAATGCAATGGGCTTGTTCTATCCTTTCTTGAACGATGAAGATGTGAAAATGTACGGTGTTGAAGCTGCAGGCTACGGCATTGAAACGGGCAAGCATTCTGCACCATTAAACGCAGGTCATGTCGGTGTACTTCACGGTAACCGTACGTACTTGATGTCAGATGATCAAGGTCAAATCATTGAAACACATTCAATTTCTGCAGGCCTAGACTACCCAGGTGTAGGCCCTGAGCACAGTTTCCTCAAAGATATGCACCGTGTGAACTATGTGCCAATCAATGACACTGAAGCGCTGCAAGGTTTCCGTGACTTAACCCAAATTGAAGGTATTATCCCTGCGTTAGAAAGCTCACATGCCATGGCTTATGTGACGAAACTTGCGCCGACGATGGACAAAGACCAAATCATTATTGCAACAGTGTCAGGCCGTGGCGATAAAGACTTAATGACTGTTGCCCGCATTGATGGCGTGGAAATGGTTGAGACGTAAAATCTCCCCCAACCCCTCTTTAATAAAGAGGGGAAAAGCCCTCCTTTGTTAAAGGTGAGGATTTCAGAATGTATTCTGAATCCGCAAGGGGAGGATTAAAAAAAATCGCGCAGAAGTAATTCCGCGCGATTTTTTCTTGCTGAAAATTTTATTGAGGCAAATCACTATAAAATAAATGCAGAATAAAAGTGTGAAATAAATCACAATACTGTGGAAATTTTATTGCTTTAGAAAGACTTTATAACAATGACATTTACCCAATTGGTTCGTGCAGAATCCTTTTCAACCCATATTTCTTGGCAATGGCGTGATACTTTTGCGCTGTGTATTCTTCCGCTGATCTTGCTCAACAGTTATGTCTTAGACCAATTTTTTGGTGTTTCAGCTCAGGTTGCTTTGGGTGATTCGATCTTTCGCGGTATTTTATTTATTGCCGTGTGTTGGCTCTATAAAACGATGCTATATACGCACTGGCAAAAGTATAAGCAGGCCTTTTGGCGCTCAAGTCTGTTGGTGGTTGTCGGTGCAGTCGTCTTACAAGTGGTGATTTCTTTTACACGCAGTCTGTTGCCCGTCGGTGAGAGCATTGAAAAAGAATCGACCATTGATCCTAATACGATTGCGTTTTTTAGCTTGCTGATCATCAGCCTTGGGCCATTATTTACCGCTTTGCTTGAAGATATTATTTTCCGCTATACCTTGCTGCAAAAGCTGTTTGTACAGCCGTGGCTATGGCGAGTGATTTTGGTCTTACTGAACTCAATCTTATTCGGCTTGATTCATTATCATAATTTTGATGGCGATTTGATTGCGACCATCAGTTTTATGGCGGCAGGCCTATTTCTCAACCTGATCTATTTGTGGACGCGTAACATTTGGCATGTCTTACTCATTCATTTCGTTAACAATGCAGTACTATCGCTAGGCGGCGTGATTTTATTGAAATTGCTTCAGCCCTATGTGGGCAGTTGAAGTCAAAAATAGGGGGAAGATTGTGTCCAGTTTATTTGTGGTGATGCTGGGGGGCCGTCATGCACGTGCAAATGTAGAGGTGCATGATGTCATTTTAGCAGTTGGCGATTCACTTGAAGCAGTCTATCCACAACTCAGAAATGCATGGTTTGGCGAACAAAAAGGTTTGCATATTGATGCATGGGCAAAAATCAGCGGTGTAGCATGCGAAGGCAAGAATTATCAAATTCAATTTACGGATGCTGCGCCTAATCCTGCAGATGAAAAACTGTGGCTGATCAATTTAGGCGGCTATATTGCCAGTGAATATGGTGAGCAGCACCGTTATGTTTTAGTGACGGGGCAAAATGCCATGGTCGCAAAACAACGTGGCAAAACTTATTTTGATGCACATTGGCAAAAACAGCATACTGACCGTGTGCTTGATGTAGATGATTGTATTGCTATTGATCATGTGCATGGTCGTTATGTTCAACTTGTGGCGACTGATGCAGTAATACAAAGCCAATGGGCAAATGATTACATTTTAATAAATGAACATTTGTTTTGATTAATAGCTAAAAAGTCAGCATTTATATTTTTTTGTGATTTTTGCCTGAAAACAGACGGATTGACTTTTCAGGCACTGAATAATAGGCATAATAATCATCAGGATTTAGCGATTTAAACCTTAATGGAATGGCGTATATGGATTTAATACGGCCGAATGGACAGCCCAATTATGGGCGTTTCAGTCAACTCCCTAATCATATTGATTTAAGTAAATATGAATATAAGACACCGTATGGGAAGACACTGAATGGTTGGCGTAAGCGTTTAAAATATAAAAAATTTAAATTTTGTTGTATTCAACATGAACATTATACCATTGGCCTGGCAATTGCAGATATTGCCTGGGCAGGGCACGGTTTTGTCTATGTATTTGATCATTTAACCAATGACGTACTTGAATGGAATTCCATTAATTTTTTATCTAGAAATACCGTTTTAGATGAGCAACCATTATTCAACCAAAGCCATTTTATTAAATCGGGTGTGCAGTTAGATATACAACATGCTAATGGTGTGCGCTATATCCAAATGTCTAAACATGGTGAGTTGAAACTCAGTGCGCGAGTTTTTTGTGCGGGGACTGACCCACTAAGTATGTGTAGTCCAACAGGCATCAATGGTTGGACATATACCCAAAAGCTCACAACTTTAGGTTGCGAAGGCTTTTTTATTAATAAGCAAGGCAAAACCATTCAATTTCATGAGCGAACGTTTGTATCGCTGGATGATACCTGCGGTTTTTTACGTCCAGAAACAGCTTGGTTCTGGTTATCGTGTAACTTTTGGGACAGTCAAAACCGTCGCATTGGTATTAACTTAGCTTCAGGGGTGAATGAAAGCTTTGGTAATGAAAATTGCCTTTGGGTCAACGGTAGTTTATATCCACTGGCAGATGTATTGTTTCAGCAACAAGGCGATAACCTGTGGAGCATTAGCTCTTTAGATAACACTTTAAATTTGATGGTTAGTACGGGTTGGCGGCGTTATGAAAATCTGAATCTTCGCTTAGTCGGTAGTCAGTTTAGTCAGTGGCAAGCCAAAGTCAGCGGAACCATATTAAAAGATGGCGAGGAAATTGTATTTTTGAATGAATATGGTTTACTCGAACAGCATTATGCCAAGTGGTGATTGATTTCATTAAAATTGTTAGCACTAAAAAAAAGACCGTATTCGATACGGTCTTTTTTATGGATGGGTGAACAGAATTTATTTTCCTGCCTGCCAAAATGCTTCACCCGCAGCAATGGGATCGCCGGTTTCTTCAAGTGTTTTGACCCAAACATCATACTGCGCAATTACAGGATGCTGACTTGGATGGAAGTTTGGATTAAACCAATCTGAGTATTGCCCACGCATGCGTGACAGCATGCCTTTTTTGCCAAAGAACCACGGCAAACCTTTTGCCATCATTTGCAAACGTTCTCGACGGTTAAAACCATCGTATTTCAACATGACATCGGCACGATAGGTGGTAAAACCGAACATCATTACTGTGGTAAATGCGAGTGCAAATTTACGCGTCAACTCAGGTACATCACCAACGTGTTTCATCACATCAAAGGCTACATCACGGTGTTCCATTTCTTCAATGGCATGCCATGCAAATAAAGCACGGACATAAGGATGTGCGTCTTGTAGAGTTTCTTTTTTGCTAAAGAAGGTTTCTGCCATTAAGGCTGTTAAATGTTCTGCAGCTGCCGTCATGGCAATATTGTACTGTGGTGAACGTTTCGTTAGCTCAAACTTAAAAATTTTGTTTAAACGCTGAATGAAAACATCCACGGGCATCCCTTGATCACGCATGACTTGGTTCATTTTGTCGTGAGCCATACCATGTTGCGCTTCTTGCTTAATAAAATCGGCAACACGTTGTTGTAAGTCAGGATCTTGAATTTTGTCGCGGAACATACGCACACATTGAATAAAATAACGCTCACCATCTGGGAAGGTGAGGCTCAGCGCATCAAACATACGAGTACGAAATGGGTCACCGCCAAACCAAAAGCGTGGCGCTTCATTTAGCTTAAAATCGAGTTTGGTGCGAACCACAGGTTCGACTTGATATTGGACGATTGCATTCATAATTTATTTTCTTTGCGATTCGTATTAAATGCAGTATGTCGGAGAAATGTCACTTTGTTTTGACAGATATTGCCATTTTTTATACATTTTACGCCAAAGTGAAAATATAAAATGTCAAAATACAATGATGACTTTGAGGGTAGGTGATGGCTGAAATTCATATCCCAAATGGTTATTTCCAGTTATGGAATATGTACTTGCATGAACGTGAGCAAGACTTTACTCAACTTGAGTTTTTAACGCCTTTTGTGGCGCAATTACAGCATGTGCTTTCGCTACCCATCGATTCACAATCCCCTTATTCTTTTTTTAAAACCATTATGCAACTGACCCAGCAGCATTTGGACTGCCCGCAGTTAGTATTTGAAATGGCTAAGTATATTCGTGCAGAGCACTTTGGCGTATTGGGTTATATGGCGACTCGTAGTGAAAGTGTCGCGGAGGCTTTGCAAAATGTAGTACGTTTTAGCCGACTTGTGATTGATGGTGATGAAATTGTGCCGATGCACATGACGCATCAGGGCAAACAAATCATTTTAGCGTGGCCATTGCATAACCCTGAATTTTCAATGTTGAATGAATTGACCACGGCATGTATGGCGCATTTGGCCAAACAAATATTTCCAGCTTCTTTAAAATTATTGGTTATACAGTTTGCGCATGCCGCGCAAATGGCACGTTATCATTATGAAAAGTTTTATGGCTGCCAAATTGAATTTTCAACGGCTTATTATTCTTTTGTGTTACATGCGGACAGTTTAGATTTGAAGTCTGAGTTGGCTGATCCTTCATTGATGCAATTGTTGCTCCGACAAGCTGAAGATGCGATTGCAGCACGACCACGACATTTTCAACCACTACAATATATGCAGCAGAGCATTGCTGAATATTTAAGACATCAACAACAAGCGCCGAAAATAGAATGGTTAGCCGATGAGTTGCACATGTCAGTGCGAACCTTACAACGGCAATTACAGGATCAACGCACCTCATTCAAACAATTATTAGAAACTGAACGGATGAAGCGCTGTGAACAATTACTGCTTCAAAAATTGAGCTTCACAGACATCGCTGCACAACTGGGGTATTCAGATCAGTCTGCTTTAGCCAGAGCCTATAAGTCGTATAGTGGACAGACACTCTTAGTGCGCAAGAAACAATTACAGTCTTAACACTGAGCCATAAAAAAAGCGGTCAATTGACCGCTTTGAATGACTATAAATTACGCTGCTTTTTTAAAGCGAGGGAAGCGGAATATAATTGCTAAGATGGCAAATAGCGCCAAGACCCAACAGTAATACACACTACCAATCAGTTCGACAGGTGATAATTTGGCAATTGAACAGGCCAATAATAACTGCGCGCCATAGGGAATCAGCCCTTGCACCACACAAGAAAAAATATCTAATAAGGCAGCTGCACGTTTAGGATCTACACCATATTCTTTAGCCACTTCTCGCGCCATATCCCCCGATAAAATAATCGCAACGGTATTATTGGCAACAAACAAGTTAGAGAAAATAACCAAGAAACTTACGCCAATTTCGCCAGCGCGTTGCTGTCCCACCTTAAATAATCGGGTCAAGCTGTAAATTCGTTGAATTAACCATTCCAAGCCACCTTCTTTTTGCATAATGGCCGAAATGCCGCCCAAGAACATCGAAAGCAGGGCAACTTCAAACATACTGGTGAAGCCATCATAAATTGAATTATTAAGACCCAGTAAATTAAAGTCAGGTTGTTGAATTAAGCCAATCAAGCCCGACATCACCACGCCCAGTGCAAGTACGGCTAAAACGTGTAATCTTGAAAATGCCAAAATAAACACGGCGACATACGGCAAGATAAGCCAAACATCGAAAGTTTTATACTCCACTGCTTGCGAGCCCTGACTAATCATGAGGTAAATAATTAAGCTCACAATTGAGGCAGGCACTGCGATCCAGACATTGACTTTGAACTTATCTCTTAACTGAACTTTTTGACTACTGGTTGCCGCAATGGTGGTATCTGAAATCATTGAGAGATTATCACCAAACATGGCACCACCAACCACAGCACCAATGGCATAGACGGTTTCAATTTCTGTTACTTGGCTAAAACCGAAAGCGATCGGAGCACAAGCTGCAATGGTTCCCATTGAGGTACCCATCGCTGTTGCAATAAACGCAGCAATGAGAAACAGCATTGGCAGTACAAATTCGGGTGGAATAATTGATAGTCCTAATTGTACAGTGGCATCCACACTACCAATGGCGCTACTGACACTGGCAAAAGCACCTGCCAGCATAAATACCATAAACATTAGTATGAGATTTGGATGGCTAGCACCTTTCAAAAAGGTGTCAATGGCGTCATTGAGTTTGCCACGATAGAGCAAAACGGCCAATACAATCGCAGGTAAAGCGGCAACTGGAGCCTTGACTTGATAAAAGGCAAACTCAGTTCCAATCATGGAATGATAAATGCCACTGCCTAAAAAAATGGCGAGAAAAACAATAAGCGGGAGCAGCGCAAATGCACGAGCTGGCACTTTCGCTTGTGAATCGGAGGACATAGGAGATAAAAAAATAAAAGAATGGCGCTAGTATAATGCAGGTTTTGCTATTTAAGAAAAATTTAAATGTAAAAGCTAAGCCTGTTATTTATAACATTTTTTTGTAGATAAAATTAAGTTAATCTAAATGCTTAGGATTTTATCAAATCCCGAAATTAGGCATCTTTGATCATTGTGAAAAAAACAGAAATATCGGTAAATGATGCTTTCGGGTTGTTCTGGAAAATTATGTTTGCATGAGAAATACCGACTGAAGATTGTATGCCCTGTTCAATGGGTAAAAAATAGCGTTACAATGCGATGTCTTGTATTTCTACAAAACCCACATCATAGTTTTGATTCATTCAAGGAAAGTATAACCCTATGTCACGTTTAGCCACTCGATTTGGAACGCTTAAATCTCAACAGCGTAAGGCCTTGGTTTCTTATGTTATGGCTGGTGACCCTCATCCACAGGTAACTGTTCCATTGTTACATCAAATGGTTGAGGCTGGTGTTGATGTGATTGAGCTTGGTCTCCCATTTTCTGATCCGATGGCAGATGGCCCAGTCATTGCACTTGCTGCAGAACGCGCTTTAGCAGCTGGCACAAATACTTTAGATGCTTTAAACATGGTGAAAGAGTTCCGTAAAAACGATACTGAAACACCCGTAGTACTCATGGGATATTTAAACCCTGTCGAAGTGATTGGCTATGAAAAATTCGTAGCTTATGCACATGAGTGTGGTGTAGACGGCGTGTTACTTGTGGACTTACCACCTGAAGAAGCTGCTGATCTTGATGTTGTATTGAAAAAATACGATATGAATCAAATCTTCCTGCTTGCGCCGACATCTACGGATGAGCGTATTCAGCATGTTGTGAAACAGGCGAGTGGTTTTATCTACTATGTATCTTTGAAAGGTGTGACAGGCGCTGCAACACTTGATGTTGCCGAAGCTGCCGCACGTATTCAAAAAATTAAATCATATACCGATGTTCCTGTCGGTGTTGGTTTTGGTATTAGTGATGCTGCATCTGCGAAAGCAATGGGTGTAGCTGCTGATGCAGTCATTGTAGGTAGTGCCTTCGTTAAACAATTTGCAAACTTAGCACCAGAACAAGCTGTAATTGAAACAGTGAATAAAGTGAAGGAGCTTCGAGCTGCGCTCGATGAGTTAGTATGAGTCAAGACGCAAAAACAGGCAAAATTCTGAGTGCATCTACGCCATGGACAGAGCGTGCGGTACCAGGTATTCATGTACCTGATGAACAGCAAGCATTAAAGGCGACATTTACTGAGCCGACGATTGAATGTCCTGAGTGTCATGCACTTGTGACTCGTACTGCAATGTCATTTAATGCCTACGTTTGTCCGCAGTGTGATGAACACTTGCGAATGAAAGCGCGTGATCGTTTGAACTGGTTCTTTGACCAAGTACAAAAAGAATTGGGTCAAGAATTTAAAGCCAAAGATCCACTTAAATTTGTAGATAGCAAAGCGTATCCAGACCGTATGTCTGAAGCGCAGAAAAAAACCGGTGAAACAGAAGCTTTAGTGGTGATGCAAGGAACGCTGAAAGGCATTCCAATGATTGCGACCGCTTTCGAATTTGATTTCATGGGCGGTTCAATGGGCACTGTGGTTGGTGACCGTTTTGTTCAAGCGGCTGAACTTGCGATTAAAGCTAAACAACCACTTATTTGCTTCGCTGCCTCTGGTGGTGCGCGTATGCAAGAAGGCATGTTGTCACTCATGCAAATGGCGCGTACTTCTGCTGCCATCCAAAAAATGAAAGATGCAGGCTTGCCTTATCTAGTGGTATTGACACATCCAGTTTATGGTGGTGTGACTGCATCATTGGCAATGCTCGGTGATGTTCATTTGGCTGAGCCGAAAGCCATGATTGGTTTTGCTGGTAAGCGTGTAATTGAGCAAACTGTACGTGAAAAATTGGAGGAACCTTTCCAACGTGCGGAATATTTGCTTGATCATGGTGTAGTCGATCAAATTGTCCACCGTCATGCATTACGTGATACAGTTTATCGTATTGTAGCGAAATTGATGAACTTGCCTTGAACACAGCACCACTTGCAACTGATTCTTTAAACACATGGCTCGATTATTGGAGCCATGTTCATGTTACGGGTATTGATTTGGGTCTGGAACGGGTGATTCCTGTTGCGGAACGACTAGGTGTAACCCAGCCTGATGCGAAAGTGCTGACGGTCGCGGGAACAAACGGTAAAGGTTCAACCACGACCACTTTGGCTGCGATTTTAAATGCCCAGGGGTATAACGTGGGGCTATACCAATCACCGCATATCTATCGATTCAATGAACGTGTAAAGCTTCAAGGTGTTGAAGTGGCCGACCAAACCCTGATTGATGCTTTTGTAGCCGTTGATCAGGCGCGTCGTGAATGTGAATTAAGTTTATCTTTTTTTGAAGCGACCACTTTGGCCGCTTTTGTTATTTTTAAACAGCAACATTGCGATGTATGGGTACTTGAAGTAGGCCTAGGTGGTCGACTTGATGTGGTCAATGTCGTCGATCCAGATGTTGCAGTGATTACCAATATTGGTTTAGACCATACCGATTGGTTAGGCGATACCATTGAAAAAATTGCTTTTGAGAAAGCAGGAATTATTCGTCCGAATATTCCTGTGATTTTTGGTGGGCAGCAAGTTTTGCCTGAAGCCATTCGTCAAAAAGCAGAAGATTGCCAAGCTGCTTTACATGTACTCAATCGTGATTATTTTTATCAGTACAGTGATGACGGACAATCTTGGATGTTTGCTTCATCAGGTACAACTTTAAAACTGCCCGTGGGTTCTTTGGCGCTCGAAAATATCTCTACGGCTGTAGCAGCAATATTGGCCAGTGGTTTAGTGGTCTCTCAGCAGTCGATCGCTCAGGGGATTATCAATGCCAAGTTACAAGGCCGTTTTGAAGTTAGAGAAATTGCAGGTAAAACGGTGATTTTCGATGCGGGACATAACCCGCATGGTGTTGAATTTTTGTTAAAGCAATTGCGAAATTTTCTCCAGTACAATAAACAATACACAGAAGTGATCAGTGTTTTCTCCATGCTGACTGATAAAGACATAAATTCTGTCGTTAACTTATTGAAAGATACGGTAAGAATGTGGAAAATTGCACAATTAAATGTGCCACGTGCGGCATCTATCACACAATTGGATAGCGCACTGCAGCATCAAGTCGTAGAACATTATGACAATGTGCAATTAGCTTTTAAGTCCGCGCTGGAAGAAACAAAGAATAATCAGCTGATTCTGGTATGTGGTTCATTTCATACCTTAGAAGCGGTATGGGAGTATCTGGAAGAATGTCAATGAATAACAAACAACGCTGGATGGGTGGTGTTGTTTTATTAGGTGGTGGTGTACTGCTGGCCGCACTTTTACTTAAAGGCAAAGAAGAAATACATCAAAATCAAAGCCAAACCCCTGAAATAGCTCAAGTTGAGCAACAAGGTCAGGGTGCGGGTAAAATGTCATCATTGACTGTTGATGTTGAAACTGAAAAGCGCTTGCTCGAAGAACAACGACGTACCCGTGAAAAATCGGTTGCGGAGCAAGAAGCACGTGCAGCAGAATTTTTAGCGATGCAACAACAAGCGGAAGCGGATGCAGCACGTAAAGCAGCAGAAGAATATGCGGCTTTAAACGCACATCGTTCAGCTCAACAAAGTTCGGATAATATTCCGCCCGAATTGGTTGAAGATGAAAAAGCCAAGCAAAAGCGTTTAGCTGAGGATAAGTTGGCGGCTCAAAAAAAGTTAGAGACTCAGTCGGCGCAGCAAAAGGCTGATCAGGCACGTATCGCAGCAGATAAACAAAAAGCCGAAGCAAAACGTAAAGCGGATGCTCAAAAAGAAGCTGAACGTAAAGCACATGCTGAAGCTGAGAAAAAAGCAGCAGATAAGAAAGCAGCCGAAGCGAAGCAACAGGCTGAAGAAAAGCGTAAAGCCGAAGAAAAACACAAGGCAGAAGAAAAGCGTAAAGCCGAAGCCAAGAAAAAAGCTGAAGCTGAAAAAGCACGTGATCTGTTGGAAAATGGCGATAAGCAATGGATGGTACAAGTTGCTCTAGCTGCCAATGAAGCCAATGCAGATGCCGTCGCTGCAAAATTACGTGCAAAAGGCTATAAAGTGACGAAGAGTCCTACATCTAAAGGCATTCGTATTATGGTTGGCCCTTCGAAGGACCGTGATGCTGCGGACGCAACACGTAAAAAGATCAATTCAGATGCAAGTTTGAATATGAAATCGGCTTGGGTGATTGATTGGGTACCTCTCGATAAACGCTAAGTTTATTTGAGAAATGACCTTTAATAAGATGGATTCAGTAGTTGTTGCTGAATCCATTTTATATTTTCAGGGCTGAATAAACGGTCAATATTTTTCCAAATAGGGTGGAAGCCATAGCCACCTTGTTTCATTTCACGTTTTGCTTCCTCAATGGACCAATGCTGAAAAATTATACGGTACATGGCCGCACTCGCGCCTGTACGGTCTGAGCCGTGGTAGCAATAGATTAATACTTTTTGCTGCTGTTGTTCAGCCACTTTTATGGTTTTCATCACCGCCAATAAATCTTCACGATCGATTTGCCACGTGTGTATCGGAATATGTACAAAATTAATCTTTTGCATATCAATAGCGTTGTCTAAGCGTTCTGGGTCATGATGCCGCGAACGTAAATTTATGATCACATCGATGTGCTGTTCTCGTAGAATAGGGGCGAGATCTGCATCAGGTTGTTCACTGCGAAATACTGTTGGGCTGATCTGATAAAAATTATGCTGTTGATGAACGACTTTTCCCCAATGCTTAGGACGTTCATTTAACGGTAATGGATTTGATGTCATGCAACCCGTGAAGCTGAAGCTAACACTAAGGAGGATCATTGGCAGGATTTTAGCGGTCATTGCTTGTGTTCTGATAGCGAGCGAGTTCGAATGGGTCATGTGCGCAGATGAGATCGATGTCCGGATGCTGTGCTAACTGCTGAATCTTATGAAGTGTGTGCAGTCGCTGTGTATTGTCGGTGGCAAATAAACGCTCAAGCTGATTTAAGGCCCGCGAATGAAAATTTGGATTTAATTGATGCTGTGAGTAATAAGCATCGCCGCAATATAACAACCAGCGATGGTTGTTTTTAATCGCAATACCGGCATGACCCGCGGTATGTCCCAAAAGTGGGAGCATTAAAATATCCTCTTGAAAAATAGATAGACCGGCAGTGTGCTCTAAGTTAAACCATGCTTGCGTCCCGATGTTTTCGATAAAGTTCCAATAACGATGCTGTTGGAACTGCTGTGGTCGATAGCGCAGTCGTGATTTTAAGCTATGAAGATTTTGAGTGGCATTATATTCACTGGCTAAGACATGCACGGTCGCCTGCGGAAAATCTGAGATCCCGCCAGCATGATCAAAATCTAAGTGTGACAACAAAATGTGTTGAACATCTTGAGCCTTAAAACCTAATTTTTGAATTTGATGAATCGCACTTAGTTGCGGATTAAATTTAATCTGCGCTGTGCGTGAAATAAACCGACCTAAACGATTTTGTGGATGTAAATAATCTTGTAAGCCCAGTCCTGTATCGACTAAGACGAGCCCTTTATCAGTTTCAATGAGCAGGCAATGACAAACCAAATGTGCGCGAAAGCCTTTCTGTCCAAATAAAGGGGCACACGTTGGACAAAAACTACCACAATGTAAATGATGAATTTGATGAATCACGGTTTGTTATTTTCAAGTTTTTCTTAGTTATAACGGATTTGAGAGGTTTAACCAATCTAATCCCTGAGAGGAATTTGTAATCAAAAAAAAGCTCATCCGAAGATGAGCAGGTTGGAGAATGCCAGAACGGGCTCGTCATTCGTTCTGAGGGGAAAACTATAGTAACTATAAGTAGCTATGGTTATGATCCGTAGTTGGCTCTAGTGCTGCGCTTAAAAATAGTTAAAGTTGTATCTTCGCTTGGTCACTCGCAGCAGAACTTCTTATCTTACGCTCGGACAGCGCAATGCTCCGTTTTATTCTCACTTAGGTTGAGGCGTTAAACGAAGGTAAGGCGTAACTGCCTTATACCCTTGAGGAAAGCGTTGTTTGATTTCCTCTTCATCTTTTAATGACGGCACAATCACCACATCTTCACCATGTTGCCAGTTGGCCGGTGTTGCAACTTTATGGTTGTCTGTCAGTTGTAAAGAGTCAATGACACGTAAAATTTCATGGAAATTACGCCCCGTTGATGCAGGATAAGTAATGATTAAACGGACTTTTTTATTGGGATCGATGATCACCAAAGAGCGAACAGTTAATGTTTCGCTGGCATTGGGGTGAATGAAATCATAGAGGGTAGACACTCTACGGTCTTTGTCCGCAATGATCGGGAAGTTCACCGTGGTATTTTGAGTATTGTTAATGTCATTAATCCAACCATGATGCGACTCAACATCGTCAACAGACAGGGCAATGGCCTTGACACCACGTTTGCTAAATTCATCTTTTAGTTTTGCGGTAAATCCAAGTTCTGTGGTGCAGACTGGGGTGTAATCGGCAGGATGCGAAAATAAAATGCCCCAACTGTCACCTAAAAAGTCATAAAACTGAATGCTGCCTTCGCTTGAGTCTTGAGTAAAGTCTGGTGCAGTATCACCTAAACGAATCGTCATGGAATATCCCCGTATTTATTGAATTTGTTTAACTTGAAAATAAATATGAAGGATTTTTTTTATGATTAAAAATAGTGTTTTTTCATTTCTTTATGAATATATTTCATATCAAACAGTTTTATTGGGGGATAAATGCGAAATATCTCACGACAGAGTCACTATGTTGTCTGCAGAAAATTTGTTACATTAGCTTGCCTTAAGTCTCCGGGGCTAGAACCCGAGCGCAGAATATTTAAGGGGATTTTTGTGCAAAACCCTTGTACTTCGAATTTCTAGCACCATAATAACGACTAAGAAAATATATTCATTTGACAAGCAAGATTTAGAGAGTCTATTCATGTTGGCAAGTCTGATCGGAGGAATCTTCGGTACCAAAAATGAGCGCGAACTCAAACGCATGCGTAAAATCGTAGAGAAGATTAATGCGCTCGAGCCGACGATATCTGTTCTAAGCGATGCAGACTTATCTGCAAAAACTGAAGAATTCAAAGAACGTTATAACAAAGGCGACAGCCTTGATAAATTATTACCTGAAGCGTTTGCTGTTTGTCGTGAAGCTGCAAAGCGTGTCATGGGCATGCGTCATTATGACGTACAGCTGATTGGTGGTATTACCTTACATGAAGGTAAGATCGCAGAGATGCGTACCGGTGAAGGTAAAACCCTCATGGGAACGCTTGCTTGTTACCTCAATGCGATTAGTGGTGAAGGTGTTCACGTGATTACAGTGAACGATTATCTGGCGCAGCGAGATGCTGAGTTAAACCGTCCATTATTCGAATTTTTAGGTTTAAGCATTGGGATTATTTACTCAATGCAAGACCCAACTGAAAAAGCTCAAGCGTATCGAGCTGACATTACTTACGGTACCAACAACGAATTCGGTTTCGATTACTTGCGTGACAACATGGTGTTTTCTGCTGCTGAGAAAAAACAGCGCAGCTTAACCTATGCCATCATCGATGAGGTCGATTCGATCCTGATTGATGAAGCGCGTACACCGTTGATCATTTCTGGTCAATCAGAAGACTCTTCTCAGTTGTATGCTGCCATTAACAGCATTCCACCAAAACTTCATGCACAAAAAGAAGAGAAGGTGCCAGATGGCGGTCACTTCTGGATTGATGAAAAACAGCGTTCTGTAGAAATGACCGAAGTCGGTTATGAAACCGTGGAAGCTGAATTGATTCAAATGGGCTTGCTTGCTGAAGGTGAAAGTCTATATTCATCTGCAAACTTGAACTTGGTACACCATGTTTCTGCGGCCATTCGTGCGCATTACCTATACCAACGCAACGTGCATTACATCATCAATGATGGTGAAGTGATTATTGTCGATGAAAACACCGGTCGTACCATGCCGGGTCGTCGTTGGTCTGAAGGTTTGCATCAAGCAGTAGAAGCAAAAGAAGGTTTGGAAATTCAACCTGAAAACCAAACTTTGGCAACCACCACATTCCAGAACTATTTCCGTCTTTATAAGAAATTATCAGGGATGACGGGTACTGCAGATACTGAAGCTGCAGAAATGAAAGAAATTTATGGCTTGGATGTTGTACTGATTCCAACCCATCGCCCGATGATTCGTAATGACCAAAATGATTTAATCTATTTAAACCGTGAAGGTAAATACAACGCCATCATTCAAGAAATTCAACGTGTTCATGAAGCAGGTGTTGCACCGATTCTGATTGGTACAGCAACCATTGAAGCCTCTGAAATTTTATCAGATAAGCTGAAAGAAGCTGGCATTCAACATGAAGTGCTCAATGCGAAACAACATGAGCGTGAAGCGGATATTATTGCGCAAGCGGGTTCACCGCGTGCAGTGACGATTGCTACCAACATGGCCGGTCGTGGTACCGATATTCTGTTGGGTGGTAACTGGAAAGCCTTACTGGCGAAGATTGAAGAGCCAACGGCAGCAGATGAAGCGCGTTTAAAAGCTGAGTGGGAACAAAATCATGACATGGTGTTGAACTCTGGTGGTTTACACATCATTGGTTCAGAACGTCATGAATCTCGTCGTATTGATAACCAGTTACGTGGTCGTGCGGGTCGTCAAGGTGACCCAGGTGTATCACGGTTCTACTTGTCGCTTGAAGATGACTTGATGCGTATCTTTGCTGGTGATCGCGTGGTTGCGATGATGCGTGCCATGGGTCTGAAAGAAGATGAAGCCATTGAACATAAAATGGTGTCACGCTCGATTGAAAATGCACAACGTAAAGTTGAAGCACGTAACTTCGATATTCGTAAAAATCTATTGAAATACGATGACGTAAACAACGAGCAACGTAAGATTATTTACTCTCAACGTGATGAAATTCTTGAAGAAGCATCATTGCAAGATTACATCGAAACAATGATTCAGGATGTGACTAAAGGCATGATCGAAGTATATATTCCACCTGAGTCTATTCACGATCAGTGGGATATAGAAGGTCTTGAAAAGGCGCTACGTGAAGATCTATCGATTGAACTGCCAATTTCGCAGTGGTTAGAGCAAGATCGTCGTTTGGATGAAGAAGCTTTGGTTGAACGTATTACTGATGAAGTTCTTCAGCACTACCGTTCACGTCGTACGCAAATGGGTGACGAAACGGCTGCAATGCTCGAACGTCACTTTATGTTGAATTCATTGGACCGCCATTGGAAAGAGCATTTGGCAGCAATGGATTACTTACGTCAAGGGATTCATTTACGTGGTTATGCGCAGAAAAATCCTGAGCAAGAATACAAAAAAGAAGCCTTTAATTTATTTGTAAACATGCTTGCTGTGATTAAGTCAGATGTCGTGACAGATTTATCTCGTATTCATGTGCCTACAGCCGAAGAGCTTGCAGAAATGGAAGCTCAAAAACAGGCTCAAGCTGAATCAATGAATCTTCAATTGTCACACAATGACTTTGATAATTTGTTGGCTGAAGCCAACGGTAATGATGTTATCGATGCGCAATATACACCTGCAGAGCAAGTGATTGTTCCGCCAGAAAGTCGTAACTCACCGTGCCCATGTGGTTCAGGTCTAAAATATAAACAATGTCACGGTAAAATTTAAACAGCATTGTTTAATTTCAAATAAATCAGAGCCATCGCGCTCTGATTTTTTATTTACTCAGCTGATCTGACCTGAATAGTATTTGCAGTGCAGCGGATTAAATGTTATTTAGTTTCTATCAATAACCGTAAGACGGAAAAGACAATGAAAAAAGTACTAAAACCGTTCATGATTGCTGCTTTGGCTTTGCCAACTTTTACCTTTGCAAACGCTCCTCAGACGACTTCTGTAGAGAAAGTTCAACAAGCAGTTGGTCCAACAACAACTCAAGTACAGATTGGTACTGACGGTCAAGTGACTGTAGCAAGCCCGCGTACGGGTATTCGCTATACCTTTGCCAATCCAAATCGTCCGATCGTATTGCAAACTGCGAAAATTGCAGCAGCCAATGCGGCGAATGCTGACCGTATTGTGGCTGAAAACCCAGCACTTTCTGCTGCGAGTCAACAAAAAGCGAAACAAGTGCTTCTTGATGAAGCAACTCAGCTGGCGCGTAACTAATTTACGACGAACAGTGGTAAAGACCAGTCGGAAGACTGGTTTTTTTATGTGCAAAAGAAATCCACAATAAAATTACAGCAAAACCGTGCTTCTGCTCGATTTTTTATAGATTTTGCACTAAGCTGTATTTTTTATAACTCATATAGTTGGACGTTGAAAAATGGCAGTTGGTGACGTATCTATGCCACAGATGCATGTGGTGAAAGGTGTAAAAATCGGTTCGGCTGAAGCATATGTGCGCTATCAGAACCGACGTGACCTTGTCATTTTTGAATTTGCTGAAGGTTCTAATGTTGCAGGCGTTTTTACTCAAAATGCATTTTGTGCAGCACCGGTCCATATTTCGAAAGCGCACTTATTGGCAGGTAATCCACGTTATTTAGTGATTAACACCGGAAATGCCAATGCCGGTACTGGCAAAATCGGCATGGCAAATGCTGAAGCGACGTGTGCGAAACTGGCGGAACTGGCAGGTGTTCAAAATACAGAAGTCCTTCCTTTTTCAACGGGTGTAATTGGCGAGCAATTACCTATTGATCGTTTGGTTCAAGGCTTGCAACCCGCATTAGATAGTTTACAAGAAGATGCTTGGTTGGATGCGGCAACAGGCATTATGACCACAGATACCACACCTAAAGGTGCATCTGAGCAGTTTGAGCTAGATGGGGTTTTGTATACCATGACTGGTATTTCTAAAGGTGCAGGCATGATTCGTCCAAATATGGCGACCATGTTGAGTTATGTAGCAACGGATGCACCCATTAGTCGTGAGTTAGTGCAACAGCTTTTGAAAACCACAGTTAACCTGTCGTTTAACCGTATTACAGTGGATGGTGATACCTCAACGAATGACTCATGTATTTTGATTGCAACGGGTCAAGCTGGTGGCGTAGAAATTACTTCAGAAACAGATTCACGTTATGCTGCTGTTTTAGACGTGTTAACACGTGTGATGAAACGACTTGCACAGCTTATTGTCCGTGATGGTGAAGGTGCGACGAAGTTTATTACTGTGGCAGTAGAAGGCGGTGCAGATACTCAAGAATGTTGTGATATTGCTTATAGCATTGCACATTCACCGTTGGTTAAAACTGCAATCTTCGCATCAGATCCAAACTGGGGTCGTATTTTGGCAGCAATTGGTTATGCCGGTGTGCCAAACTTAGATGTTGAAAAAATTCAGGTCTGGTTGGGTGATGTTCAAATCTGTAAAGATGGTGGCGCAGCAGCAGATTATACCGAAGCAGCAGGGGCTGCGGAGATGGAAAAATCTGAAATCACGATCCGTGTAGATTTAGGGCGTGGCAGTGCTCAAGATACTGTGTATACCTGTGATCTGTCGTATGACTATGTCAAGATTAATGCAGATTATCGTTCATAAGATATTTGATGTTTTTGAAAAGCCTCCGTTGTGAGGCTTTTTTATAAGTGGAACTTTTTAATGACCGGTAAAAAATAGCCAAGTGCCATATTTATGGGTCAGTTGTGAAGCACCTGTGTAGTAGCAGGCATTAAGGGTAGAGAAGACGTTGTGATGAATAATGCAAACAACTTAATTGCAAATGAAGCAAAATCAATTGTACAAGCGCATTTGGATCGTTTGGGCGATGTTAAAGAGCATCACTTAACGGAAGCTGCAAAGCTTGAAAAGTTTGAATTAATTAAAGCGGAACTCAAAAAACGTAACGCTGTCCTTGTTGCACACTATTACTGTGATCCTGAAGTGCAGGAACTAGCAGAACTGACAGGTGGGTGCGTTTCGGATTCACTTGAAATGGCACGTTTTGGTCGGGATCATGAAGCAACGACGTTGGTGGTTGCAGGGGTGAAATTCATGGGGGAGACCTCGAAGATTTTATCTCCTGAAAAAACCGTACTGATGCCTACTCTAGAGGCAACATGCTCACTTGATTTGGGCTGTCCGGTCGATGAATTTACTAAATTTTGCGATGCACATCCGGATCATACAGTTGTAGTATATGCCAATACCTCGGCAGCAGTGAAAGCGCGTGCAGATTGGGTGGTCACCTCGAGCTGTGCAGTTGAAATTGTTGAGCATTTAGATAGTTTAGGTGAAAAAATTATTTGGGCACCCGATCAGCATCTCGGTCGTTATATTCAAAAGAAAACCGGTGCAGACATGTTGCTATGGGATGGGGCATGTATTGTTCATGAAGAATTCCGTGCGCGTGGTATTGCCAATATGAAAGCGTTGTATCCTGATGCAGCAGTTTTGGTGCATCCAGAGTCACCAGAATCTGTGGTGGATATTGCAGATGCCGTCGGTAGCACCTCGCAACTGATCAAAGCTGCACAAACCTTGCCACACGAACGTTTAATCGTGGCAACAGATCGTGGTATTTTTTATAAAATGCAGCAAGCTGTACCAAATAAAATTCTCATCGAAGCACCGACGGCAGGTGAGGGAGCGACTTGTCGTTCATGTGCGCATTGCCCTTGGATGGCCATGAATGAATTGGATGGCATTCTGGAAGTTTTACAAAAAGGCGATCAGGAAATTTTTGTAGATCCGGCATTGGCTGAGCGTGCTAAATTGCCTTTAGATCGGATGTTGAATTTCAGTGCCAGTTTAAAACGTTAATTTTTGCTTGAAAAATGATTAAAGTGCTTGATAAATAATCGCTTGAAATGATTTTTTATGTTTTTTTGAAGATAGGTGTTGACGTTAATCAACGTCACGCCTAGAATGCACACCGTACCGCACGATATGCGATACAGCGAAAGCTGAGATGAAACGGAGCATAGCACAGCCTGGTAGTGCACCTGGTTTGGGACCAGGGGGTCGTAGGTTCGAATCCTACTGCTCCGACCAATTTCTCAAGGCAAAAATCGCGTGATAGTCTATGTCATCGGTAATGCGCCTGTAGCTCAGTTGGATAGAGCATCCGCCTTCTAAGCGGATGGTCACAGGTTCGAATCCTGTCAGGCGCGCCATTATAATGGTGTTCTGATACTAGAATCTGAAACTTGTTGTGATGGTGGATGTAGCTCAGTTGGTAGAGCCCCGGATTGTGATTCCGGTTGTCGTGGGTTCGAATCCCATCATTCACCCCAATTCGGAGCATAGCACAGCCTGGTAGTGCACCTGGTTTGGGACCAGGGGGTCGTAGGTTCGAATCCTACTGCTCCGACCATTTTCTCAAAGAAAACGGTCGATAAAAGATACCGCATACAGCGGTTTTTTTATGCCTGTAATTTAAAATGCGTTATATTGGTTATTCACAAGCAAGAACATGATGGTGGATGTAGCTCAGTTGGTAGAGCCCCGGATTGTGATTCCGGTTGTCGTGGGTTCGAATCCCATCATTCACCCCAACTTTTAAAGTTGAAAGCGGAGCATAGCACAGCCTGGTAGTGCACCTGGTTTGGGACCAGGGGGTCGTAGGTTCGAATCCTACTGCTCCGACCATTTATCTCAAAAGCAATACTATGAAAAAGATGCCGCATTTAGCGGTTTTTTTATGCCTGAAATTTATAAAAAATAAAAAAGCCACCTGAAGGTGGCTTTTCCAAATTCCGCTATTTAGGGGATGATGGTGACATTTACACGACGGTTGATGGCACGATTTGTTTCGGTGTCATTGGAAACCATCGGCTGTTCAGCACCACGGCCAATAATTTGAATATTTGAACTGTTATAACCTTGCTTTAAAAAGACGTTTGCGACGCTTTGCGCACGTTTTTCTGACAGTTGTTGGTTGTAATTGGCTTGTCCAACATTATCCGTATGACCAATAAACTTAATTTTGTTTAGGTCATATTTAATCAGTTGAGTGGCGAGTGTATTTAACTTGCCTTGTTGGTGAGGTTGAATTTGATAATCATCAAAACCAAATAAAAGTCGTTCTGGTAGGGCAAGTGTCCAACCATCATTGGTCAAGACAAAACCTTCTTTTTTAAGCATACGTGCTTGTTTATAGCTTAAGTTACCTAAACTCATGCAGGCTGTCATAGTGGCCGTGAATGCAAGTATAAATAAAACTTTAAATGCGTTCTTTAACATAGCAAATCCTATGAGTTGGGGCGGTGTAGTGCAATGCACCAATGATTATTCGAAAGTTTAGCATCATACATCGCGCGTTCCGCATCTGCGATCAAATCTTCTGGCGATTTTGCATTTTGGATCAGTGCCACACCAATATTAGCTTGTAATGCAATATTATGTTGCTCATAAACAAATGTGGAACCATAGCATTCATGTATTTTGTGACAATAGACTTCGAGTTCTGTCAGGAAATTTAAGCGATTGATAATAATTGCAAATTCATCACCACCGAGTCGCGCAACGAAAGCATCATCTGGCAGTGCTTGTTTTAAACAATGTGATGAGGCACGCAGTACTGCATCTCCAGCTAAGTGTCCATATTGGTCATTCACATGTTTAAAGTTTTCAATATCGACAAAGAACACAGCAGCATTCGCTTGTAGGTCAAATAGCTCAAACAGCTTTTCATAAAAATAATTACGATTTGGCAATTGGGTTAATGCATCATGACGTGCTAGATGAATTAGCTTGTCATTTTCTGAAATTAAGTTTTTATTTGACTGTTCGATTTCACTGAGTAAACCATTAAAGGCGGTACTGAGTGCGTGTAATTCTTGAATATCAGAGTTTGAAACCCGCATTTTATAATCTTTCTTAATACTAATGGTTTGGGCTGATTCAACAATCGAGCGAACGGATTGCATTAAGTATTGATAAACAGAATTCACCGACCAAAACACAGTAGCCAATAAAAGTATAAAACCTAAAAATAAACCCAATAAAATTTTATGGAAGAAACTAACTAAATCTGAAGAGTTTCCATATACGATCAGTTCACCATAACTTTTCTGATCATGATGGATATCTAAACGAATCGGTTGGCTAAAAAAGAAATAATCTAAAATCGCTTGGCTGGAAAATGTTGAAATTTCTTGTTGCTCAGCATGAGCCAGCGACGCATTTTGATGGTTTGTAATTTCTATCGATCGAATGGGATACAGTTGAGTGTATTCGTTTAAAATTTGATGCATCGTTGTTTGGTCATTAAACACCACAGCAGGTTGAACGCGTTCGTTTATTGCGTTCGATAAAATCGTTAAGCTGTTTTTTGCATAGGTATGCATGGTATAGGTGGAAATAACCAAAAATATCGCAGAACAAATTGTAAAAGTTAAAGCAAAGATGGTGAGCTGCGAACGCGTAAATAATTGGTGCAATGTAATTGGATTATAGAGTTGTTTCATTCAGCTGACTCCGATGACTTCGCCAGTAATAAAACGCGTGGATCAATATGTATTTGTGACTGCGTTAAACTTTCCATATTAATTTTAAACGAATAACTCTGATTTTTTTTATACAAACAAAATGCACTGCCCGACTCACACTCACTATTGTTACTACTTAGAGAGAGGGCGGGGAAATTAACATGGTTGTTTAAAATACTTTGTTCTTCTTTTGCTGATAGATTGGAAAAAAATAAAACTTGGCAATGACTGGATTTGATGTCATTCACATTGATGGCTGTAATTTTATAACTGCTGTGGGTTGGCGCAAGTTTTTTAAAATCATTGACTAAACTTGAATTATTAATCACGCAAAATTTGGGTGAAGTGGTTTCCCACTTGGCATAACTCAAAATAGAGAAAGTGGTTGTGAAAATATTTGCTGTGGGAGCTGCATATAATAAGGGTGAAATGGAGCACGCCATTATTAAATAGGCAGTTTTTTTTAAAACAACCATACGAAATCAAAAAATGTCTTAAATTAAATGGAATGAAAATTGGGTGTATATACGTTTTATTATATGAAATAGGGCGTATATAGCCCAATAATAATACAAAAGAATGTTTATGTGTTTAAAAAAGCGACATGCGTAAAATAAATCATAAAAAAGGTGTTGCAACGAATGTGAAATACTGTAGAATGCACATCCATCGGCGGTGATGAAGATTAAAACTTCTGATAAAACAATGACTTGGTTGAATTAATTAAGTTGGGTTTTATTTGATAAGTTTAAAAATAATTTGAATTACCGGT